>JBEBWZ010000065.1:0-18954 GCA_040391865.1 Solimonas flava
GCGACGCATAAGGGGACCCAACAGCAAAAGCAGCGGTCGTGGGAGAAATAGCTCCATGCCCCACTGCGTTGGCTGCTCCTCTCGATCAGGAAATGAGCCCAACGCAAAGCCACGCAGTGGCTGGTTGAGCGCTTCGGCGGCTGTTGCCGTTGGGTCCCCTTAGGTCGCGCTGAGGAGCGCAGGCTCAAACGGGGTTCACAGCGAGCAACTGTCTGAGTCCGGCGCAGCCGGGCGAGTTTTGCTCGCGGCCCGTTGGGGCCGAGCACCGCAAGGCATCGCCGCGCAGCGGCGGCGCGACATCAGGGTGCGCTTTCTTTTGGTGACTTTTCTTTGCGCAATCAAAGAAAAGTCACCCGCGCCGACAGGCGCGGAAGGCACCGGTCGAGCAACAAGCGCGAACTGAAGTGGAACGCGGCAAAAGCCAGCGTCCAGCAAGCCCCTAGGCCTGTTCCTGCTCACGCGGCGGCGGCGTTGCCACACCGCCGCGAATCACGATCACCAGCCATAGCAGCGCCAACCCCGCCGCCAGCGAAAACCCGCCCGCCGTCCCGAAGCGCTGCACACAGAGGCCGCCGAGTGCGCCGCCAGCGAAGGCACCCAGAAACTGCGCACTGGAGTAAATGCCCAGTGCCGCGCCCTTCTGCCGCGGCGGCGCCATCCGCGAGATCATCGATGGCAGCGTGCCTTCGAGATAGTTGAAGCCGACGAAGAACAGCAGCAGCGACAGCACCAGCAGCAGCGGCTGCCCGTACGCCACCGCCGCGAGGGCCAGCGATGCTGTCAGCACCGTGACCGCCGCGCGGAACACCGGCGCGGCGCGTGCGCCGGATTCGGCCCAGCGGATCAGCGGAAAGACCGGGATCAGCGACAGCAGCAGCACCGGCAGGTACAGCTTCCAGTGCGCCTCGGCCGGCAGTTGCAGGGTGCGTGCGATCGCCATTGGCGCGGTGGTGAACAGGGCGGTCATGCAGGCATGCAGCAGGAAGATGCCGATGTTGAGGCGCTGCAGGCGCGGGTCGGCCACAGCGTCGAGCAAGCGGCCTTCGACTTCACGCGATTCGCCGGGCGTGGGAACGCCGAACAACACTACCGGCAGACTCAGCAGGGCGAAGAAGGCGGTCGCCAGAAAGATGCCGTCGACACCGATCCAGCCGGAAATGATCGGCCCCAGCACCAGCGCCAGCACGAAGGCGAGACCCATGCCCGCACCGAGAATCGCCATCGCCGTGGTGCGTACCGAATCGCGGGTGCTGTCGGCCAGCAGCGCCGCAACCGCCGACGACACCGCGCCGGCCCCCTGCAGGGCCCGCCCGACGATGATCCATTCCACAGTGCTGCTGAGCCCGGCGACCAGACTGCCGGCGGCGAAGATCAGCATGCCGAGCACGATCACCGGCTTGCGGCCCCAGCGATCCGAGGCCATGCCCAGCGGAATCTGCAACAGCGCCTGCGTCAGGCCATAGACGCCGATCGCCAGGCCGATTTCCCAGGGCTCGGCCGGACGGCTCAAGCCATGCGCATAGAGCGCGAACACCGGCAGGATCATGAACATGCCGATCATGCGCAGCGCGTATACGGCGCCGAGACTGAGGACGGCGCGCCATTCGAGGGCATTCATTGCGACAGGATCTGGGGCACCGGAGGGCGTAGCGACGGTCGGCGCCGGATTAATGGCAAAAAGGGGCGCGGAGTTTACCGCATCGGCCAGCGAGGGCTGCGCCACCTGACACTCGTCGCTGAAGCGGATGCGGTCATAGCCGCGACCGTGCAGCAGGTCGGTCAGCAGCGGAATCAGGGTCCAGGGTCCGACGCTGCTCACGCCCGCGAGCGACTCGACCGCGACGCCCCGGTCGGCGATTGCACGCAAGCCGAAGGCCGCGACCAGCCGGCCGGAGGCTTCATGCAGGCCAAACAGCCGCCGCGTGGGCACGACGCTCCCGGCGCTGCCGGCAATCCCCAGATGTGTGGCCAGGAATCGCGCGTAGATCGGACGTGTCTCGATATCCGCCTCATGCAGATACCAAGCGCCCGCCGCCATCGGCGGCACCTGCGGATAGAGAGGCGCGCCGGCAACCATGTCAGAAGCCGTTGCGGCTGCCGTAGAAGCGCGTGCCCTGATTGTCGAGCGGCAGGGCGACACCCAGTTCGAACTCGAAGTTCACCAGACGTGTCGCGCGTATCCGCAGGCCGAGATCCAGGCTCCAGCGGATGTCGCTGCTCAGGTTGTCGGCTTCTTCGAACACATTGCCGGCTTCGATGCCGACCACCAGTCGCAACCAGTCCCAGCCGATCGGTCGCAGATAAGTGGCGCTGGCCAGATAGTAGAAGTCACCCTGGAAATGATTGCGGCGGTAGCCGCGCAGACCCGCGGTGCCGCCCAGCGAGAAATTGTAGTGATCGTCGCCCGGCGGGCCGTTGTTGGCACTGCCGGTTTCCGCGAGAAACTCCAGGGTCTGGTGCGGCGTATCGCCCAGCGGCAGCGAATGCCGGTACTGCGCGGTCAGCCGCGAATAGCTGTAGTCGGAGCCCAGGTTGCGATCCGCGATTTCGAAACGGGTCGAAAAGTTGCTGCCGATGTCACTGTAGATGCGATCGCGCACATCGCGGAAATCCAGCCGCGTCACCCAGGCATAGGCATCGCCGTAAGGCAGCGGGGCCTGTTCGCCTGCCGTGTCCTGATGCCGCCACAGCAGGCCGCCACCCGCGCTCCAGCCCTGACTGGCGGCGCCCTGCTCTCCGAACTTGCGGCTCAGCAGCACTTCGGTTTCATCGACGCTCTCGTCGTACAGCCAGGGCTGGCCGTGGCGCACCTCGTCGACCGGGGTCACCGAATGCGCGACCGAAAACGACACCGCATACGGAGAGTCGAACAGGAATGGCGCGTAGTACCCGGCGCGATAGGTCAGTTGCCGGCCACGGCCTTCATCCTGACGATCGGCGCTGCTGACCACCGCGCGCAGGCTGTGGTTGAGACCCCAGACGTTGTTCCAGCGCAGCTCGGCACCCAGCGCGTTCTGGCCATCGCTGTTCGCCGAGAGGCGCGGATACGGCAGCAGATACCATTTCTCCCTGACCACGAAGGTCACACGTACGCCGGTGGCGTCGGTTTCCTGTTCGACTTTCACCGACCGGAACAACCCGAGATCCTGGATCGCCTGACGACTGCGCTCGATCGCCGCTTCATTGGCCGGATCACCGATCGCAATGCCGATTTCGCGCAGCATCACCTGCGGCTCGGTCTTGTCGTTGCCGCGGAACGCGATGTCGCTGATCGGCGGTTCGGCCGCGGCGCGTGCAGACGACGGCGTCAGTACCACCGCCATCAGGCTCAGTGCTGCCGCCAGCATTGCCCAGTGCCGCGTGCGCTCGCGGTCCACCGCAACCGGCGGCGGCCGGCGCTGCGGCAGCAGGTGCGCCAAGCCGCAGGCCACGCTCCAGGCAATGACCGCACTCCACAGATCGTGTGAGGGAAAATGCGCGCCGCGCAGCCACTGGCAGGCGCCATAGACCGCCCCCAGGGCGAGACCGCCGATCAGCGCGGGTCGCGCCCAGCGGCTACCACGCCGCGCGAGCAGCACCGCCAGCGCCAGCAGCGAGAACGCGCCGGAAGAATGCCCGCCGGGAAAGCAGTGGCCCGGCGCCTGCATCGAGATGCCGGCTTCATGCAGCGGCACATAGACACGGCTGCCGCCGAAATCGGCGAGATCCCAGGGACAGGCAATGTCGGTGCTGCGCTTGAGCAGGGCCACGCTGCCGGTGGTGAGCGCCATGCACAGCAGCAGATAGGCCGCTTCGCGTGCCTGCGGTCGCAGGCGAGCGCTGCACAGTGCGCCCAGCAGGGTTGCCAGCGCCGCCACCGCGATCAGCACCACCAGCACATTGCCGCCGCGGTGCAGCAGCCGCTCGGTCCAGAACACGTCGCGCAGCGGAAACACGCCGGCGACCGGATCGTAGAACGCAACCAGCAGCCAGCGGTCGAAGCCCGCGTATTCGCTGAGCAGCGCCAGACCTGCCAGCAGCAGTGCCAGCGATGCGTAACGCGGAAACGTCGGTTGCGACGTCATGGCAATCGCGCCTCAGCGGTAGCGACGAGTGGTGAACTGCTCGTACGCCGTCTGGTAGTAGGCGATGGCGGTATCGATCAGCTGCGGGTCGTCGGCGATCGGCTCAAAACGCGTGGTCTGCTCGCTGGGCGCGCCCGGCAGGCGCTGGTAGCGCTGGCAGCGCGCGGTCTTGCGCAGGCCGAGGATGCACAGGCGATCGCCCGAGAGCGCGGCCACATCGTGGTTGTGGTTGAACAGCAGCGTGCGCGGCCGATCCTGCGGCCACTTCATCACGTCCTGCCCGAAGAACGGCGCCTCGTAGGCCAGGCCCAGCATGCCGAGCACGGTCGGCGCGACGTCGATCTGGCTGGTCTGGGTATCGACACGGCCGGGGCTGATGTGCTTCGGCGCGTAGATCAGCAACGGGATTTCGTAGGTGTTCAACGGCACATCGGCGCGGCCGTAAACGCGCGCGTCATGGTCGGCGACGATCACGAAGAGGGTGTTGTCGAACCAGCGGTGCTGGCGCGCCTGCTCGATGAAGCCGCCCACCGCGTGATCGGCATAGCGTGCGCCGGCCTCACGCCCGCCACCCTGGGGCTTCACTCCCGGCACCCCTTCGGGGAAGGTATAGGGCTTGTGGTTGGAGGTGCTCATGATCACCGAGAAGAACGGCTGCTGCTGTTCCGCCTGCTGATCGAAGTAGCGCAGCGCGTGATCGAACAGATCCTCGTCCGACACGCCCCAGATGTTGGCAAAGCGCGGATTGCTGATCTGCGAGCGGTCGGAGACCGCAAAGCCGTTGTCCCCGAAGTACGGGTTCATGTTGTCGAAGGCGCCGTAGCCGCCGTAGAGGAAGCTGGTGCTGTAGCCGAGCTTGCGCATCACCTTGCCCCAGGTGGCGATGTCCTCGTTGCCGGCGCGCTTGACCACCGATTCACTCGGGATCGGCGGCAATGATGCGGTCAGCGCTTCGAGGCCGCGCACGGTGCGCGTGCCGGTGGCGAACGCGCGGGTGAACAGCAGGCCTTCCTCGGACAGTCGATCGAAGTTCGGGGTCAGTCCGGTGGTCGCGCCGTAGGCGCCGACAAACCCGGCACCGAGCGATTCCTCCACCACCATCACCACATTCAGCCGGCCCAGGCCGGCGGGATTGGCGGCAAAGCGGCGCGTCAGATCGCCGCCGGGCAGGTTGACGAACTCGCCGCCACCGGGCTGCAGGTCGCTGACCAGACGCTCGAACATCGCGCGCGAATCGCCGCTGCGATAGAACACCGGATAGTCGATATGGTTGTTGCGGAATGCCGCCACGAAGCGCGCCGGCCCGTTCGCGGCCAGTTCGTTGGCCACCCGATTGCTGAACGGCGTCAGCAGATCGGCGGACCACACCACGGCCAAGGTCGCCGCCAGCAACAGATGCGCGGCCACTGCGCCCAGACGCTCCGAGCGCGGTGGCTGCGCGCGCAGCCGGCCGGGCGCCAGATAGGCCAGCATCGTCCGCGTCGCCAGCAGTGCGAGAATCGCGAACAGCACCAGCAGCGGCCCCACCGGATACTCGGCGCGGATGTCGCCGATCACTTCAGTGGGATAGATCAGATAGTCGACCGCGACCAGGTTGAAGCGCGAGTCGAACTCCTCGAAGAAGAAATATTCGCTGGCGGCGATGAACAGCATGCCGAGCAGCATCGCCCAGAGACCGAAGCTCAGCAGTTGTCGCGGCAACGGCCGGCGCTGCCGTGGCGTGACCGCAAGAAACAGCGTCAGCGGCAGCAGCAGGAACACCGCCTGCGCCAGATCGTTGCCGAGCCCGAGCCCGAAGATCGCCGGCAGATCGCTCGCCGGCACACCATCCGCGATGCCGAAACTGGCCCACAGCACCAGCCGCACGATGGCGGACAGCGCCAGGAACGCGGCCAGCGTCAGCCACAACGGCGACAGCCAGCCGCCTCGCCGGAACAGGCCGGCGCGATCAGCCGGCACGCTTGCTACTGAAGGTTGAATGACGCTCATCGATCGGATTTCCAGTTCAGGACACCGCCATGCACGGCGGACTCCCGATCACTGGCGCAAGCGCGGTGCCAACCCGTGCCAGCAGCGCGGTCTCGATCTACAGAGGTGAATTCAAAGCAGAATCCGGTTGCTACGGCAGCGCCGCGCAGGCGCCGCGCCACGCAGCAAACGGCAGGGCTGCAAAAATTGTCGGCAAGCTTTGCAGGGTGCGGCGCGAGGGCCGCTCAGCTTTCCGAACCGCTCACACCACAGGCCTGCACGCTGTCGGGCCCGCTCCCCGGCACCACGACACGGCCGTCGGCCGTCACCAGCAGCACCACGCGCAGCCGTCGATCGACACTGCAGTACGGCAGATAGCCGATCGCGCCCTCGGTCTCCGCGACGAACCGCGCCATCGCGCTTTCGGAGGCGACCACATGCGGTGGCAGCAGGCCGTGGAAGTACTGCTCGTTCCAGTATTCCTCCAGCGCATCCGGCGACAGCTTCAGCACCGCGCGCGAAAAGCGGCGGCGCAAGGCATTGTCGGCCGGCAGATTGACCGGCTGGATGCGGCTTCCGTCCCGCCACATCTGCTTGCGCCGCTTGAAGATCAGATTGATGTCCTGCTCACTCGGCGCGAGATGCCCCGGAGCCGCCGGCACCACCACCGCCAGCAGCGGCTCGACGGCAGCGGCCGCTGCGCAGCACAGCAGGGCCAGCATCGCCAACGGGAGCAGGAGCAGACGCATGATCAGAACAGCACGGCGATCGAGGCCTTGTAGCCGTCCACCAGGCCGATGTCGTTGTCGGTTGCACGCCCGTACTCGGCCTTCAGCGCCAGGATCGGCAGCAAGCGGTAGTTGAGGCCGATCAGGTACAGGTTCATGTCCTGCTGCGCGCCGCTCTGATGAAAGCTCTCGTAGCGCGCTACCGCATACAGTTTCTGCGTCAGCGGGACCACCGCCTGGATGTAACCGCCCTGCTCGTCACGGCTGCCGTCGAACATGCGATTGGCGCGATACGCATACTCGGCGGTCAATTCGTAGCGACGATACGACCAGTGCAGATCCACGCCGTACAGCTTGCGCCGCTCCTCGCCGAGCCGGTCCAGCTCGAAATCCACATAGGAGAAGCCCAGCTGCAGATGCGGCAGCGGCGAATAGCTCAGATGCCCGCCGACCGCCTCGCTGAAGGTATCGACCCGCGGCCGCGGGAACAGCTCCTTGCCCACCGAGGCATACAGCGAATACTCGACGCCGTCCTCGCCCAGCGGCAGCACGCCGTACATCATCAGGCCGGTGGCGTTGGTGGGAAAGGTGTTCTCGGAGATCAGCGGTCGCGACGTGGTCCAGACCAGCGGTGCGGCGTGGATCAGGTTCCAGCGCCCGACCGGCGTCAGGAATTTTCCGATGCGGAATTTCGCGGCATCGCGCCAGACATAATCGACATAGAAGCGCTCCAGCCCGAAGTAGGCTTCGTCGGTGGTGGTATCCCCGGGTTGCAGCAATACCGCATCGGTCAGCGCGGTTTCGGCAAAGAAATGCCAGGCGTCACCATCGTCCCACCACAGGAACAGGCTCAAGGCATCCAGCGCCGCCACCCAGTCGTTGTCCCCGGCGGTCTCATGGACACTGGCATTGGCATAGCCGCCCAGCGTGAATCCGGAATCGCCCAGCAGCAGGCCCTGTCCGAGCCGGTAGCGTTCCGCCATCGGATCGAAGCCGCGGCCTGCCGGCTCGACGCTGGCCGCCGTCGCCGGCTCCGATGCAACGGCTTCAGCCGCGCCGGCCGGGAAGACCGCAAGCAGGCCCAGACAAGCCGCCGCACAAAGAAGCACCAGGCGATCAAGCCCGAACCGCAACACCGCTATCATGGTCTTGTTGAACCTGTTGTCGATCGCCAGAGCGACAAGGCCCCGGACTTCGTAATGACTTTCACACTGTACCCCCGCGCGTGACGATCCGCCGCATCCTGCTGATCGCGTTTCTCATGGTAAGCCTGGTCCCCGCCAGCCTGCTGACGCTGTTTGCGTTCAAGAACACGCGCGCCGCCATGCTCGATGAAATCGAACAGGGCGTGCACCGCTCCGCCGCGTCGGTATCGGCCGATGTCGACCGTCTGCTGTTCGAGCGTCTGCTCAATGCCACGATCTGGAATCACCTCGAAGTGATGCAAGATTTGCGCCTGGACGACGTCGACAAGCGTCTGTCGGCGTTTCTCGGGGAAATGAAGCGCCGCTACGGCGGCGTCTATCGCGACCTCCACGCAATTACACTGCAAGGCGTGATCATGGCGTCGAGCAATCCCTCGCGCCTGCGCCAGGCCCAGCCCGCGGCACGCCATTGGCTGACGGCGGATCTCCCGGGCGATCTGGTCTATCTGGATCATCCGGTCATCGGTCCCGATGGCGATGGCAGCCTCAACATCCGCAGTCCGATCGCATCGCATTTCACCGACGGCAAGATCGGCGAACTGGTGCTGGAAGTCGACTGGAGCCAGGTCGAACGGGTGCTGGACCTGGCATCGACCCCGACGCGACAGGTCCTGGTGCTGGATCGCGCCGGCAAGGTGGTGGCCGCGTCCCAGGAACTGCGCCGCCGTGGTACCCGCGCCGGCGACGACTACGCCGACTGGCTGCCTCACGGCAGCGCGCTCAGCGGTACCGAAACCCGCGACGCCAGCGCCCTGATCGATGCCCAGGCGATCGTCGGCTACGACCGCTCGCATGGGTTCGAACGCTTCTCCGGCTTCGACTGGACCTACCTGCTGCTGCAATCGCGCAGCGAAGCGCTGGCGCCGGTACAACGCATGGGCTGGGTCTTCGCCGGACTGCTGGCGGTGCTGGCGCTGCTGGTCACGCTGGTCTCGCTGATGGTCGCCGCGCAGATCGCACGCCCGGTGGTGGCCCTGACCGAATTCACGCGCCGCTACCTGCAGCCGGGCTCGCCACCCCCCGTGCCCCAGCAGGGACCTGGCGAACTCGGAGAACTGAACCGCAGCTTCGTGCGCATGGTGAACGACCTGCAGCGCTCACAGCAGACCCTGACCCAGGCCTCGAAACTGGCCGCGCTCGGCGAAGTGACGGCCCTGCTGGCGCATGAGGTACGCACACCGCTGGGCATCCTGCGCTCGTCGGCGCAGATGCTGCGCGCGGAAACCGCCATGAGTACCGAGGGCCAGGAACTGCTGCAGATCATCGACAGCGAAACCCAGCGTCTGAACCGCCTGGTCAGCTCGATGCTGGACAGCGCACGCACGCGGCCACCGCAGCGCGCGCCCACCGAAATCCACGGCCTGATCGCGCATGCCGCCTCCCTGCTGGCAGCGCAGGCGCGCGATCGCGGCATCGCCCTGCACCTGTCCCCGGGCGCCGCCGAATCCACGGTCGACTGCGATGCCGAACAGATTACCCAGGTGCTGCTGAATCTGATCATGAACGCGCTGCAGATCCTGCCTGAGGGCGGCCGGGTCGATGTCAGCACCCGCGTGGACGGCAAACGGCTGGTGGTCGAAGTCGCCGACAATGGCCCCGGCATCGCGGCAGAGGATCGCGCCGGCGTGTTCGAGCCGTTCGTATTCAAGCGCGAAGGCGGTATCGGGCTCGGCCTGGCCGTGGTTCGCCAGATCGTGCGTCAGCATGGCGGCGATGTGGTGGCCGATGCCGCACCCGGCGGCGGCGCACTGTTTCGACTGTGGTTACCGATCAATGAGGTGGAGGTTTCATGAACGAGCGTCGCGTCCTGGTCGTCGATGACGAGGCCAACATGCGCCGCGTGCTGGAAATCATGCTGGCGCGTCGCGGCTTCAAGACCTGCAGCGCCGCCGACGGCCGCGAAGCCTACGAACTGCTGCGCACCCAGACCGTGGATCTGGTGATCAGCGACCTGCGCATGCCGGGAATGAACGGCATCGAACTGCTGAAGCAGTTGCGCGCCCACGGCAACGACGTGCCGCTGATCATGATCACCGCGCAAGGCACGATCGAAAGTGCCGTCGAAGCGATGCGTCTCGGCGCCTGCGACTATCTGCTGCGCCCCTTCGATCTCGACACTCTCGACCTGGCCATCGGCCGCGTGTTCGCGGTGCAGGAAGTGCTGCAGAAGAACGGTTTTCTGCGCAGCGAAGTCGACAAGAACTGGCATGGCCTGATCGGCAACGGCGCCGCGATGCAGCAGGTGCGTACCCGGATCGCACAGGTGGCGCCCACCCGCGCCAGCGTGCTGCTGACCGGCGAAACCGGCACCGGCAAGGAGGTGGTGGCGCGCGCGATCCACCAGGCTTCGGACCGCCGCGAGCGTCTGTTCGTCCCGATCAACTGCGCCGCAATCCCGGCCGACATCCTCGAAAGCGAATTGTTCGGACACGAGAAAGGGGCATTCACTGGCGCGGTTCGAGAGCGCGTCGGCAAGTTCGAGCTGGCGCATGGCGGCACCATCTTTCTCGACGAGATCACCGAAATGCCGGTGGCCCTGCAATCGAAACTGCTGCGCGTGCTGCAGGAAGGCGTCGTCGAGCGCCTGGGCGGCAACCGCCGCATCGAACTCGATCTGCGGGTGATCGCCGCCAGCAACCGCATGCCGCGCACCGCGATCCAGGACGGCCGCCTGCGCGAGGATCTGTACTACCGGCTCAATGTGTTCGCCATCGAACTTCCGCCCTTGCGCGACCGACGCGAAGACCTTGCCGCCCTGATCGAACACTTCGTCGCGGAAAACGCCACGGCGCAGCCGCCACGCCCCTCGATCACCACGGCGGCACTGGAATACCTGCGGCTCTATCACTGGCCGGGCAACGTCCGCGAACTCGGCAACATGGTCGAGCGCGGTCTGATCCTGAGCGGCGGCAAGTCCCTGGATCTGGGACATTTTCCGCTGGACGCCGAACCCGCCACGCCCCTCGTGGGCGCTGCCGACGAGGGTGGCGCGGACCTGCGGCTCGAACCGGCGGTGGCGGCCCTGGAAAACCGCTTGCTGGCCGAGGCGCTGCGGCGCAGTGAAGGCAACAAGACCCGTGCCGCACAATTGCTGCAGATCAGCGAGCGCTCGATCTTCTACAAACTCAAAAAGTACAACCTGGGCGCCGATCCCGGTTGACGGCCGCTCAGTCGGTGTCGTCAGCACGACACTTTGAGCCTCATGCACAAGTCTGCCTATAGTAGACGGCTAACGACCTCCCGACTCCCATGGACCTCATCAGCATCCGCGGTGCGCGTACCCACAATCTCAAGAACGTCTCGCTGGATCTGCCGCGCGACAAGCTGATCGTCATCACCGGACTTTCCGGCTCCGGAAAATCGTCGCTGGCATTCGATACCTTGTATGCCGAAGGCCAGCGCCGCTACGTCGAATCGCTGTCGTCTTACGCGCGCCAGTTCCTGTCGATGATGCAGAAACCGGATGTCGACAGCATCGAAGGGTTGTCGCCGGCGATCTCGATCGAGCAGAAATCGACCTCGCACAATCCGCGCTCCACCGTCGGCACGGTGACCGAGATCTACGACTACCTGCGACTGCTCTACGCGCGTGTCGGGACCGCGCGTTGCCCCGATCATGGCGTCGCACTGGAAGCGCAGTCGGTCTCGCAGATGGTCGATCACGTACTGTCGCTGCCGGCCGAATCGGCGTGGCTGCTGCTGGCGCCGGTGGTGCGCGGCCGCAAGGGCGAGCATGTCGAATGGTTCGAGCAGGCGCGCGCGCAGGGTTTCGTGCGCATCCGCGTCGACGGCAAGGTGCACGAACTCGAGGACGCTCCGGCGCTGAACCGCAAGCTCAAGCACGATATCGAGATCGTGGTCGATCGCTTCAAGGTCCGCCCCGACCTGAAGCAGCGCCTGGCGGAATCGTTCGAGACCGCGCTGCGCCTGTCCGACGGCATCGCCTACGTGGTGCCGCATGGCGGCGACGCCAACGCCGAGCCGATCACCTTCTCGGCGCGCATGGCCTGCCCGCATTGCGGTTATTCGCTGGAGGAACTGGAGCCGCGGCTGTTCTCGTTCAACGCGCCGCACGGCGCCTGCGCCAAATGCGACGGCCTCGGCTCGCTGATGACCTTTGACGAGGCACGCGTGGTGGCGCACCCGGAACTGTCGCTGGCGGCCGGTGCGATCCGCTCCTGGGACAAGCGCAATCCGTACTACTGGCATTTCATCACCTCGCTGGCGCAGCACTATCGCTTCGATCCCGAAAAGCCGTTCACCAAACTCAGCGAGAAGGTGCGCAAGGTGCTGCTGCACGGCAGCGGCGACGAGCGCATCGAGTTCCGCTATCCGGACGAGCGCGGCAAGCTCAGCACCCGCTCGCACAAGTTCGAAGGCATCATCCCCAATCTCGAACGCCGTTATCGCGAAACCGAATCCGATGCGGTGCGCGAGGAGCTGGCCAAGTTCCTGAGCCAGATGCCCTGCCCCGAGTGTCAGGGTGAGCGACTCAACAGCGCCGCGCGCCACGTGTTCGTCGCCGATCGCAATCTGCCGGCCATCACGGCGCTGTCGGTCAGCGAGGCGGAAGGCTTTTTCACGCAGCTGACACTGCCCGGCCACAAGGGCGAGATCGCCGACAAGATCCTCAAGGAAATCCGCGCACGACTCGGATTTCTCAACAACGTCGGCCTCGATTATCTGACGCTGGCGCGCAGCGCCGAAACCCTGTCCGGCGGCGAAGCGCAGCGCATCCGCCTGGCGTCGCAGATCGGCGCCGGCCTGGTCGGCGTCATGTATGTCCTCGATGAACCGAGCATCGGCCTGCATCAGCGCGACAACGAGCGCCTGCTGCAGACGCTGTACCGGCTGCGCGATCTCGGCAATACCGTGATCGTGGTCGAGCACGACGAGGATGCGATCCGCAACGCCGACTACGTGGTCGATATCGGCCCCGGTGCAGGCGTCCATGGCGGTCAGGTGGTCGCCAAGGGCACACCGGCGCAGATCGAGAAAAGCACGTCTTCCGTCACCGGCGCCTACCTGTCCGGCAAGACCCGCATCGAGGTGCCCAAGAAGCGCGTTGCGGTTCAGGACGGAAAATCGATCGTCATCCGCAATGCACGCGGCAACAATCTCAAGAGCGTTACCGCGGAAATTCCGCTGGGCGTGATGACCTGCGTCACCGGGGTTTCCGGCTCCGGAAAATCGACGCTGATCAACGACACGCTGTATGGCTATGCCGCGCGCATGCTCAATGGTGCCGCAACGCATCACGCCACCTGCGATGGCATCGACGGCATCGATCAGCTCGACAAGGTGATCGATATCGACCAGTCGCCGATCGGCCGCACGCCGCGCTCCAACCCGGCGACCTACACGCAGCTGTTCACGCCGATCCGCGAACTGTTTGCCGGCGTACCGGAATCACGCGCACGCGGCTACGAGGCCGGGCGCTTCAGCTTCAACGTCAAGGGCGGCCGCTGCGAAGCCTGCCAGGGCGACGGCGTGATCAAGGTGGAGATGCACTTCCTGCCCGACGTCTACGTCACCTGTGACACCTGCAAGGGCAAGCGCTACAACCGCGAGACGCTGGACATCAAGTACAAGGGCAAATCGATCAACCAGGTGCTCGACATGACGGTCGAGGATGCGCTGGAGTTCTTCAAGCCGGTGCCGGCCCTGCGGCGAAAACTCGAAACGCTGATGGACGTCGGTCTTTCGTACATCACGCTGGGGCAGAACGCGACCACCCTGTCCGGTGGCGAAGCGCAGCGCGTCAAGCTCGCCAAGGAACTGTCACGCCGCGATACCGGGCAGACGCTGTACATCCTCGACGAACCCACCACCGGCCTGCACTTCCACGACGTGGCGCAATTGCTGAAGGTGCTGGAGCGGCTGCGCGAGCACGGCAATACCGTGGTGATCATCGAGCACAATCTCGACGTGATCAAACGTGCCGACTGGATTCTCGATCTGGGCCCTGAAGGCGGTTCCGGCGGCGGCGAGATCGTGGCGTTCGGCACTCCGGAAGCAATTGTCAGGAACAAGCGCTCGCACACCGGGCGCTTCCTCAAGCCGATGCTGAAGTAGGTGACCGAAGCAAGAACGAGAAAGGCGGCCGCAATGGCCGCCTTTCTCGTTTCCGCCGTAGCGCTCAGAACTGCATCTTGATGTACGCGCGCGCCGTGTCCTTGTCGCGATAGATGTTCGCCGCGCCACCGCCGGTATACCAGGTGTAGCCGAGATAGAACGCGAAGTTGGATTTGTAGCGCGTCTCCCAGAGGATGTCCGCGGTCTTGCGGCCTTCGACAAAGTTCTCGCCCGGCCCCGGCGCGGTGCCCTTGACGTCATGCTTCCAGGTGATCTGCGGCTGGAACGAGATGCCCGGGAACACCGACTCGTAGCGGATCAGCGCGATCATCACGTAACCCCACGAGAACTTGTCCGGGTAGAAATCGAGATTCGCCTGCGAGGGATTGAAGCGCAGACCGTCGATGCCGTAGGAGCAGGATTCGCGCGGCGCCAGCGTGATCGGATCGTAGGAGCAGGCCATGCGTGAGCGATCGGCGCCGGTGCCATCCGCGCCAGCGCTGGCGTGCGAGTAGGTGCCCGGCGCTTCGAACTGGATCATGTCCAGCGACGGCAGGTCCGGTACCCAGGTGGCCCCGGTCTCGAACAGGAACAGGATCTGGTCCGCGCCGATCGGATTCTCCGTTGCACCCAGCACCTTGGTGCCACCGAAGTTGAACTGGTACACGTCCATCCGCTCATAGCCGCGCAGATAGCACGGGTTGGCCTTGGTGTAGGGAACGAAGTTGGGATTCACCGCGCCCGGATTGCTGGCGCTGCGATTGAGGCTGCCCATGGTGGGCGGCTCGCAGGCCGGATTCTCGCCGACATTCATGCCGCGATACGCCGTCACGAACGCGGGGAACGAACGCGCCGAACCAGGCGCATGTCCGATCGCGAGATCGAAGGTGTCCTTGTAGGAGCCGCCGACACCGGGCGCGACCTGATAGTCGCTGGGACTGTAGACCGCATTGTCGCCGAGCCCCGCGATCGGTGAGCTGCCGGGACCGGTGGAGCCGACGCCGGTGGTCGAGCCCGCGCAACCGGTCCCCAGCGGCAGTACATTGGGCACACCGATGACACCGCCGGTGAGTTGGTTGGCCAGACCGAAGATGGTGTCGACCAGTCCCAGCGCGCCATTCAGGGCATCGCCGGTCGGCAGCAGCCGCTGCAGATTGGCGTCATGGCATCGGGTCAGCGTCGGGCCGAAAGCCGCGAACACCAGATCCTCGGTATCGACCTGCAGCGGCAGGTTGGGCCGGTAGGCCACTTCGCCCTGGAACGACCAGCCGAAGCCGGTGGTGTTGAAGCTGGCGCCGATCATGTGGATGTCTTCCGGGTACTCGACCATCAGCTTCATGGTATCGAGCGGCACCGCATTGCTGGTGGCGTTGGCCGGATCACCGCCCACCAGTTCGCGTACCAGCGGCAGGTCCGGACAGGCGGCAACGAAGCTCACCGGATCATAGGCGTCGATGCCCAGTGCGTTGCCTTCACGCCGCGCGCAACTGGCCACGGTCGAGAAGAAGCTCGCGTATGGCAGGCGCGAGTGGTAGTTCATGTAGAACAGGCCGATCTCGGTGCCGTTGTTGAATTCCTCGGCGTAGTACTTCAGCGAGATGCCGTACTGGCCGCTGTTGCTCGGTTCGAGATCGCGCAGGCGATCGATCTTGGTCGAGGTGTTGGTCACGCCCTGCAGCGGGTTGTACAGCGGGAAGGCGACGCCCGCGGGATCTTCCGGGCCACCGCCGAAGTGCACGTGCGCGTAGTCGATCGCGTTGTTGGTGCCGACCGTGTCCGACAGCTGCAGCATGGTTCCGGGGCCCGGCGCCTCCACCGGCTTCCATTCGTACTGGTAGAACGCTTCCAGGGTGGCGTTGTAGAACGGCTCGAACGCCGCCGACACCATGCCCACCGGCGTGAACACTTCCTCGACCTGGAAGCCGACGCGATAGAAGTTGTTGGCGTTGATCGGGTTCGCCTGGTTGATGGAGTTCAGGGCCAGCAGCGTCGACTCGCCCCAGTTGATGGTCTGACGACCGATCTTGAAGCTCAGCTCGCGATCACCGAAGAACGGCAGGTTGCCGAAGAAGTAGGCGTCCAGCAGCTGCACATCGGTACCGACCTGGCGCAGCAGTTCGCCGCTGTTGCGCTCGCGTCGGACCGCTTCGCCGGGGCCGTACTGCTTGGGCAGCAGCGCCGCCAGGGCCGGATTGAAATCCGGTAATCCGGTGCGCCCCTTGTTCTCGGCGTTGACCTCGTTGGGGTGGTACTCGGTGAAGTTCGCGTTGACCCAGTCGTAGAAGTACAGGCCCTTGGCAAAGAATCCGAAATCGCCGTAGGTCAGCGTCAGGTCCTGCGTGATCTTGGCAACGCCCGAAGTCAGATCGCCCTTGTCGTAGTTCCAGTTGCCGTCGTCGTAGTTGGGACTGAACTGTCCCGGCTGGTTGGCCAGCGCCACCGCCGGATGGCCCTGATCGCGGAACAGTCCCTGGCAGGACTGATTGGGTCCGCCACAGACATCCGGGTTGAGATTGGACTTGCCGACCAGATCGCTGGCACGTCCCTGTGCGCGCATCGACGCACCGACGGTCACGGTCGAGTTGAGCACGCCTTCGATGACTTCATCGTCACCCCAGGGCAGAGAGAAACTGATGGCATGCGCACTGCCAGCATGCAGTGCAAGTACAACGGCAGCAGCGCCCAACGCAGATGCCTGGCGACCAATAGCCCACTTCATGTTCCTACCCCCTTGCGCATTTTCCGCGCCGCCCGTCCGGCATCTTTTGTCCGGATCGAAGCACGCGTCTCCTAAACCGATTATGGAGTAAAACGCAACTCGCGCAACTCGGATCAGGATTCGCGATAGAGGTGGCAGGCCACGCGCCGCCGGACGCTGCCGCGCAGGTCCGGCAGCCAGCGCTGACAACCCTCGATCGCCGCCGCACAGCGCGGCTGGAACGCGCAACCAGGGCCGATTTCCAGTGGGTTGGGCGGTGCGCCTGGAATGGCATCGAGCCGAGCATGGCGCGGCGCATCCAGCCGCGGCCGTGCCGCCAACAGGGCTCGGGTATAGGGATGCAGCGGATCGGCCAACAGCGTGCCGGTCATCGCGATTTCCACCGCACGGCCGGCATACATCACCAGCGTGCGATCGCAGAGTTCGGTCACCAGCCCGAGATCGTGGGTGATCAGCAGCAACGACAGATCCAGCTCGCGCCGCAGGCGCACCAGCAAGCTCACCAGCTGCGCCTGCACGGTCACATCCAGCGCCGTGGTCGGCTCGTCTGCGATCAGCAGCTTCGGCCGGCACAGCAGACTCATCGCCATCATCACGCGTTGCCTTAGGCCGCCGGACAGCTCGTGCGGATACTGTTGCAAGCGTCGCGCGGCATCGCTGACCTGCACTGCATCCAGCATCCGTGCGCTGTCCGCCAGCGCTTCCCGGTTGCCAGCACCACGATGTTGTTGCAATACCTCGCTCATCTGCCGGCCGACCGTCAGATACGGATTCAGTCCGGTCATCGGGTCCTGGAACACCATGCCGATGCGACTGCCGCGGATGCGGTCGAGCGCCGGACGCGGCAGCTGCAACAGCGCTTCACCCTCGAAGTTGACCGCGCCGCTGCAGGTCGCGTTATCGGCCAGCAGGCCCATGATCGCGAACGCGGTCTGGGATTTTCCCGATCCGGATTCGCCGACGATGCCGAGGGTCTCGCCGGCGTTCAGTTCAAAACTCAGCTGCTCGACCGCCGCGACCTCGCCGGCCGGCGTCCGGAAACGGACGCTGAGGTCTTCGACACTCAGTAGCGCCATGTCAGTGCTCCTGCGGGTCGAAGACATCGCGCAGGCCGTCGCCGAGAAAGTTCAGGCACAGCAGCGTCAGCGCAAGGAAGCTCGCCGGAAAGATCAGCGACCAGGGCGTCGCTTCCATCTCGCGCGCGCCGTCATTCACCAACGCGCCCCAACTGGTGGCCGGCTCCTGCACGCCCAGACCGAGAAAGCTCAGGAACGATTCGACCAGAATCACCTGCGGCACCGTCAGCGTGGCATAGACCGCAACCACCCCGAGCAGATTGGGAATGATGTGCCGGCGAATGATCGCGCCCCGGTTCAAGCCCGAGACCACGGCCGCCTCGATGAATTCGCGCTTGCGCAGGCTCAGGGTCTGACCGCGCACGATGCGCGCCATGTCCAGCCAGTTCACCGCACCGATCGCAACGAACATCAACACCAGATGACGGCCGAACAGCACCATCAGCAGGATCACGAAAAACATGAACGGCAAGGCGTAGAGCACGTCGACGATGCGCATCATCCATTGATCGACACGGCCGCCGACGTAACCGGCGATGGCGCCATAGGCAACGCCGATGCCGAGCGACACCAGCGTCGCAACCAGACCCACCAGCAGCGAGATGCGGCCGCCATGCAGGGTCCGCGCATACAGATCGCGCCCGAGATTGTCGGTCCCGAACCAGTGCTGGCCCACGGCCGTTGGCGCACTGCCCCAGTCGCCATCGAAATCGATCTGATCCGGCGCGTACGGGCTGAACAGGGGGCCGAACAGGACCAGCAGCAGAATCAGCAGCAGCCCCGCCAATGCCAGCATCGCCGCACGATTGGCTCGCAGACGTCGCCAGTTGCGTTGCCAGGGGCTCACGCCTGCCACGACTGCGGCGTTCATGTGGACCTCGCGCGCGGATCGAGCACGCCGTACAGCAGGTCCACCAGGAAGTTGAACACGATGATCAACGCGCCGTAGAACAACACCACACCCAAGACCAGGGTGTAATCGCGGTTCAGCGCCGCCTGCACGAAATGACGGCCCAGTCCGGGAATGTTGAAGATCTGCTCGACCAACCCCGAACCGGTGATCAGGCCGGCCGCCGCATGACCTAGATATGACTGCAACGGCATCAGCGCCGTGCGCAA
>JBEBWZ010000066.1:0-18245 GCA_040391865.1 Solimonas flava
TTCCCAAGGGCTATCCCGACTACGTGCTGCACAAGATGGTCACCGTGATGCAGGTCGGCGAGGAGGTGAAGATCTCCAAGCGCGCCGGCTCCTACGTCACCGTGCGCGACCTGATCGAATGGTCCGGTGGCATCGGCGTCGAGGGCAGTGTGGTCAGCGATCGCGAGCAGGCACTGGCGCGTGGCCGCGATGCGGTGCGTTTCTTCATGATCTCGCGCAAGGCCGATACCGAGTTCGTGTTCGACATCGACCTTGCCCTGAAGCAGAGCGACGAAAACCCGGTGTACTACGTGCAGTACGCGCATGCGCGTATCTGCCGCGTGTTCCGCCAACTGCAGGAACGTGGCGGGCACTACGACGAAGCGGCAGCACTGAACACGCTGCATCGCCTCGATACCGAGCATGAAAAAGCCTTGATGACTTTGTTGAGCCGGTATCCGGCGCTGCTGCAGAAAGCCGCTGCCGAGTTCGAGCCGCATCGCCTGGCGTTCTTCCTGCGCGACGTCGCGGAAGCGCTGCACAGCTACTACAACCAGCATCGTTTCCTCGACGAGGACACCGAGCTGCAAGCGGCGCGTCTGGCCCTGATCTCGGCCACGCGCCAGGTCATCCGCAACGGCCTGCAGCTGCTCGGTGTCTCCGCGCCGGAGGCCATGTAATGGCGCGCGACTACGCCCCACGCGGCGGCAACAACAATCGCGCACAGACCCGCAACCGCAGCAACAGCAAGAGTCGCGGCGCGGCCAAGAACAGCAGCAACATGCCCGGCTGGGTATGGCTGGTCGCCGGCCTGTCGGTAGGCCTGGCGATCGCCGCGTTCGTGTACATCCAGCGTCCGTCGGGACCGATGCGCACCAGCCTCAGCAATCCGCCGGCGGAATTGGCGACAACACCCAAGGAAAAAGCGCAGCCCGTCGTGCGCGGCAAGAAGGACGCGATCCCGTTGCCGCCGAAGGAGAAGGAACGCTTCACCTTCTACGAAATCCTGAAGGGTCAGGAAGTGGTGCTGCCGGCAGAAGTCACCAAGGCCGCGACGCCACCGCCCAGCGTCGATACCGGTACCGGCAGCTACATCATCCAGGTGGCGTCGTACCGCTCGCAGCCGGATGCCGAAAAGCAGAAAGCCTCGCTGGCATTGGTCGGCATCGAATCGCGGATCGAAAGCGTGACCATCGACAACAAGGACACCTTCTATCGCGTACGCGTCGGCCCAGAGCGGGACTGGACGCGGGTGCAGAGCATCATGACTCGCTTGGAAGAGAACGGCATCCAGGCGATGCTGGTGAAGCTCAAGTAGGGTTCACAGCGACAGCCCACATCCGTCACGACGCGGTCGTTGCGACCGTGTCGTGACTGGCGCAACAGTGGGCAATCACCACGCCGCGCGATATCGCAAGACTTGCATCGCATGACCATGCGTGTTTCCCTTGCGCGCGAATTCATCACGCGCGCACAGCAATGGCGTATCTCCATTCGCTCGACTACATCGCGATCGGCATCTATTTCCTGATCACGGTTTCGATTGTCCTGTGGGCGGTACGCGCCCGGCCGGACTCGGAGGATCTGTTTCTGGCGGGTCGCAGCCTCGGACCGGTTGCCGTGGGCTTTTCGCTCTTTTCCGCGAACGTTTCGTCCGACACGCTGATTGGCCTGCCCGGCGCCGCCTACGTCAGCGGCATCGCGGTGGCCAACTACGAGTGGATGGCTGGCGTGGTGCTGATCTTCACGGTGTTCTTCGTGACGCCGATCCTGTTGCGCGCACGCATCACCACGATGCCGGAACTGATGGAACGGCGCTTCGACGCGCGACTGCGCAAGTATCTCTCCGCCACGACCCTGTTCCTGTCCATCGTTCTGGATACCGCCGCCACGTTGTACGCGGGCGCCCTGGTCACGGTGACCTTCATTCCCGGGCTGGAACTCTGGGAAACTTGCCTGGCCATTGCCCTGTTCACCGGCATCTACACCGCGGCCGGCGGTCTGCGCGCCGTGGTCTACACCGAAGTACTGCAGACCGTGGTACTGCTGAGCGGCGCCGCCCTGCTGGCCTTCATCGTGTTCGGCAAGTTCGACTACTCGTGGACCGCCGTGGTGGAGGCTTCGCGCCCCGGCGATCTTTCGCTGGTACGCCCGCTCGACGATCCGACGCTGCCGTGGCTGGGATTGCTCACCGGCGTTCCGATCGTCGGCTTCTACTACTGGACCATGAACCAGTACGTGATCCAGCGTGTGCTCGGCGCCCGCGATGTCGAAGCCGCCAGCCGCGCGGCGCTGATCGCCGCCTGTCTCAAGCTGCTGCCACTGTTTCTGATGGTGCTGCCCGGCGTCATGGCGGTTTCGCTGCTGCCAGGGCTGGAACATGCCGACAGCGTGTTCCCCACCATGGTCGCGGAATTTGCGCCCGCAGGCGTCCGCGGCCTGATCCTCGCAGGATTGATCGCCGCATTGATGTCGACGGTCTCGGCCACCCTGAACTCGTCTGCCACGCTGCTCACGCTGGATTTCATCCAGCCGCGCCGGCCCGGACTGACGTCGCGGCAGCTGGCAATGGTGGGACGTGTCCTGACGCTGGCCCTCGCCCTGATCGCCGCCGTCTGGGCCCCGATGATCCAGCATTTCCAGGGACTGTGGTCCTACCTGCAGCAGGTGTTCGCGTTCGTCGCTTCGCCGCTGGTCGCCACGTTCCTGATGGGTTTGTGGGTTTCACGCCTCGGTGCCAGCGCCGCGCTACGCGGACTCGCCTGTGGGCACCTGCTCAGCATTCTGCTGTTCGCGGGACGCGAGGCCGGGATCGTCACGCTGCATTTCACCCTGATCGGCGGACTGCTGTTCGTAATGACCGCCGCGTTCACCCTCGGCTGGATGCATTTCCTGGGCGCGCCGGATAGGCCTCAGCCTGATGATGTGCGCCTCGCCGTGGTGGCGCGCGACGGCTGGGCACCGATGCCGCGCGATATCCGCATCGGCGCGTTCGCGATCCTGGCGATCATCGCCGGAATTCTCGCCGCCTTCTGGTAGCGCGCCGTCTCAGGATGTTTCGGCGCCGTCGACGAAAAACCCGTCCGCGGTATCCAGCCGGTAGTAGTCGCGCAGCAGCTGGTACAGCTCGGCGTGATGCCGCTGCAGATCCGCGCCGCGCTGGAAATACGCTTCCGTCACCACACCGAAGAACTCCCCGGGACTTTCCGCACCATAAGGATCGAGCACCGGCGGGCGGCGGTGGCGGCGCAGCCGCTCGAACTCGCGCTGCATCACCTCGGACCAGCGCGAGTAGTCGTTCAGATTGGGCGCGCCTTCCGTTTCAGGATTCTCGTCGTCGAGCTGGTGCGCAAACTCGTGCGCCACCACGTTGACCTCATCGCCCTGCAGCGCAGCCTCGACATCCGACCACGACAGGATCACGCGGTCGCCATGCCAGGACTCGCCGATCTGTTCCACCGGCTCGTCGTGCACCAGGCCGAATTCGTCCGGTTCGTCGTGATGAACCAGGAAGGCCTCCGGATACAGCAGCACGCTGCGCACCGCGGGAAACACCGGCGCCTTCGGGCGCAGGATCAGCAGGCAGGCCAGACCGGCGACGGCAAGGCGCATGCGCTCGTTCACCACCAGTGCATTGCAGCCGACGAGTTTCTTGCGCAGCAGGAACTGCTCGACCTGCTGCTCGTAGTGCTCGCGCAGCTCTGCAGGAACCATTCCTGCCTGCGGCACTTCCGCGTACAGGCGCGTGCGCCAGTCCGCAGGTAGCGCAGGAGCAACCGCGATTCCGCGCCGTGGCCAACGCCAGATGAACATCGCAATCGCTGCCAGCAGCGTGACCGCGGCCAGTACTGCCGTCACGGCGCTCGCATGCAGTGTGAAGGCGTCACCAGAAACCGGCAGGCTTGTCCGGATCGTTGTCGTCGTCCGGCGGCGGTGGCCGCAGCTTGTCGCGGCGGATACGGAAATACGAGAGCGTTTTCAAGGTCGCGATCGGGCCCAGAATCATCGCGATGACAAAAACGATGACCAGGATGATGCCGGTAGTACTCATCGCCGAAACTCCTGTGTGCGTACACCTAGCCTACAGGGCCTGCAGATTGGCGTAACTGAGCATCAGCCATTTGGTGCCCGACGACTTGAACCGCACCTCGATACGCGTGCGATCGCCATCGCCGTCGAACGCCAGCACCGTGCCCTCGCCGAATTTCTCGTGCATCACCTGCTGCCCGAGCTTCCAGCCATTGGGCCCGGCGGCCGCAGCAAAGCTCGGCCCCAGCGTCGGACGCGGTGGCGCGACGTAATCGCCACGGCGCTCGCCGTAGGCCACACGCGGTTCTTCGGCGCCATAGCGTCCGTAACCCTGCGAGCCGAATGCCGGGCGCAACATCTGCGCACGCGGCCGCGTTTCCACCAGACACTCCGGTGGAATCTCCTTGAGGAACTGCGACGGTGCACCGATCTGTTCGACCCCATGCACACGCCGCATCTCGGCATAGCTCATGTACAGCCGCTGGCGCGCGCGAGTGATGCCGACATAGCAAAGACGTCGTTCCTCTTCGAGATTGCCTTCTTCTGTGCTGCGGCGGCTGGGGAACAGGCCGTCTTCGACGCCGACCATGAACACCACCGGAAACTCCAGGCCTTTCGCCGCGTGCAGCGTCATCAGCTGCACGCAATCTTCGCCGGGCCCGGCCTGCTGCTCGCCGGCTTCCAGCGCCGCATGCGTCAGGAACGCGGTCAGCGGATCGACTTCCGGATCGGGCTGCTCATCCTCGCCGGCATTCGGCGCGGCCGGCTGCGTCTCGAAACTGCGCGTGGCGCTGACCAGTTCGTCGAGGTTTTCCAAGCGGCCTTCGGCTTGCTCCCCCTTCTGCTTCTGGTAGTG
The DNA here is from genome assembly GCA_040391865.1 of Solimonas flava. Classification (GTDB taxonomy): domain Bacteria; phylum Pseudomonadota; class Gammaproteobacteria; order Nevskiales; family Nevskiaceae; genus Solimonas. Next base: position 4,865 of record JBEBWZ010000066.1, read on the forward strand.
ATCGCGCAGGCCCGAACGCGCGATCACCAGATCGGTGGCTTTCGACAACGGCAAGCTGGCGCAATCGGCCGCCAGACTATCGATCAGATCCTGGAATGCTTTGAGCGCATTGGCGGAACGGCCGAGCGCTGTACCGGCGGCCCGCGCCGCAGCCCACAGCGAAATTTCCTGGGAACGCGCCAGCGTGCGCAGCCTTTCCAGCGTGGTGGCACCGACACCGCGCGGCGGTGTGCCGATCGCGCGCTCGAAGCTGGTGTCATCGTGGCGGTTGTGCAGCAGGCGCAACCAGGACAGCGCGTCCTTGATTTCCATGCGCTCGAAGAAGCGCAGACCACCGTGGATGCGATACGGCAACCGTGCGCGTATCAGCGTTTCTTCCAGCACGCGCGACTGCGCGCCGGTGCGGTACAGCACCGCCAGATCCTTGTGTGCGCAACGGCCGTCGAGGTGTTCCTTCATCCGGTTCACCACGAACTCGGCTTCGTCGTACTCGTTGAAGGCGGCGTACAGGTGTATCGGCTCGCCTTCGTTGTCTTCGGTCCACAGATTCTTGCCGAGGCGGCCGGCGTTGCGCTCGATCAGGCCGTTGGCGGCCTTGAGGATATTGGCAGTGGAGCGATAGTTCTGCTCCAGGCGGATCACCTCGCAGCCGGGGTAATCCTTCGACAGCTTGAGCATGTTGTCGACGCGCGCACCACGCCAGCTGTAGATCGAATTGTGCGTAACGATGCCGTTGGCGATGTAGTTGTGCGTGTGCTCGATGTTGAGATCGTGCACTGTGACTTGAGATTGCACACGATCTATCGCCTCGACGACATCGAACTCATTCCCTTCCGTGTACATCGCCATGCCAGGCCGAATCGCAGTGGCACGTATGAATGGCAATGAACGCGCACCGAGCCGCGCGCCAAGCATCAGCTGCCCGCTCAGCAGCTTGGCTGCACGCTCGGCGATAACCATCAGGCTGCCGAAATCGGCGCGGCAGGTTTCAAAGCGCCAGCTGTCGGAGCCCACCTTTGCTGCACGTACAGACAAGCCTTCGGCTTGCAGTATCGTGCGACCCGCTATGTCATTACCCACAATGGAGATGCGATGCATCGGCTTGGCACCACGACGATCACCGCACAACGTCACGACCACGTTGCGACGGTTGGCATTGCGCGACTGCGGTCGATGATGCGGCTCGTCACGGCGCAGCCCGGCCTCGGCCATCAGCTTGTCGGCTGCCGCTTCGGTATCAAGCGCGGCAAAGACGCGTGAGATCCACGCCCCGTCATGAACCAGACCATTCCGAGACCCGCCCTTGCGCGCAACGAATGGCAATGTGGGGATGCCATATCGCAGCGAAAGCAGCATTTCCTCCGCTCGTGCCTCGTTCTCGCTGCTGTGCGTACTCACAACCCAGGCGGCGTCAGCGTGCTCCTGCAGGCAGCGCTGTTCGAAGCCGACCTTCGGCTTCAGCTGACCCCGCGTGTAAACCTGCGAGGTTCCGAGCCGGAATCCCACACCGGCCTTGTGCATCAGGTAAGTGAAGTACAACTGCGGCGTAGTGCCGAGCAGGTAGCCAGCAAAATGCGTGTGCTCCGGCGTGCTCATCAGGCTCAGGCCGCTGCGCAGCCGGATCTGCAACATCTCGCTGCGTACACCGTGGCAGGCAACATCTGCAACACGCGCGGCGCGGTAGCTTCCGCTGCCATAGGCGGACAAGACCTCGTCGCCGGCCTTGATCTGCTCGATGGGCCGAGTCTGTCCATCGGCCAGGGTAATCGGCGTGCCAGCAGGCATGCACTGGTCGTCATCACCGACCGCGAACATGATGCCTTCCGATCCGGCCAGCACTTTCAACCAGTCGTACTGCAGCTTGTTGGTGTCCTGGAACTCGTCGACCAGGATGTGGCGGAAGCGGCGGCGGTAGTGCGCCTGGATTTCGGCGTTGTCGCGGCACAGCTCGAAGGCGCGCAGCAGCAGCTCGGAGAAATCGACCACGCCCTGGCGGTCGCATTGCGCCTGGTAGGCGGTGTACACGCGCACCAGCTGGCGCTGGCTGAAATCGCTCTGGTCGCTGAAATGCTGCGGGCGCCGCGCCTCTTCCTTCTGCGCGTTGATCCAGCCGGTGACGGTCTTGGCCGGCCACTGCTCCTCATCCATCTCCAGCGCCTTGATCGTGCGCTTGACCAGGCGCACCTGGTCGTCGGCATCGAGGATCTGGAAGTTCTGCGGCAGGCGCGCTTCCTTCCAGTGGTAGCGCAGCAGGCGATGCGCGATGCCGTGGAAGGTACCGACCCACATCGCGCGGATCGGCACGGTCACCAGCTGCTCGATGCGACCGCGCATTTCCGCCGCCGCCTTGTTGGTGAAGGTGACCGCCAGCACCGACATCGGCGAGACGTTCTCGGCGTCGATCAGCCAGGCGATGCGGTGCGTCAGCACCCGCGTCTTGCCGGAACCGGCACCGGCCAGCACCAGGCGGTGCTCGGGTGGCGCTGTGACGGCTTCCTTCTGTGCGGGGTTCAGAGGGGCAAGCAGCGGCGAAATATCGGGGGCATTGAAAAGCATCCGCGAATTCTACCGGGCCGGGTCGCCCCCCGTGCCGATTTTCCCACTAAGTCGAGAACCAGGGCCCGCTCACGACGTAGGTAATGCCCGCAAAACCGGTGACACCGTTGGCTTTCGGGCCGCGCTGCGAGCTGAAGTAGAAATGGCGGCCGTCCGGCGAGAACGCGGGGCCGGTCACTTCCGAGCCTTCCTGGCCCGCGAGTTCGATCAGCGGGAAGATGCGGCCGTCGGCGGCAATCGCCACCGCCTGCTGGTTGGCCTCGCTCTTGTCCTCGACGATCACCAGATCGCCGCCCGGCGTGACCACGATGTTGTCCACGGAGTCCAGGATAGGCTCCGGGAACAGGTCGTCGTCGTAGATGCATTCCAGCGTCTGCCGCGCCGTGTCGTGCGCCCAGATGCGGCGGTCGCCCTTGGTGCTGAAGTAGATGACGCCGTCGTGGTACCAGATGCCCTCGCCGCCACGGAACGCGGTGCTTTCCGGCACCTGCGTGCGCGTGGGGTTGCCGGTGAGCACGCCGCCCAGGAACGGATTGGGCTGCGGCACGTCCAGCCACTGCACGGCCACCGGCCCGAGCAAGCCGGGTACGTTCACTTCTTCCTGCGGAATCTGTACCTGCATCACCTGCAGCTTTCCCGAGCGCAGATCGGCACGGCCGCCGACATTCGGGGTGTCCGGAATGAAGCGATAGAAGCGCCCGTCCGATTCATCCTCGGTTTCGTAGACGTAGTTGGTGCGCGGGTCGACCGCCGCCGCCTCGTGCTTGAAGGTGCCGAGCGCACCCAGCATCTGCGCGCGCTCCTTGCCGAAGGGATCGCATTCCCAGATATGCCCCAGCAGATGTTCTTCGCCGGAGAACCAGGTGTTCCACGGCGAAATGCCGCCGCCGCAGTTGATGCTGGAGAACAGGCCGGCCAGGATGTTGTAGCCGTCGACCACTTCGCCCTCGGCATTGAAACGCAGCGCGTTGACGCCACCGGGCAGGAACTCGCGATTGGAGACGTAGATCCAGCCGCCGTCTTCCGTGGCGTAAGTGGCACCACCATCGGGATCGGTGTGCCACAGCAGATTGGTGTTGGGCACCACGCGGTTGGCCTCGGCCAGCACGCGCGCGGTGAAACCCTCCGGGATGCGGATGCCGATATCCAGCGGCTCGCCCAGCGGACCGAGATTGCCGAGACGGCCTTTGACGCCACCGATGCCATCGCCCGGAGCATCGCTGCCGCCGCAGGCCGCGAGCGCCTTCGCCAACGCCAGATATGCCACACCGCGCGCACCGCCCGTGAGCAACTGCCGACGCGACAGGCGCGCCGGCACCGAGAACCGTGATTTCAGCAGCATGAAAGCCCACCCCGAGCGAAAGATGGCGAGCTTATGGCGCGAAGGTTACGGGGCGATGACAGCCACAGGCATTGGGATGGCATCCGTCATCCTGAGCGGAGCGAAGGATCTACTTTCCGACATTGGCCGAACTTTGCGAGTAGATCCATCGCGGCGCTCAGGATGACAGCGACTACGGAGTCAGCCCGCAAGAACCACGCGCAAGGCCGCGACCAGCGCCGCGCATTGCTCGTCGCTACCAATCGTTATCCGCAGGAACTGATCGATGCGTGCCGTCTTGAAATGCCGCACCAGGATGCGCCGCTCGCGCAGCGCCGCCGCCAGCGTCGCGGCATCGCGCTGCGGATGACGGACGAACACGAAGTTGGCGGCCGACGGCAGCACCTGGAAGCCCAGGCCTGACAACTCCTGCGCCAGTTGAACACGGCTGTTGATCACCGCCTGCCGTGTGCGCTCGAAGTACTCGCGATCGGCAAACGCCGCGGTGGCACCGGCCAGCGCCAGGCGATCCAGCGGATAGGAGTTGAAGCTGTTCTTGATCCGCTCCAGGCCGTCGATCAGATCGCTGTGACCCACGGCAAAACCCACGCGCAGGCCGGCCAGCGAGCGCGACTTGGACAGCGTCTGCACCACCAGCAGGTTGGGATAACGATCCACCAGCGCGATGGCGGACTCGCCGCCGAAGTCGATATACGCCTCGTCGATCACCACCACCGATTCGGCATTGGCCTGCAACAGCTGCTCGATCTCGGCCAGCGCCAGCACGCGCCCGGTCGGCGCGTTCGGATTCGGCAGGATCACGCCGCCGTTGGGCTGCGCATAGTCCGCCACACGAATGCCGAACTGCTCATCCAGCGGCACCGTGCGGTACTCCACGCCGTACAGGCCACAGTACACCGGGTAAAAGCTGTAGGTGATGTCCGGAAACAGGATCGGCCGCGCCTGTTTCAGCAGGCCCTGGAAGATGAAGGCCAGCACCTCGTCGGACCCGTTGCCGGCGAAGATCTGCCGCGGCTGCACGCCGTAGTACGACGCCACCGCGGCCTTGAAGGCATCGGCGTTCGGGTCCGGGTACAGGCGCAGGCTATCGCCGCTCGCCTCGCGGATCGCTGCCAGCGCGGCAGGCGACGGCGGATACGGGTTCTCGTTGGTGTTGAGCTTGATCAGGTTCTCGATCTTGGGCTGCTCGCCCGGTACGTAGGGCGTGAGCCCGCGCACCACTTCGCTCCAGTAGCGGCTCATGCGTCGGTCGCCTTCTGCGCGGCCTTGCGGCGCATGCGGATGTTGATCATCTCCACCGCCACCGAGAAGCCCATGGCGAAGTACACATATGCCTTCGGCACATGCAGGCCCATGCCCTCGCCGATCAGCACCATGCCGATCAGGATCAAGAACGACAGCGCCAGAATCTTGATCGTCGGGTGGTCTTCGACGAAGCGCGCCACCGTGCCGGCAAAGAACATCATCACGCCGATGGCGATGATGATCGCCGCCACCATCACCGGCACGCGGTCGGTCATGCCGATGGCGGTGATCACCGAGTCCAGCGAGAACACGATGTCCAGGATCATGATCTGCACGATCACGCTGGCAAAGCTGATCGATGCCACCTTGCCGATCACGTCTTCCGGCCCATGACCACCGTCAGTGCTCTCGACCTGCTCGTGAATCTCCAGCGCGCTCTTGCCCAGCAGGAACAGGCCGCCGCCGATCAGGATGATGTCGCGCCCGGAAATGGCGTACTCGAAGATATGAAACAACGGCTTGGTCAGCGTGGCCAGCCAGGCCAGCGACATCAGCAGGCCGATGCGGGTGAGGCAAGCGCCGGCGAGGCCAAGGGTGCGCGCCCGCGCGCGCTGATGCTCGGGCAGCTTGTTGGCCATGATCGACAAGAAAATGATGTTGTCGATGCCGAGGACAATCTCCAGGGCGGCCAGGGTGAACAGCGCAATCCAGAGTTCGGGTTGAAGCAGAGCGTCCACAGGGGAACCAGGAGGGGAAAAGGGCGGGCGCTATTGTATGCGCGCGCCCCGCCCGCTACCCAGGGGAAAAGCCCGTCTTCTGCCGCTTCGCCCCTCACCAAACCCCGTTCGCCTCGAGTGTCCCGAAGGGACGTATCGAGAGGCTGGCAGCCAAATCCACCTTAAAAGCCAGCGCCTCCACAGCTCGAAAGCACGCTCGGCGCACCGGACCGCGCACCGCGTCGAACTCACCCAAGATGCCGCGCCTACGCTTTTCTGGTGAAAAGCCGAGCAGTGATTGGTCAGATGCATCGCATGCGCTTGCTCGTTTTCGAGCCTTGCTCAACTTGCCGTAGACAACGTGCGGCTGCAACGGTTCGTCCCAGGCTTGGGCGTCATTTGCACCCAAGCCTGGCGTCCGCTTCACGCTCAGTCGTCCAGCAGCGTCAGATCGCGCACCGCGCCCTTGTCTGCACTGGTGACGAGCTTGGCGTAAGCCTTGAGTGCAGCACTGACCTTGCGCGGACGCGGCAGTGCGGGTTTCCAGCCCTTGGCGGCCTGCGCCTGCCGGCGCTGCGCGAGCACTTCGTCGCTGACGTCGATGCGCACGATGCGGTTGGGAATGTCGATGACGATGGTGTCGCCGGTTTCGATCAGACCGATGGCACCGCCTTCAGCGGCCTCGGGCGAGACATGGCCGATCGACAAACCAGCCGTGCCGCCGGAAAAACGTCCGTCGGTGATCAGCGCGCACTGCTTGCCCAGGCCTTTGGACTTCAGATAGCTCGTCGGATAGAGCATTTCCTGCATGCCCGGACCGCCACGCGGACCTTCGTAGCGAATGATCACCACGTCGCCCGCCTTGACCTTGCCGCTAAGGACCGCCTCGACGGCGGCATCCTGGCTTTCGAGCACGATCGCAGGACCAGTGAACTTGAGAATGCTGGCGTCGACGCCTGCGGTTTTGACGATGCAGCCACGTTCGGCGAGATTGCCGAACAGCACGGCGAGACCACCGTCCTGGCTGTAGGCATGCTCACGGCTGCGGATGCAGCCTTTTGCGCGGTCCAGGTCCAGCGAGTCGTAACGCGTGCTCTGCGAGAACGCCTGCGTGGTACGGATACCCGCAGGTCCGGCGCGGAAGAGTTCGTGTACCGCCGGATCTTCGCTGCGCGTGATATCCCAGCGCTGCAAGGCGTCCGCCAGTGACGGGCTGTGAACGGTGGGAATCGAGGTATCCAGCAGGCCGGCGCGATCCAGCTCACCCAGGATCGCCATGACGCCGCCGGCGCGATGCACGTCTTCCAGATGGAAGTGGCTGGACGGCGCGACCTTGCACAGGTTCGGCACCTTGCGCGACAGGCGATCGATGTCGCCCATCGTGAAATCGACCTCGGCTTCCTGCGCCGCAGCCAGCAGATGCAATACCGTATTCGTGGAGCCACCCATGGCGATGTCCAGCGTCATCGCGTTCTCGAACGTGGCCTTGGTGGCGATACTGCGCGGCAGCACGCTGATGTCGTCCTGCTCGTAATAACGCCGCGCCAGCTCTACCACGAGTCGGCCGGCCTGGCGGAACAACTGCTCACGATCAGAGTGCGTAGCCACCAGCGAACCATTGCCCGGCAGCGACAGGCCCAGCGCCTCGGTCAGGCAGTTCATCGAGTTGGCAGTGAACATGCCGGAGCAGGAGCCGCAGGTCGGACAGGCCGAGCGCTCGATGCGATTGACGTCTTCATCCGAAACTTTATCGTCTGCGGCCGCGACCATCGCATCGACCAGATCGAGCGGAATCACCTTGTCGCTGCCCGCGAGCTTGGTCTTGCCGGCTTCCATCGGGCCGCCGGAGACGAACACCACGGGGATGTTCAGGCGCATCGCGGCCATCAGCATGCCGGGGGTGATCTTGTCGCAATTGGAGATGCACACCAGCGCGTCGGCCGTGTGCGCGTTGCACATGTACTCGACGCTGTCCGCGATGATGTCGCGCGAGGGCAGGCTGTAGAGCATGCCGTCATGGCCCATGGCGATGCCGTCGTCGACCGCGATGGTGTTGAACTCCTTGCCCACGCCGCCGGCCTTCTCGATCTCCTGGATCACCAGCTGGCCCAGGTCCTTGAGATGGACATGGCCCGGCACGAACTGGGTGAAGGAGTTGGCGACCGCGATGATGGGTTTTTCGAAGTCCCCATCCTTCATGCCGGTGGCACGCCACAGGGAGCGGGCACCCGCCATGTTGCGGCCGGCGGTGCTGGTGCGGGAACGGTAAACGGGCATGGGATGGCTTCCTGGGCTGGCGGAGGGCTGGCTGTGGGTGCGAATTCTGATTGGCGCCGGCTATATCGACCAATACAATATTGAGCAGGTCGCTATACGGAGCACGAATAGTGGAGTTGCGGCAGCTGCGGTACTTCGTCGCCATCGCCGAGGAAGGCAGCTTCTCGCGTGCGGCCGAGCGCCTGCATGTCTCGCAGCCACCCTTGTCCACGCAGATCAAGAGCCTGGAGGACGAACTGGGGGTGCCGCTGCTGGAGCGCAGCAACCGCGGCGTGTCCCTGACGGCTGCCGGCAAGGTGTTCTTCGAGGAGGTGCGTGCGGTGCTCGCGCGCCTGGAGCACGCACGCGGCAAGACGCTGCAGGCGGGTCATGGCGATGTGGGCATGCTCTCGGTCGGCTTCGTCTCGATTGCGGACTACAGCATCCTGCCGCCTGCGCTCAAGGACTACCGCGCGCGCTACCCGCTGGTGGAGGTGCAGCTGCACGAGCTGACCACGGATGCACAGATCCGCGAGTTGCGTGCGGCGAGGCTGGATCTGGGGATTGGCCTGGCACCGGTCGATGAGCCGGACCTGGAGTTCAAGTGCGTGATGCGCGAGGAGCTGATTCTCGCCGCACCCGCCGGTCACGCTTTGATCAAGGGCGAAGACGTGATCGATCTGCGTACGCTGGCGAAGGCCAACTTCATCATCCCGCCACGCGACATCGCGACCGGCCTCTACGACCTGATCATCAGCCACTGCCGCGCAGCGGGCTTCACGCCGCGCATCACTCAGCATGCACGGCAGATGCAGACCGTGATCGGGCTGGTGTCCAGCGGCATGGGCTTTGCGCTGGTGCCTTCATCGGTGCGCAACCTGAAGCGCACCGGCGTTCAGTACCGCTCGCTGCGCGGCAAGCCGGCGGTGATCGAGCTGGGCCTGCTGCGGCTGCGGAATTCGGAAAGTCCGTTGCAGGAGAATTTTGTGAAGGCCTTGCACAGTACGGCGCAGGCCATCGGTGATCGCGCGTAGCCGATGTTCGCGTCCTAGCTGCGTTTGCGCGATTTCGTCGACTGCCGCAGCTGATACTGCCGCGGACTCTGCCCCTCGCGCGCTCGGAAGGCGCGCGCAAAGTTCGACAGATCACTGAATCCCAGCGAATACGCCACTTCCGTCACACTCATGCCGCCGCCGGCCAGTCGTTCGCAGGCCAGTTGGTGCTGAATGCGACCCGACAGCTCGCGGAAGCTGGTGCCCTCACGTTCCAGATACCGGTTCAGTGTCCGTTTCGACATGCTGAGCGTGGCAGCCAGTTCCTCCAGGGTGGGCACGCCGTCGGCCACTTCGTGCAGTGTCATCGCCACCCAGTCGGAGAACTGGCGCATGCTGGCGGTCTGCTGCACCAGCGCACGACAGCGTTTCTCGGCAATGCCACGCGCATTGGAATCCGCCATCGCCAGCGGATAGGCACGCGGGTCGGCCAGCAGCCGCAGACGCACGCTGGGCATCGTATCCACACCAAAGCGAACGTGAACATCGCGCAGCTCGCCATAGCGCTTGCGATGCGGCGGCTCGGGAATGGAAAGGTCCAGTCGACATGGCGGACGATGATCTCCGGTCAGATCGCTGACCTCGCGCAGAGCGGCCATGCCGATGGCTTCGAGGTGAAACGCGAGACAGAGAGGACTCATTGCGATGACGGGGGCGAAGTGCATGTCGCCGAAATCCGGGCCGCTGGTGTAGCGCATGCGGAAGCTCGGCATCACCAAACGAAAATACTGCGCCTCGAACCGCAATGATTGATCCAGATTCGCACTGTTGAGCATGCCGAAGCCGACAAAGCTGTGCGCACTGGCGGTCAGCAACTTGCCGAGTTCAAAGCCGAGATCGCTGCGGTCGCTGATCTCGACGACCCGCCGTACCAGCAGATCCACCTTGGAAAACGGCAGCGTTGCATCCGGCTCGGCAAACACCCGCGGCGACAAGCGCAGCGAGCGAAGCAGCGGCGCGAGATCGATCCCGTCCCGCACAATCACTTCTGCCAGGCGCGCGTAGTAGCGCGCGGGCACCGGCATGTCGACTTTGTGCAGTGTCGGCGTCAAATCAAGCATGGCGCATTATGACCTGATGATGGCGCAATATGACCTGTCAGCGCATTTTCTGCTGCGCATGCTGCGTCTTCAGCAGAGGAGACAACGACCATGAACACCGCCCCCTTGAAAGCGCACCATCTTCCGCACCCGACACCCTGGATCGACGGCAAGCGTTGGCTATGGCTGCTGAGCCCCGCACTGCCAATGATCAGCCTGGTTTCGATCATCCTGGTCATCAAAGGCGCGCATGGGGCCCTGCTATGGACGGCTCCCATCGTGTTCTACGTGCTGGCACCGATCTTCGACTGGCTGATCGGTGAAGACCGGGTCAATGCCCCCGAATCCGCCGTCCCCGCGCTCGATGCCGATCGCTACTACCGGCGCATCGTGTACGCCTACATTCCCAGCCAGTACATGGTCACGCTTGCGGGCGCCTGGTTTGCGGTCAACGGCGAATTCGCGTGGTGGGAAATGCTCGGCCTGCTGGTGAGCTGCGGCGTTGCCAATGGCGTGGGCATCAATACCGCCCATGAGTTGGGCCACAAGACCAACGGTTTCGAACGCTGGCTGGCCAAGATCACGCTGGCGCCCGTGGCGTACGGCCATTTCTTTGTCGAACACAATCGCGGCCATCACAAGAACGTGGCCACACCCGACGACCCGGCCAGCTCGCGGATGGGTGAATCCTTCTGGGCGTTCCTGCCGCGCTCGGTGATCGGCAGCCTGCGCTCCGCCTGGGATATCGAACGTGTACGCCTGCAGCGACAGGGCAAGCGCGCCTGGTCATTCAGCAACGAAAACCTGCAGGCCTGGAGCATGACCGTGGTGCTGTTTGCCGCGATGACGTTCTGGCTGGGGCCCTGGGCGTTGCTGTTTCTGGTGGCGCAGGCCGCGATCGGATTCTCGTTGCTCGAAGTCGTGAACTATCTGGAGCACTACGGACTGCTGCGCCAGAAACTGGCCGACGGCCGTTTCGAGCGTTGCCAGCCGCGTCATTCCTGGAACAGCAATCACGTGGTGACCAACCTGTTCCTCTACCAGCTGCAGCGCCATTCGGATCATCACGCGAATCCCACACGGCGCTATCAGGCGCTGCGTCATTTCGACGATAGCCCGCAGCTACCGTCCGGCTATGGCGCGATGATCCTGGTGGCGTACTTCCCGCCGTTGTGGTTCTGGATGATGGACCCACGTGTCATCGCCCATCACGGCGGCGATCCGCGGCTGGCGAATCTGCACCCGCCTCGCCGCGAGAAGCTGCTGGCTCGCTGGAGTGCAGAAAAGCTGCAACAGAAAACCGTCGCCCCCGACCCTATCCCTGCGGCCACCGTTGAAGTTGGAACGGCCGTCGCAACCGCAACGCGGTTCCAGTGCCCGAACTGCAGCTACATCTACAGCCAGAAGGAGGGCTGCGCGTCCGAAGGTTTCCCCCGGGGAACGTCCTGGGCCAGGATTCCGGCGGACTGGGCCTGCCCACAATGCGCGGTGCGAGAGAAAGTCGATTTCACACCGCTCGCGGATTGAAGATCAGCGTTGGCGTAAGCCGATTGGACGCCCTGTTCGGCTCACGAGATTTCCCGCGCCCATGCCCGGTTCCGCAGGAGGACCGGGCATGGGCCGTGCGCGAACGATGTCCGGCTACGCCAGCATTCCCGCGATGAAGCTGCGGCACTCCGCCTTGTCCATGTAACGCGGCACCGCGTAGGTCCAATGCGCTTCCTTCAGCGCCTTGTCGGTGATCTCGGGGATGTCTTCGGCCTTGAGCTTGTCCACTTTGCTGGGGATGCCGAAGTCCGCGTTGAGCTTGCGCACGTGGGCGATGAAGGCGTCGGCGAGCTGGGCGTCGGTTTCGTTGCCCTTCTTGAGGCCGCTCACTTCCGCGAGCTTGGCGAGGCGCGGAATGCAGTTGGGTTTGGAGAAGTCCAGCACGCGCGGCAGGATGATGGCGTTGGCGAGGCCGTGCGGCAGGTGGTAGTAGGCGCCGAAGTTGTGCGCGATGGCGTGCACGTAGCCGACGCCCGCGGTGGTGAAGGCAACGCCGGCCTTGAACGAGGCCAGCGCCATGTTCTGGCGGGCTTCGATGTTGCCGCCGTCGCGCACGGCGGTGGGCAGGTTCTGCATGATCAGGCGCGTGGCTTCCAGCGCTTCCTTGTCGGTCATCGGCGTGTGGTTGCGCGAGATGTACGCTTCCACCGCGTGCGTGAGCGCGTCCATGCCGGTGGCGGAGGTGATGGGCGGCGGCAGGCCGGCCATCAGTGCGCCGTCGAGCGCGGCCCCCACGGGCACCAGCTTGGGGTCCATGATCGCGAACTTGCGCGTGGTGGACGGATCGGAAACCACGGCGGCGATGGTGACTTCGGAGCCGGTACCGGCGGTGGTGGGCACGGCGTAGAGCGGCAGCGGCTTGAAGATGACGCGCATCAGGCCGGCCATGTGCACGATCTTGTGCGGGTTCCTGGCGCGCGCGGCGATGACCTTGGCGGCGTCGATCGGCGAGCCGCCGCCGATGGCGAGGATGGCGGTGCAGCCTTCCTTCTTGAGCATGGTCAGGCCGGTCTCGATCTGCTCGATGGTCGGGTTGGGCTGCACGCCGTCGTACACCACGTAGCGCACGCCGAGTGCCTGCAGCTTGTCTTGCAGCGGCTTGAGCAGGCCGATCTTGACCAGCATGCCGTCGGTGACGATCAGCAGGTTCTTCACGCCGGTCCTGGCGATGTGTTCGCAGAGCTGTAGCGAGCTGCCGGGGCCGCTGAACAGTTCCGGCGTGCGGAAGGTGAGCACCTTGGTGGCCCACTTCAGGATGAACTGGAACAGCTGGTAGAACGCGACTTTCAGCGAAAACGGAATCATGGATACGCCCCCGGAGTCTCGGCGGGCTGGCCCGCGGACCGGCCATCGCGGCCGGAAAACGGAGCGATTGTCCGCCCAGGGCACCCGGTGGAGTCAACAGGAAATCGGGAATTCCGCCGCAATGCGCTGAAATGCGCGATTGCGGCCGGCTTTATCGGTATTGATCGAGGACGTCGCCGCCTCAGGGCGCAAAAAAATGGCGCCCGGATTGCTCCGGGCACCGCAGCGCGCCATGCCGGGGTTCACCCCCCGATGGACCCCGCCTCACAGCGTCTTCAAATATTCCACCAGCGCCCTGCGCTCGGCATCGGTGAGCTCCGC
>JBEBWZ010000067.1:0-18059 GCA_040391865.1 Solimonas flava
CCTGGCGTTCGCCGCTGACCGAGATGCGCAACCAGGCCTTGCGGATGGAAGCGCTGGTCAACGACATGCTGAAACTGGCGCGGCTTGAGGCCGATCGTTCGCAGATGCCGGATGAAGCCCTGGCGGTGGGGGCTCTGCTGACGCGGGCGGTGGACGAAGCCAAGGCAGTGTCCGGCGGCCAGCATCGCTTTGAACTGCATCTGGAACCGGGCTTGAGTCTGAGCGGGGGCGAGATCGAGTTGCACAGCATCTTCAGCAACCTGCTGACCAATGCGGTGCGCTATACCCCGGCCGGCGGCACCATCCGCGTCTACTGGCAGGCCCATGAGGACGGCGCGCGCTTTGTCGTGGCCGATACCGGCATCGGCATTTCGCAGAAGGATCTGCCGCGACTGACCGAGCGCTTCTACCGGGTCGATATCGGCCGCTCCCGGGCCAGTGGCGGCACCGGCCTCGGCCTGTCGATCGTCAAGCACGCACTGGAGTCATTCGACGGCCACCTGGAGATCGAAAGCCAGGCCGGTGTCGGCAGCCGCTTCATCTGCAATTTCCCGGTGCATCGGGTACAGCGCAGCGGCGACGGCAGCACCGCGCGGATCGTCAACGGCAGCTGAACAGCAGCGGCTGAAAGCGCCGGCCGGCGCTCGTCGCATGCGCAGCGCGGTTTATCATGCGCGCCATGATCAAGCGCTTTCGCCTGTCGTGGACCTGTGCCGCGACCCTGTTCCTGTTCACCACCAGTGCCGCGACGGCCGCCGACCGTGCCGATCCCGGACTGCCCGAGTATCAGCCGGTCAGCGGTATCTCCGGCAACTTCAGCAGCGTGGGCTCCGACTCGCTGAACAATCTGATGGGCCTGTGGGCGGAAGCGTTCCGGCGCCATTATCCCGGCGTCAATATCCAGATCAGCGGTGCCGGCTCGTCGACCGCGCCGACCGCGCTGACCGAAGGCACGGCCAGTTTCGGGCCGATGTCGCGGGCGATGAAGGATCAGGAGATCCAGGCCTTCGAACAGCGCTACGGTTATCCGCCGACGGCGGTCGGGGTCGCGGTCGATGCACTGGCGATCTTCGTCAACCAGGACAATCCGCTGCTGTCGCTGAGTCTGCCGCAGGTCGATGCGATCTTTTCCGCGACCCGCCGCTGCGGCGCGCCGCGCGCACTGACGCATTGGGGTGATCTGGGCCTGGAAGGCGCCTGGGCGCGACGCTCGATCAGCCGCTACGGCCGCAATTCCGTGTCCGGGACTTATGGCTATTTTCAGGAGCGCGCCCTGTGTCAGGGCGACTTCCTCAATACGGTGAATGAACTGCCGGGCGCTTCGTCGGTGGTGCAGGCCGTGGCGACGGGGCTCAATGCCATCGGCTATTCCGGCATCGGCCATCGCGCAGCCGGTGTGCGCGCCTTGCCGCTGGCGCGTGCCGCGGGGGAGGCCGCGGTGGCCGCCACGATGGACAAGGCCGCCAATGGCGAGTATCCGCTGGCGCGTCTGCTGTATGTATACGTGAACAAGGCACCGAACCAGCCGCTGGCACCGATGGAACGGGAGTTTCTGAAACTGGTGTTGTCTGCACAGGGCCAGCGCCTGGTACGCAGGGATGGCTATGTGCCCCTGGCCGCGGCGGTTGCGGAGCGTGAGCGGCTGAAGCTGCAATGAAAAAGCCCGGCGCAAGGCCGGGCTCGTGACGACTGACAGCCAGCGTCCGATCAGAAGCTGTAGATCAGGCCGACGCCGGCGCTGGTGGTTTCCGGATCGGTGGCGGTGTTGTTGTCCTGCTCGTAGGCGATGTAGTAGACCTGCGCGGTCAGCGACTTGCTGAGCTTGTGGTCGTAACCCAGGCCCATCATCGTGCGCTTTCTGTCGCTGCGGTCGCCATCGGTCTGGCCGTACTGGCCCTTGACCTTGCCGTTGCCGAAGCTGTAGCCGACGGACGCGACGATGCTGGTCTCCTCGTTGTCGCCGGCATTGAGCAGCGCGGGATTCGGCGCCGGCGGGGTGCCGGTGACGGCGTTGTCCTGGTCGATACCGGAAGCGATCTGATACAGCAGGCCGAGTTCGAGTTCCTTGATCGGCTTGACCTGCACCGCGGCGCGGATGATGTCGATGCCGACCGAAGGACCGTCGACCGTCAGCGAGCTCTTGCGCTCGTTGTTGGCGTAGGCGAGCTGGAAATCGACCATCTTGGTGGCGTACACCGCGGAGACGTAGAAGGTGTCGAACAGACCGTCTTCGACGTCGTTGGCGTTGTCGGACGCCACGCGGCTCTGGCCCGGCACGATCGCCAGGTTGAAGCTCAGCGCGTTGGCGATGGTCGGGGTGGTGTACTGGATGATGTCGTTGACGCGCTCTTCACCGCGCAGCAGGTTGGTGATGTCGCCGATCGATTCGTCGTTGAACAGGTCGACCTTGGCGCCGGCATTCTTCATCGGCGAGTCGAACTTGCCGAGCTGCACGGTACCGAAGCCGCCCTTCAGGCCGACGAAGATGTTGCGTGCGGAGAAGGTGTCGCCTTCGCTGCCCCAGGGATTGATGCCGTACTCGAGCTGATAGATGGCGGTGAGCCCCCCCATGCCGAGATCTTCCTCACCCTTGAAACCCAGGCGCGAGGAATTGTTCTGGTCCTGGACCACGAACTGCGTGTCCTTGCCCTTGGCGAACCCGATTTCGTCCTTCTGCGACTCGAGGCCGATGTTGAAGCGACCATACACCTTGGTGTCAGCCGCGAACGATACGCCGGGAGCAGCAACGATGGCGGCCCCTGCAGCAATTGCGATCAGTCTTTTTTTCACGCCAGTACTCCTTCAGAGCAAGTTTGATTTGAAACCCAGTTAAGACCTGGCGGCGGCGATTGCCGCTGCGGCGAGTCCTTGATCGGGCGCTGTTCATCAGGTTGAGCGTGCAGGTGCATGGCTGGCTGATGCATGGCTTTGCGATCTGCGGCGAAGTCTAGGGAGCGATTGCGACGGTTTTCTTGCGGTCAGATGACAGTTCGATGAAACCTCGCAGCGGCACATTCAGCGCGCTGCGGCCACCCAGGCAAGGAAGGCGCGGCGCTCCTCGGCATTGGCCTGCTGCCACCAGGCCTGCATCAGTGACAGCCAGTCCTGACTCTTGCTGGCCGTGCCGGCGGGGGCGGTGATGGCGCGCTCAGGTGTCGGGGCTGCGGTCGCCGCCGGCAGGGGCGCGATGAACTGTGTGGCACCGTCGCCGTGGTCTGCGGGTGTGGCCGCGATCAGGGTCTTGTCCTTGCCGGTGAGTCCGCGGCGGAAACGCAGGCCACTGTCACTGGACGGGGTGCGCTGCTGCGTCTGCAGATCGGTGACCCAGCCCTCGAAGTGACGCTCCATTGTGCGCGCGGCTTCGTAGTTCTGCGGCTGATGGTAATCGAGACGATAGTGCTGTCCCTCCGCGACATCGATCAGGAAGCGTGCCGGGTCCGACATCAGCGTGTCGTGACCTTCACCGACCGTCCATATTTCACGGTAGTACGCGAGGATGTCGTAGCGACCGGGCGCCAGCTGCAGCGTACGCTCGCCACCGCGCAGCAATCCTTGCACGCCCTTGGGCTCGACACCGTTGATGGTGGCGATCTCCAGCGGCTCGGGCAGCGTCAGCGTGGCGCCGCCGGCCGGACCGCTGCCATCGAGTCGTACGGTCGACGCGGCGCAGCCGCCGAGCAGTGACAGGGTGACGACAGCGGCGAGTAAACGAATCGAATGAAGCATGCGACCTCCACGGATATTAAGTGTCTGCTGCCCCTTCCCAAGGCGCCCTGCAGGCACGGGGAATCCTTTAATGGAGTGGGGTGGCGTTGTGGCATTTGACGCGCGCTTTGTTGCAGTCCGATGACAGCGGCAGTTTGCGCCGGAAGTGGCGTTGATCGGCGGATGAGTGGCGAATTCCCGGATCGTCACATAACCGAAACATTCGTACTCCAGAATCCGCTCGCCTCAGGTGGGGTGTATCGGAAAACCCGCCTGGTTTATCGACAGCAGTTCCAGATCTCTCCGCAACAGCAGAACCTTGAGGAAACCTTCCATGCGCTTCATGAAACGCACACTCGGTCTGGCCATCGCCGCCGCCACCGTCGGCATGGCCAGCCCGGCCATCGCCCGTGACACCATCCAGATTGCCGGTTCATCGACGGTGCTGCCGTTCGCCAGCATCGTGGCCGAAGAGTTCGGCAATGCCTTTGCCCAGTTCAAGACGCCGGTGGTCGCATCCGGCGGTTCCAGCGGCGGCCTGCGGCAGTTCTGCCAGGGTGTCGGTGCGAACACCATCGACATCGCCAACTCCTCGCGTCCGATCAAGAGCGGTGAAGTGGAAAGCTGCGTCGCCGCCGGTGTCAAGCAGATCATCGAAGTGCAGTTCGGCTACGACGGCATCGTGTTCGCCTCGCGGTCCGACAAGGGCGCTTTCGCGCTGACGCCGAAGCATGTGTTCACCGCCGCTGCCGCGCAGGTGCCGAAGGATGGCAAGCTGGTGGCCAATCCGTACACCCGCTGGTCGCAGATCGACAAGTCGCTGCCGGATCAGGAAATCGTTCTGGTGATCCCGGCGTCCAACCACGGCACCCGTGAAGTGTTCGAGGAGAAGGTCGTGCATCCGGGTGGCAACAGCTATCCCGAGATCAAGGACCTCGACAAGGACGCGAACAAGAAGGCGCTCTCCAGCTTCCGTCAGGACGGCCGCATCATCGAGATCGCCGGCGACTACACCGAAACGCTGGCCCGCCTGCAGTCGCAGGCCGACGCCGTCGGCGTGTTCGGCCTGAGCTTCTACGACCAGAACCGCGATCGTCTGCGCGTGGCCACGGTCGACGGCGTGACGCCGAGCCAGGACACGATCATCACCGGCAAGTACCCGGTGTCGCGTCCGCTGTATTTCTACGTCAAGGGTGAGCACAGCGGCGTGATCCCGGGTCTGGCGCAGTACGCCGAATACTTCCTCAGCGAGAGTGTGTCCGGCGCCGGCAGCCCGCTGGAGCAGGCCGGCCTGATTCCGCTGAGCAAGCAGGAGCGCAGCAAGATCCTCGCCGACTTCAAGTCGCGCAAGGCCGTCAAGTAACGACCGCTGCAAGGGAGCCGGTGACCGCACCGGCTCCCGTTGTTTCGTTGGTGTGTCCGTGATGTCATGGCGGCGTGGGTTCGGCCGCAGGTTTGGACGGGAGAGACGATGAGTAACCTGATGCTGATCGCCGTGTTGCTGATGTTGATGGCGGTCGCTTATCAGATGGGGCTGACCCGGAGTCGCGCACTCGCGACTGCGTCGGGCGCGCGTCTGCATTCTCGTCCCGGTTATTACGGCTCGCTGGTCGCACTCTGGTGCGGTCTGCCGGCCTTGCTGATTTTTCTGGTCTGGAGCTGGCTGCAGCCGGCTCTGATCCGCGCGATCCTGGTGGCGGAACTGCCGCCGGAGATGGCCAGCCTCGGCGCACAGCAGACTGAGGTGCTGATGCGGCGCCTGGCGGCGGTGGCCTCGGGCTTTGCCGATCCCGGCTCGGTGCTTGCCTACGAATCCGAGATCGCCGCGCGCATGCAGCGGCTGCAGGCGGTGGGGCAGATGGCCAAGATGGCGCTGATGGCCGTGGCCGCGGTGCTGGGCCTGCTCTATGCCCGCCGCCGCATCATGCCGGAGCTGCGTGCTCGCAATCAGGTCGAGAAGGTCATCAACATCACCCTGGCGGTGTGCTCGGGCATCGCGATCCTGACCACGATCGGCATCGTGCTGTCGATGTTCGGTGAAGCGATGCGTTTCTTCACCTTTGTCAGTCCGGTGGATTTCTTCTTCGGCACCAGGTGGGAACCGGGCTACAGCAGCACCGGCAGCGGCACCACCGGCAGTTTCGGCCTGTTGCCGCTGCTGTCCGGCACCTTGCTGGTCAGCGCGATCGCATTGCTGGTGTCGGTGCCGATCGGCCTGATGACCGCGATCTACATGGCCGAGTACGCGCCGTCGTGGTTCCGCGCATTTGCCAAGCCGGTGATCGAAGTGCTGGCCGGCATCCCGACCATCGTCTACGGCGTGTTCGCACTGATGGTGGTGGGGCCGTTCTTTGCCGGCATCGGCGAAGCGATCGGGATCCAGATCCGCGCGACCAGTGCGCTGACCGCCGGTTTCGTCATGGGCGTGATGATCATTCCGTTCGTGTCTTCGCTGTCGGACGACATCATCACCCAGGTGCCGCGTTCGATGCGCGACGGTTCGCTGGGCCTCGGCGCGACGCGTTCGGAAACGATCCGCAAGGTGGTGCTGCCGGCGGCCTTGCCCGGCATCGTCGGTGCGTTCCTGCTCGCGGCCAGCCGCGCCATCGGCGAGACCATGATCGTGGTGCTGGCGGCGGGCAACAGTCCGCAACTGCACGGCAATCCGCTGGAAGCGGTGTCCACGGTCACCGTCTCGATCGTCAACCAGCTGACCGGCGATACCGACTTCGCCAGTCCGCAGTCGCTGGTGGCTTTCGCCCTGGGCCTGACGCTGTTCGTGATCACCCTGGGCTTGAATGTCGTGGCCTTGTACATCGTGCGCAAGTATCGCGAGCAATACGAGTAAACCCGTGAACACCCCTACGACAACCACACCGCTGGACGAGGGCGCGCGCCGCCAGCAGCTGCTGGACAAGGTGCAGAAATCGCTGCGACGCCGTCATGCCGCCGAGCGGCGCTTCCGCGTCCTGGGATTGCTGGCGGTGGTCGCCGGCCTCAGTTTCGTGGCTATCCTGTTCGCATCGATCCTCAGCCGCGGCCTGCCGGCGTTCTGGCAGTCCACGATCACGGTCGATGTGTTCTTCGACCCGGAACTGATCCAGGTGTCGGCCAAGCCGTTGCAGGGCAGGAACGAGACGCCGGCCGCCTTTCGTGAACGCGAGCTGGCCTGGCAGGGCGAACTGGCGATGGTCAACTGGAACCGGATTCTCGAAGACAGCGTGATCGCGCAGCGGCCGGAACTTGCACAGCAGCGTCGCGAGGTGCGTGCCTTGTTCACCAGCGCGGAGAAATTCCGTCTGCGCGACCGGGTCTTCGCCGATCCCGGGCTGATCGGCCGGACGGTCACACTGGATCTCCTGGCCGATGCGAATGTCGACGTCTGGTTGCGCGGCAACATCGATCGCAGTCTGCCGGACAGCCAGCAGCAGCTGAAACCCGAGGTGCGTGCGCTGGCGGATCGCCTGAAGGCGGAGGGCATGATCGCGATCAAATTCAGCACCGCGCTGTTCACCAATCCGGATTCACGCAGTTCGCCGGCTTCGTCCGGCCTGGCCGGCGCCTTCGTCGGCTCGCTGTTCATGATGCTGATCGTGATCTTCCTCGCGGTGCCGATCGCGGTTGCCAGTGCGATCTATCTGGAAGAGTTCGCGCCCAGCAATCGCGTCACCGACGTGATCGAGGTGAATATCAACAACCTCGCCGCAGTGCCGTCGATCGTGTTCGGCCTGCTCGGCGCCGCGATCTTCATCAACTGGTTCAAGATGCCGTTGTCGGCGCCACTGGTGGGCGGTCTGGTGCTGAGTCTGATGACCTTGCCCACGGTGATCATTGCCACGCGTGCGTCGCTGAAGGCGGTGCCGCCGTCGATCCGTCAGGCGGCGCTGGGGATCGGTGCGTCGAAGGTGCAGACCGTGTTCCATCACGTACTGCCGCTGGCCCTGCCGGGCATTCTGACCGGCGCGATCATCGGCGTCGCGCAGGCGCTGGGTGAGACCGCGCCCTTGCTGCTGATCGGCATGAGTGCCTTCGTCGCCAATGTGCCGGCGACGCCGCTGGATCAGTCCACGGCCTTGCCGGTGCAGATCTACCTGTGGCAGGGCAACGAGCTGCGCAACTTTTTCGAGGCGCGTACGTCGGCAGCCATCATCGTGCTGCTGGGGCTGATGATCAGTCTCAATGCGTTCGCAATCTGGCTACGCAAGAAATTCGAGGTCCGGTGGTGAAATGAATATGGCCAATACCAAAGAGATTCCGTTGAGCCGTTCGTTCGCACAGCGCACGCAGGCGGCGCCGGCGGCAAAGCTTGCCAAGATGAGTGCGCGCGACGTCAAGGTGTACTACGGCGAGGCGCAGGCACTGAAGGGCATCAGCGTCGACATCATGCAGAACGAGGTGATCGCGTTCATCGGTCCGTCAGGCTGCGGCAAGTCGACCTTCCTGCGCACACTGAACCGGATGAACGACACCATCGAGGGCTGCCGCATCGAAGGTGAAGTCACGCTGGATGGCAAGGACATCTACGACGCGTCGCTGGACGTGGTGCTGCTGCGCGCGCAGGTCGGCATCGTGTTCCAGAAGCCGAATCCGTTTCCGAAGTCGATCTACGACAACATTGCCTACGGACCGCGTCTGCACGGCCTTGCCAGCACCCGCACCGATCTCGACGAGATCGTCGAAAAGAGCCTGCGCCGTGCGGGCCTGTGGAACGAGGTGAAGGATCGTCTGCAGCAGCCGGGTACCGGTCTTTCGGGTGGACAGCAGCAGCGTCTGTGCATTGCCCGCGCGATCGCGGTCAGTCCGGAAGTGATCCTGATGGACGAACCCTGCTCGGCGCTGGATCCGATCGCGACCGCGAAGATCGAGGAGCTGATCAACGAACTGTCGAGCCAGTACACGATCGCGATCGTGACCCACTCGATGCAGCAGGCGGCGCGCGTATCGCACCGCACGGCCTACTTCCATCTTGGTGAACTGATCGAGGTCAATGCCACCGAGAAGGTATTCACGCAGCCCGAGCACGAGCTGACCGAGGCCTACATCACCGGTCGTTTCGGCTGACCGTGGACTTGTTCCGGAGAGCGAAGAAGGTCCGTTTCGATTTTGGTGCGCACAGCTCGTCGAACTACAACGAGGATCTGGCCGCGATTCATCGCGACCTCACCGAGATGGGGCAACTGGTGCAGCGCCAGGTTGCCGACGGTGTGCAGGCGCTGTTGTGCGGCGACCTGGCGCTGGCCCTGACGGTGCTGGCCAACGAGGATCGGGTCGACGCGCTGGAGAAAGCGATCGATGAAGCCTGCGCCTATGTGCTGGCGTTGCGGCAGCCGGCCGCGACCGATCTCCGACTGCTGATCGCGGTGTCGAAATGCGTTTCCGACTTCGAGCGCGTCGGCGACGAGTCGGTGAAGATCGCCACCATCGCGCAGCAGGCGCTGAGCGACGGCAGCACCGGCGAGTATCAGGGCGTGCGCCTGATCGGCGATCAGGTCTCGCGGATGCTGGCCGCCGCACTGGAAGCCTTCCTGCGGCTCGACACCCGGAAGGCGGTCGAGGTGGTGCTGGACATGGAATACCGCACCGCGCTGCGGGCGCTGCTCACGCACAAGGCGGAGGACCCGGAAGCGGTGCCGCATCTGGTCAACATCACCTGGGCGCTGCGCTCGCTGGAGCGGATCGGCGATCACGCCCACAATGTCGCCGAGCAGGTGATCTATCTGGTCACCGGCAAGGATGTGCGCCATCTGTCGGCGTCCCAGCTCAGCGACGAGTTCGCTGCCACCGAGCGCGGTTGACGTCGGCGGTTTCGAGCGGGTGGGCTGATAAACTCGGACGTCGTCGTCCGGCGGCTGTCGGATGCCGCGCAGCTGGTCGTTGCCGACCCCTCTCGAGGTCCATTTTTCGGCGTTGTGATCATGAGTGAATTGCGCCTGCCTGTCGTGGCCGGAAGTACCGAGCGGTCCATCGTCAGGGGCGGTGCGGCCGGCGCGCGCGATCGTGCGCTGAAGGATCGTGCGGTGCGCTGGCTGGTCTGGTGTGGCGGGATCGGAGTGATCGCGGCCCTGCTGCTGATTTTCTTCTACCTGCTGACACAGGTGCTGCCGCTGTTCGGCGGTGCCGAGCTGCGGCAAAGAGCCACCTTTACCATCCCCGGCAGCGGGCAGGCGACCCTGCTGCTGGCGGTGGACGACCACGCTGAAATCGGCATGCGTCTGGATGCCGGAGGCGAAGTGGTGTTTTTCGACCTGCGCGACGGCGCGATCCGGCAGCGGACACCGTTGCCGCTGGCCGGCCAGGCGCTTGCCAGCGTGCAGGAGATGTCGGCGGAGACGGGCTCCGTCGCGGTACAGCTTGCCGATGGTTCGGTGTTGCCATTCCAGCATCGCTACCAGCTGTCCTACCCCGAGGGCCGGCGTCGGATCACGCCGCAGCTGCGGTACCCCTATGACGCCGCACCGCTGCCGTTCATGGAGGCTGCCGCGCGCAGCTTCGCGGCCCGCGAGACACCGGAGGCGCTGTTGCTGGCCGGCGCAGATGCCGACAACGGAGTCCATCTGCGTCGCTATCAACGCTCGGCGGCCGGAACCGTGGCGCTGGCTGCCGAGCATCGGATCGCGGTGAAAATCCAGGCCGATCTGCTGTTGCTCGATCCGGCGCTGCGCTGGCTCTACGTCATCGACCGGCAGGCCGGAAAGCTCGCGTTCTACGGACTGGATGCGGCGCAGCCGCCGACCCTGCTCGGGACCTATGCCACTGCGGCCAGGGTCCAGCATGCGGCCTATCTGGCCGGCGGTCACTCGATCATCCTGGCCCAGGCCGACGGCCTGGTCTCGCAGTGGTTCCCGGCGCGCAATGCCTCCGGAAAACCCTATCTGGCGCGGGTTCGCGATTTCGATCTGCCGCGCGATCGTCAGGTCACCGCCATCGGCCCCGAATTGCGTCGGCGGGGCTTTGCGGTGGGCGACAGTGTCGGCCAGGTGTCGCTGTTCCATGCCACCGCCGGGCGTTTGCTGGAGCGGCACCAGGTTGCCGACGGCCCGCTGCAGTGGCTGCGCTTCGATGCGCGCGCGCAGTACCTTGCGGTGCTTGACGCGCACGGACAGTTGAGCGGCTTCGAGGTCCGCAATCCGCATCCCGAGATTTCATTGCAGGCGCTGTGGGGCAAGGTCTGGTACGAGTCCTACGACGAGGCGCAGTGGCTGTGGCATTCATCGTCGACCGCGGCCGATTTCGAACCCAAGTTCAGCATGACGCCGCTGATGTTCGGCACGCTGAAGGCGGCGTTCTACGCGATGCTGTTCGCGATTCCGATTGCGCTGCTGGGCGCGATGTTCACCGCGCAGTTCATGGCGCCGGACGTGCGCAGGGTGGTCAAGCCCACGATCGAGGTACTGGCGGCACTGCCGTCGGTGGTATTGGGCTTCATCGCCGGTCTGTGGCTGGCACCGTTCGTCGAGACGCAACTCGGGGGCATGTTCCTGTTGCTGCTGTTGCTGCCGCTGTGTATCCCGGCCTTCGGCTATCTGTGCCTGAACCTGCCGGCCTCGCTGCGGCCGCGTGCGGGATGGGAAGCGGTGCTGCTGTTGCCGGTGATCGTGCTGGTGGTGTGGCTCAGCTTCGTGCTGGCGCCGCCGCTGGAGCGGCTGCTGTTCGACGGCAGTCTGCGTGACTGGCTCGATCGCGTGCTCGGCATCGGCTACGAGCAGCGCAATGCGCTGGTGGTCGGTATCGCCATGGGCGTGGCAGTGATCCCGAGCATCTTTTCGATTGCCGAGGATGCGATCTTCGCCGTACCGCGCAGCCTCACGGTGGGTTCCCTGGCATTGGGCGCGACACCGTGGCAGACCTTGATCGGAGTGGTGCTGCCCACCGCATCACCCGGCATTTTCTCGGCGCTGATGATCGGCGGCGGCCGTGCGGTCGGCGAGACCATGATCGTGCTGATGGCCACCGGCAACACGCCGCTGACCGATTTCAGCCTGTTCCAGGGCCTGCGCAGCTTTGCCGCCAATATCGCCGTGGAACTGCCGGAATCGGAAGTTGGAAGTACCCATTTCCGACTGCTGTTCCTGGCGGGGCTGGTGCTGTTCCTGTTCACCTTCCTGCTCAACACGCTGGCTGAAGTGGTGCGCCAGCGGCTGCGCAGCCGTTACAGCCGGATCTAGCCGCGATGAGAGCGACAGCGGCTCAGTCCCAGGAATCCGGTCGCGCACTGGTGGGTGGCGCGGGCAGCCGTCTGGATCGCTATCTGCGTTCCGGTGAGCCCTATATCTGGGCAACCGCCGCCGCGATCTCGCTGGCATTCCTGATCACCGCGGGCTTGCTGTTGCTGCTGGTGTCGCGTGGTCTGCCGCATTTCTGGCCGGCGGAACTGGTGCAGGCGGTCTACGCCGTGCCGGGGCAGGCGCCGCAGCCGCTGCTGGTGGAAATCCGCGACCATGAAGCCGTGACCACCCGGCGCTTGCAGGACGCCGGCTTGCCGGTCGCGGCAACGCAGCCCTCGTACGAGCGCCTGCTGGTGAAAACCGGCAACCGGGAACTGGGCGGCGTCGATTTCCGCTACTTGCTGGCGGACTGGTTGCAGCAGCGCAGCCTGCCGGCCGACGCCAGCGTGTTCGAACGCCTCGAGTGGGGCAATTTTCACGGCTATGTGCTTGCGTTGAAGCGCGACGGGCAGGTCGTCGCCAGCGGTGAGCAGGCATGGGTCGAGTATCAGGCGCTGCAGCAGCGGATCGATGCCTTGCGCGCCCAGCGGCGGGCCCTGGAAAAAGGTGCGATCGCGAGCGTCAACGGACAGCTGGAGCGTCTTCGCCTGGCCATGCGGCATCTGGAGCTGGAGGGCAGGACCGCGCAGGACAGCCCCGGAGCCTTTGCGCCGTTGATGCAGCGGCGCGAGCAGCAGCAGGCGCAGTATCAGTCCTTGCGCGCCCAGCTCGCGGCGCTCGACGCGGAGATGGCACGCGAGACGCTGTTGGTCAGGGCCGTTTCAGGGCAGCAGCGGGAACTGCCGCTGGCGACGCTGCTGCGGGGCTACCGTCCCAACGGCATGAGCTTCACCGGCAAGCTGCGGTTTCTGGGGGCCAAGCTGGTCGAGTTCGTTTCCACCGAGCCGCGCGAGTCGAATACCGAGGGCGGAATTTTTCCGGCGATCTTCGGCACCGTGCTGATGGTGATCCTGATGTCGGTGATCGTGACCCCGTTCGGGATTCTTGCGGCACTGTATCTGCACGAGTACGCGCGGCAGGGCGCGCTGACACGGACGATCCGCATCGCCGTCAACAACCTCGCCGGGGTACCGTCGATCGTGTTCGGCATGTTCGGACTCGGCTTCTTCGTCTACTTCGTCGGAGGTCAGCTCGATCAATGGTTCTACCGCGAGGGCCTGCCTTCGCCGACCTTCGGGACGCCCGGCATCCTCTGGGCTTCGCTGACCCTGGCGTTGCTGACGCTGCCGGTCGTGATCGTGGCCACCGAAGAGGGGCTGTCGCGGATTCCCGGGTCGCTGCGTGAAGCGTCGATGGCGCTGGGTGCGACCCAGGCGGAAACCCTGCTGAAGATCGTGCTGCCGATCGCATCGCCGGCGATGATGACCGGGCTGATCCTGGCGGTGGCGCGCGCGGCGGGCGAGGTGGCGCCGCTGATGCTGGTCGGCGTGATCAAGCTGGCGCCGACGCTGCCGATCGATGGCAGCTTTCCGTTCCTGCATCTGGAGCGCAAGTTCATGCACCTCGGCTTCCACATCTACGATGTCGGCTTCCAGTCGCCCAATGTGGAAGCGGCACGGCCGCTGGTCTACGCGACCTCGCTGCTGCTGGTGGCCGTCATTCTCAGCCTGAACCTCGCCGCGATCGCCGTGCGCAGCCGCTTGCGCGAGCGCTTCCGCATGCTCGACCACTGATCCCAGCCACGCCTGCCCATGAATACCGACCCGAATCCGGCGGCACCGATATCGACACAGCTTGCGACCGCGGCCGAGGTGCCGGCCGACGAGATCGCGCTCGAAGTCGAGCGGCTGAACCTCCACTACGGCGATACGCAGGCGCTGCGCAACATCTCCATGCGCATCCCGCGGCAGCGGGTGACCGCATTCATCGGCCCGTCCGGCTGCGGCAAGACGACACTGCTGCGTGCCTTCAACCGGCTCAACGACCTGATCGACGGTTGCCGCACCGAAGGCGAGATTCGCCTGTACGGCAAGAACATCTACGATCGTGATGTCGATCCGGCCCTGCTGCGGCGCAGGATCGGCATGGTGTTCCAGAAGCCGAATCCGTTTCCGAAGTCGATCTACGAGAACGTGGTCTATGGCCTGCGCCTCAGCGGCGTCCGCAAGCGGCGCGAACTGGACGAGATCGTCGAATGGGCGCTGAAAAGTGCCGCGCTATTGGATGAGGTCAAGGACCGGCTCGATGATTCGGCGCTGGGCCTGTCGGGCGGCCAGCAGCAGCGCCTGATCATTGCGCGTGCGATCGCGATCCAGCCGGACGTGATCCTGCTGGACGAGCCGTGCTCGTCACTGGATCCCATTTCGACCCTGAAGGTCGAAGAACTGATCCAGGAGTTGAAGAGCCGCTACACGATCGCGATCGTCACCCACAACATGCAGCAGGCCGCACGTGTTTCCGATTTCACCGCGTTCATGTATGGCGGCGAACTGGCCGAGTTCGACCGCACCGGCCGCATCTTCACCAAGCCATCCATGAAGCGCACCGAGGATTACATCACCGGGCGCTATGGATGAAGGCTCGCCATGCAGCGCACCGTTGCGAATTGAACGTACCCCGTTGTCATCGAGGATGAAGCAATGAATACCGCAGGTTACAAGCAGCATATCTCCAGCCAGTTCAACGCCGAGCTCGAGGACGTGCGGCAGCGCGTGCTGGCGATGGGTGGACTGGTCGAACAGCAGATCGTCGATGCCACGCGCGCGCTGATGGACAGCGACTCCGATCTCAGCGAGCAGGTGATCCGCAATGAGCACAAGGTCAACCAGCTTGAAGTGTTCATCGACGAGGAGTGCTCGCATATCCTCGCGCGGCGCCAGCCGACGGCCAGCGACCTGCGTCTGGTCTATGCGGTGATCAAGACCATCACCGATCTGGAGCGGATCGGCGATGAGGCGGAAAAGATCGCGCGGATGGCCGACAACTTGTCGAAGCAGGAGCGACTGGCGCCGGGCGTGCTGGAGATCCACCACCTGTCGAAGAGCGTGACGCAGATGGTGCATGACGCGCTGGACGGGTTCGCGCGCATGGACGTCGATACCGCGCTGGCGGTCGCGCGCGAGGACGAGTTGATCGATCGCGAATACGAAGCGCTGATGCGTCAGTGCATCACATTCATGATGGAAGATCCGCGCACCATCCGCCGGGTGATGGACATCATCTGGAGCGTGCGTGCGCTGGAACGCATCGGCGATCATGCCAAGAACATCGCCGAATACGTGATCTATTTCGTCAAGGGCAAGGATGTGCGCCATCTGTCGATCGAATCGATGGAGCGCGAGGTCAAGGGCGGCTGATCCAGCGCGCTGCGCGTACAGGAAGGCCGGGCAGTGTCCCGGCTTTTCTGTGCGCCTCGGGCATTGCAAGCCGCTGTCACAAAACGGTCGTTGACTTTCGCTATTAATTCCATAAAACTGGAACCATGAAATTGGAAACCGCCGTATCGAGACTGGCCGCGCTGGCCCAGGAAACGCGTCTGTCGATCTTTCGTCTGCTGGTGCGCCAGGGGCCTGAAGGCTTCTGCGTCGGCGATATCCAGACGCGGCTGAAGATTCCCGCAGCCACGCTGTCGTTCCATCTCAAGGAGCTGAGCCAGGCCGGATTGCTGAAGGCGCGGCAGGAGGGGCGCTTCATCTATTACGCGCCCGATTTCAAAGCGATGAACGCCCTGCTGGGCTACCTGACCGAGAACTGCTGCGACGGTGCGCCCTGCGACGTCAGCAGCTCGAAGCAAGTCGCCGATCCCTGCTGCTGAGCCGCGCCATGTCGATCTTCGAACGCTACCTGAGTGCGTGGGTGCTGCTCTGCATCGTCGTGGGAATCGGCCTGGGCCATGCATTTCCCGGTGTGTTTCAGGTCATCGGCGCGGCGGAGCTGGCGCGGATTAATCTGCCGGTGGCGGCGCTGATCTGGCTGATGATCATCCCGATGCTGCTGCGCATCGATTTCTCCAGCCTGCGCAGTGTCGGGCGCTACTGGCGCGGCATCGGCGTGACCCTGTTCATCAACTGGGCGATCAAACCGTTCTCGATGGCGCTGCTGGCCTGGCTGTTCATCGGCTACTGGTTCAAGCCGTATCTGCCGGCCGAGCAGGTGCAGTCCTATATCGCCGGTCTGATTCTGCTGGCGGCAGCGCCGTGCACGGCAATGGTCTTCGTCTGGAGCAGTCTGACGCGTGGCGAGCCCCTGTTCACGCTGAGTCAGGTGGCCTTGAACGACGCGATCATGCTGGTGGCGTTCGCGCCGATCGTCGGTCTGCTGCTGGGCCTGTCGGCGATCACCGTGCCCTGGGCCACCTTGCTGCTGTCGGTGCTGCTGTACATCGTGGTGCCGGTGCTGATCGCGCAGGTCCTGCGGCGCCTCTGGCTGGCGCGGGGTGGCGAGCCGCTGCTGCAGCGGGCACTGCGCTGGCTGCAGCCGCTGTCGATGCTCGCGCTGCTGGCGACACTGGTGCTGCTGTTCGGCTTCCAGGGTGAGCAGATTCTGGCGCAGCCGCTGGTGATTGCACTGCTGGCGGTGCCGATCCTGATCCAGGTCTATTTCAACTCGGCGCTGGCGTACTGGCTGAATCGCGTCAGCGGCGAGGCGCACTGTGTCGCCGGGCCTTCGGCGCTGATCGGTGCCAGCAATTTCTTCGAGCTGGCGGTTGCCGCGGCCATCAGCCTGTTCGGGTTGCAGTCGGGTGCGGCGCTGGCGACGGTGGTGGGTGTGCTGATCGAGGTGCCGGTGATGCTGTCGGTGGTGGCCATCGTCAACGCGTCGAAACCCTGGTACGAGCGAGGGCTGCGGCGATGACGATCAACCGTCTGCGTGAACTGCCGGAACCCGGTCATCTGCCGGCGCTGGACCTCGATTGCGTGCGGGCGCGTCCGGCCGCCGATCTGGGGCTGGGCGATGGCGAGCCTGCACCGCGGATTCTGTTGCTGTACGGCTCGCTGCGTGTGCAATCGTATTCGCGGCTGGCGGTGGAGGAGGCGGCACGGCTGCTGCGGTATTTCGGCGCCGAGACCCGGATCTTCGATCCTTCCGATCTGCCGTTTCCGGATCAGATCGTCGCCGATGATCATCCGGCGGTGCGCGAGCTGCGTGAACTGTCGCTGTGGTCGGAAGGGCAGGTCTGGTGCAGCCCTGAACGCCATGGCCAGATCACCGGACTGATGAAGGCGCAGATCGACCATCTGCCGCTGAGCATCGGTTCACTGCGTCCGACCCAGGGCCGCACGCTGGCGGTGATGCAGGTCAGCGGCGGTTCGCAATCGTTCAATGCGGTGAATACCTTGCGGCTGCTCGGACGCTGGATGCGGATGTTCACGATCCCGAACCAGTCCAGCGTCGCGATGGCGTATCGCGAGTTCGATGCCGGCGGCCGCATGAAACCGTCGAGCTACTACGACCGCATCGTCGATGTGATGGAAGAGCTGGTGCGCATGACGGTGCTGCTGCGCGGGCACGTGGCACCGCTGACCGATCGTTATTCCGAGCGCCGCGAACGCGCGGCGAAAACCAAGACCGCGGCCAGCGCCGCATTGCATACCCGGTGAGCCTGATGCGCAAGATCCTGTTTCTCTGTGTAGCCAATTCCGCGCGCAGCCAGATGGCCGAGGGCCTGGCGCGGCATCTGCTGGGACCGGAGGTCGAGGTGCACAGCGCCGGCTCGCGACCGGCGCAGGTCAATCCGCTGGCCGTCGAGGCGATGCAGGAGCTGGGGATCGACATCCGCGGCCAGCGCTCGAAATCGGTCGATGGACTCGATGCCGCCAGTTTCGATCTGGTGATCACGCTCTGCGCCGACGAGGTCTGCCCGCTGTTGCCGGGCAAGGTGCGGCGCCTGCACTGGCCGCTACCGGATCCCGCGGCGCTGGACCCCGCGGTCGATCGCGACGCGGCGCGCGCGGCATTCCGCCAGGTCCGCGACCAGATCCGCGAGCGCATTTCCGGACTGTTTCTGGCACTGACGGCAAATCCTGGCTGAATCGTCGCTGAGCGGACTGCGGCCCCGGCAGCGGGCCTAACGCGATAAACTGCGCGCCCCGAAAAGGCTGGTCTGCCGTTATCACAGTGGCTCTCAACGTCAAGAAACTGAAGGTGCTCCTGCTGTCGGCCCTGGTGCTGGCGCTGAGCGTGGGCCTG
>JBEBWZ010000068.1:0-17950 GCA_040391865.1 Solimonas flava
TATCGAAGTCCGGCATCGACACGCGCTCGGGATTGAGGAAGCGTTCGAACAGCAGGTTGTACGGCAGCGGATCGAGATCGGTGATGCCGGTGGCATACGCCACCAGACTGCCGGCACCCGAACCGCGCCCCGGCCCGACCGGGCAGCCATTGGCCTTGGCCCACTGGATGAAATCCGCCACCACCAGGAAGTAGCCGGCAAAACCCATCTTTTCGATGATGCCCAGCTCGTAGTCGAGCCGCTGCCAGTACTGCTCCTCGGTGCCTGCCAGAGTGATCTGGGTGAAGCGCTGGCGCAGCCCGTCACCGGCCTGTTCGCGCAGCCAGGTGTTGGTGTCGTAACCCTCGGGCACCGGGAAGTTCGGCAAGTGATACGGCGGCGCGAACTTCAGCGTCAGCGTGCAGCGTCTTGCGATCTCGACAGTATTGGCCAGCGCCTCCGGGATGTCGGCAAACAGCTGCTGCATCTCCTCGGCCGATTTCAGATACTGCTGCTCGGTGTAATCGCGCGGCCGCTTCTCGTCGTTGAGTACCCGCCCTTGCGCAATGCAGACCCGCGCTTCATGTGCATAGAACTCGCTGCGGGTCAGAAAGCGCACATCGTTGCTGGCCACCACCGGCACACCGGTCTTGCGCGACAGCGCGCAGGCCGCCTCGACCCAGTCTTCGTCACCGGCGCGCTCGCAGCGGCAGATTTCCAGATACAGGCGGTCGGGAAAAATCTCCCGCAGCTCCTGCAGCTGCTCCAGCGCCGGCTGCACCTGCTCCGCCTGCGTGGCGCGGAAAATGCCGCCATCGCGGCCGCTGATCGCGATCAGGCCATCCGCGAGCTGCCGCAGCCACTCGCGGCGAATCAGCGGCTGACCACGGCCCTGGCCATCGGTGAATGCCAGCGAGATCAGCTTCGACAGATTGCGATAGCCCAGCTCGTTCTGCACCAGCACCGTCAGCCGCTCGGGACTTTCGGTCGGCTGCCGTTCCTCCAGCCACAGATCGACCCCGATGATCGGCTTGATGCCGCTGCTTTCGGCGGCCTTGTAGAACTTGACCATCGCAAACAGATTGTTGCGATCGGTCACCGCCACCGCCGGAAAGCCCAGCTTGGCCGCCAGCGACGTCAGGGTGTCACCGCTGCCGCCGCCCTTGCGCTTGGGCGGTTCGACGCGCACCAGACCATCGGTCAGCGAGAATTCGGTGTGCAGCCGCAGATGGACGAAACCGCTCATGGCGCGACCGCCCCATTCTCCACGACACCGCGCGCGAACTCGCGACATGGCGCAAAGCTCATGCGGTGGACCGGGCTCGCACCGTGTTCACGCAAGGCCGCCAGATGTACCGGCGTGCCGTAACCCTTGTGCTGCGCAAAGCCGTATCCCGGGTATTCGCCGTCGAGACGCAGCAGCTCATGGTCGCGCGCCACCTTGGCGAGAATGCTGGCGGCCATGATCGCCGGTTCCAGCGCGTCGCCGCCGATCACGGTGCGCACCGGCACCGTGAGCCGGGGCGCCTGATTGCCGTCGACCAGCACCAGCTGCGGTGTCTGCGCCAAGCCTTCGACCGCACGTCGCATCGCCAGCAGCGAGGCCTGCAGGATGTTGATGCGGTCGACTTCCTCGACCGTGCCGGCCGCGATGTGCCAGGCCTGCGCGCGTTCACGGATTTCCAGGAACAGGCGCTCGCGCCGTGCCGGACTGAGTTTTTTCGAATCGTTGAGCCCGGGAATTTCGGCATCGCCGAGAATCACCGCCGCCGCGTAGACCGGGCCGGCCAGACAGCCGCGCCCCGCTTCATCGACGCCCGCCGTCAGCAGCATCACCGTCGAATCATGGCCAGCGTGCGTATTCACAGCGCGGATTGTAGTGCCCTTGACAAGGTCAACGCGCGGCCAGCATCCCGGCAAGCACGTCGGCGGCACGTCCGGCCGCATCGCGGCGCAGTTCCTGCCGTACGGCACCAAACTGCTGCAATTGCCGCTGTCGCTGCTGCGGGTCCTGCAGCAGCGACAGCAACTGTTGCGCCAGCGCCTCGGGATTGGCCTGCTGCTGCAGCAGCTCCGGCACCACCGGCTCCGCCGACAGCAGATTGGGCAGGCTGACGTAGCGCGTTTTCAACAGGCCCAGGCGCAACATGATCCACGCCGTGAGCGCCGACGCCCGATAGGCGACGACCATCGGCCGCCCCAGCAGCAGACATTCGAGCGTCGCCGTGCCCGAGGCCAGCAGCACCGCATCGGCGGCCTGCATCGCGGTACGCGACTGTCCGTCGAGCAGAGTCCAGTCCAAATCGGGCGCCTGCTCACGGATGCACTGCTCGATGGTCGCGCGCAGTCCTGGCTTGGCCACCGGCGTCAGAAAGCGGATGCCGGGGTAACGTTGCGCCAGCAGCACGGCCGTCTGCACAAAGGGCTCCAGCAGATAGCGGATCTCGCCACCGCGACTGCCTGGCATCATCGTCACCAGCGGCCCTTCCAGCGGCAGTCCCAGCTGCGCGCGCGCCGCAGCCGCGGTGACACTGTCGTCCAGTTCATCCGCCAGCGGATGCCCGATGTAATCGGCATCCACACCGTGGCGCGCGTAGAACGCCGGCTCGAACGGAAACAGGCAGAGCACGCGCTCTACCGCACGGCGGATGGTTTCGACGCGCCCTTCGCGCCAGGCCCAGACCGTGGGGCTGACCATGTGCACGGTGCGCAGTCCGGCATCGCGCAAGCGTCGTTCCAGTCCCAGATTGAAATCCGGCGCATCGATGCCGATCACCAGATCGGGGCGATCCGCCGCAAAGCGGTCCAGCAACTGCCGCCGCAGCCGGAACAGTCGCGGCAGTTCACGCAGCACCTCGGCCAGGCCCATCACCGACAGCGCTTCGATCGATTCGATCGCTTCGCAACCGGCGGCGACCATCCGCGGCCCCGCGACACCGTAGAACTGCGCCTGCGGGAACCGCTGACGCAGCGCCGTGATCAGCGCCGCGCCAAGGATGTCACCCGAGATCTCACCGGCAATCAGTGCAATGCGCATGACGTTTCAGCGTTCACCCTGCCGTGCTCGCAGGAAAGTCGGGCTCACCGCGACAATGCGCGTTTGGAGCTTTCTATGAAACTCAGCATCCGCGCCACATGCGGCGAGGTCTGCGCCATCTCGGCGAGCTTCAGCTTGACCTCGGACATGATCGCGCCCGACAGATAGATCAGCTTGTACGCGGACTTGATCGCTTCGAGATCTTCCGGCGTGAACCCACGCCGCTTCAAGCCTTCACTGTTGATGCCGCGCGGCCGCGCCGGCTGTCCTTCGGCAATGACGAACGGCGGCAGATCGCGCAGCACCACGGCGCCGCCGCCGGTGTAGGCATGCGCACCGATGCGGCAGAACTGATGCACCAGCGTGTATCCGCCAAGCCCGACCGAATCCTCGATGGTGATATGCCCGGCCAGCGTGGTGCCGTTGGCGAGAATGCATTGCGAACCGACGATGCAGTCGTGCGCGATATGGGTGTTGGCCATGATCCAGTTGTCGTTGCCGACCTTGGTCAAACCCTGCTCCTTGAGCGTGCCGCGCTGGATCGTCACGTACTCGCGGATGGTATTGCCGTCACCGATCTCGACCCGAGTCGCGTCGTCGCGCTTGGCAGTCTTGTCCTGCGAGATCTCGCCCAGCGACGCGAACTGGAACACCTTGTTGTCGCGGCCCATGGTCATCGGGCCATTGAGCACCACGTGCGGACCGATCCAGGTGTTCTCGCCGATCTTCACGTCGGGACCGATCACGCTGTAGGGGCCGACTTCGACCGTTTCATGCAATTCGGCGCGCGCATCGATGATCGCGGTGGGATGAATGCGGGACATGCTCATGCGCCTCCGGCAATACCCTTGACGTTCTTCAATACACACATCATGTCCGCGGCGCAGGCCAGTTCGTCGCCGACATACGCACCGACCTTGAACTTCCACAGGTCACGCTTGTGCTTGTCCAGCTCGACGCGGAAGGTCAGCTGGTCACCCGGCACCACCGGGCGCTTGAAGCGGCAATTGTCGATGCCCGCGAAATACAGGATCAAACCGGAGGCGGCGCTGAGACCGGAGCGCCGGATCGCGAGCAGGCCGCAGGCCTGCGCCATGGCTTCGAGCATGATCACGCCGGGCATCGTCGGCAGTCCCGGGAAATGTCCGGGAAAGAAGGGCTCGTTGTAGGTGACGTTCTTGATGGCCGTCAGCGTGCTGAAATCGTCCGCCACGTCGATCACCCGATCCACCAGCAGGAACGGGTAACGATGCGGCAGCATCGTCAGGATTTCGCGAATATCAAAGGTCTTTTGAACCGTCATCATTATTTTCCGTGGTGTTCAGGTCGAGCTGCCTTTCCACCGTTTTCAGTCGTTCTTCCAGGCGCCCCAGGCGCCGGACGCGTGCCACGGTGCGGCGCCACTCGCGTGCTTCCGCAAGCGGCAGGCCGGAACCGTAGATTCCCTTTTCCCTGATCGAACCCGTCACCATCGCACGGCCCAGCAGGATCACCTCGTCGGCGATTTCGATATGGCCGGCAATGCCGCAGGCGCCGCCAATCATACAGCGCGAGCCGATGCGGGTACTGCCGGCGATGCCGGTGCAGGCGGCAATTGCGGTATGCGCACCGATGCGGCAGTTGTGCGCGATCTGGATCAGGTTATCGAGTCGCACGCCGGTTTCGATCACAGTGTCGTCGATGGTGCCGCGATCGATGCAGGTGTTGGCACCGATCTCGACATCGTCACCGATGATGACGCTGCCCAGCTGTGGCATCTCCTCCCAGCCCTGCGGCCCGATCACGTTGCCGAACCCGCGCGAGCCGACCACGGCACCCGGCTGTACCAGCAAGCGCGCGCCGGCGCGCACGCGCGGGCCGATCGTCACCTGCGCCTGCAACCTTGAGCCGTGGCCGATCACGCTGTCGCGCCCGATGATGCAGCCCGGGCCGATGTAAACCTCGGCCCCCAGTTGCACGCCCGACTCGATCACGGCCTGCGCGCCGACGAAACAGCCTTCGCCCAGCTGCGCATCGGCCGCCACCGTTGCCGATGCATGGATCCCGGGCGTGAACCCGCGATCGGGATCAAACAGCCGCGCAATGCGCGCATAGGCCAGGCTGGGATCGCGGGCGACCAGTCCGGGCGTGGTCAATGCCGCTGCGTCGCGCTCGCCGACGATCACCGCCGCCGCTTGCGTGGTCGTCAGCTGACCGCGGTGCTTGGTGTTGGCAAGAAAGGAGATGGCGCCGGGCTTGCCGGGCGTCAGCGTGCAGACCGTGGCGATCTGCGTCTCACCGGGCCCCACCAGCTTCAGCTCGAAGCGCTCGGCAAGCTCCCGCAAGGTATAAGCCGTCATGTTGCGTGATCCAGGTAAAGAAAAAGGCCGGGTTCAGAATATCGAACTCCGGCCTTGTCCGGCATCCTCACCGGCGACCTGACACAGGCCGCCGGGATTGCGGAATGCTTACTTGGCAGCCTGCAGACGCTTCAGCACCGCGTCGGTGATGTCGGTATCCGGCGTCGCGTAAACCGGATTCTCGACCACCACGGAGACGCTCTTTTCCTTGGCAACCTGCTCGATGATGCCGCGCAGCTTGGTCATCGTTTCGGTCAGCAGCTGCTCGCGACGCTTGGTGAACTCTTCCTGCAGCGTGCGGCCCTTGAACTCGAGGTCGATGCGGCGCGTGTTCAGGTCCTTTTCCTTCTTGGCGCGATCCGCCGCCGAAAGCACGTCGGCTTCCTTCTGGAAGTTCTTGCCGTCGTCCTGGTACTTCTTCATCTCCGCTTCCAGTTCGTTCTGACGACGCTCGAACTCGCTCTTCAGCTTGTCCTGCATCGCCTTGAACTGCGGCGCCTGCTGCGCCAGATCGCCGGAACGGATCGTGGCGATCTTGGTGTTGGTCAGCGCCTGCGCCTGCGCCGGCAGCGTCACCAGGGTTGCAGCAGCCAGCATCGCGCCGACCAAAATGTTGTTCACAGCTTTCATCTCTCTCTCCTGCAGTTGTATGTAGGGCGACGACTAAGGCTCAGAAGCCGGAGCCGAAGGTGATCTGGAAACGGTCGGTACGGTCACCCGGCTCTTCGTTCAATGGGAACGCATAGCTGAGATCCAGCAGACCGAGGAACGGCGTGAACCACGAGAACGCAAGACCTGCAGACTGCCGCAGATCGCCGAACTCGAAATCACCGGGTTCGGCAAACACGTTGCCGACGTCGAAGAACGCCGACAACCGAGTCGAGCGGCCGTCGCTCTCCATCGGCAACGGAATGATCAGCTTGGTCTGCGCCGTGGTACGCAGCTTGCCGCCGTACGGATTGTCATACGGCGTATCGCGCGGCCCCAGCGAACCATCGCGATATCCACGCACCGTGCGCGGACCACCCGCGAAGAAGTTCTCGTACGGCGGCACCCGGTTGGTATCGCCGTAACCATCGACCAGGCCGACCGAGCCATTCAGTTCAGCAAAGAATTTCCAGAACAGCGGCACGTACTGCTGCGCCCGGTAGCTGACGTTGTAGTACGTCAGATCGCTGCCCGGTACGGCAATATCCAGACTCAGGGAGTGCAGCGCACCGCGGCTCGCGAAGAACGTGCGATTGCGCGAGTCGTAGCTGATGCCGGTGCGGGCCTGGACGGTGGTGAAGTGCGAACCGTTTTCGAGCACGAACCGCAGCACTTCGTCGGAAGTCGTGCCGGCAAAGGTCTCGATCGCGGTTTCCTCGACCCCGACGCCAGCGCGCAGCACCACGTATTCCGACAGCGGAATACCGTAGGTCAGGTTGGCGCCCATCACGTTGGAGTTGAATCCCGACGAATAACGGATCACCGATTCCGATTCGCGATAGAACAACGAAACCGTACGACTGACACCATCGGCGGTGTAGAAAGGATCGGTCCAGGAGAAATTGACCGCGCGTGCGATCGAATTGTTTTCAACCGACAGATCCAGACGGTTGCCGGTCCCGAGGAAGTTGGTGTGGGTCAGCTGACCGGTGACCAGGAAGCCCTGGGCGCCCGAGTAACCGACACCGAACTGCACCGAACCCGGCGGACGCTCCTTGATCTTGAAGTTCAGATCGACCAGATCGTCGCTGCCCGGCACCGGCTTGGTGTCGACTTCGGCTTCCTCGACGAACGGCAGACGCGCCAGACGGACGCGCGAACGCTCGACCGAGGATTTCGAGAACGGTGCGGCCTCCAGCTGACGCATCTCACGACGCAGCGTCTCGTCGTTGGTGCCGGCGTTGCCGGTGAAGCTGATGCGGCGTACATACGCGCGCTTGCCCGGCTCCACGAAATAGTTGATGCCAACCTGCTTGCTGGCCTCATCGACTTCCGGGATCGGCGTGACCTGCGCAAAGGCATAGCCGACATCCGACAGCGCGGCCTCGATACGGTCCGCCGTACTGGTCGCTTCCTTGCGCGAAAACACATCACCCACACGCGTGGTGGTCAGCGCCTGCAGGAACATCTCGTTCAGGATCGTTTCGCCGGAATAGCGACGTTCCTTGATCTTGTAGATGTCGCCTTCGCTGACGTTGATGGTGACGTAGATCGATTCCTTGTCCGGCGTCAGTGCGACCTGCACCGAATCGACGCTGAATTTCAGGTAACCGCGATCCTGATAGTAGGACTGCAGCTTCTCCAGATCGCCCACCAGCTTCTGCTTGGAGTAGCGGTCGGTGCGCTGGAACGGCATCCAGTTGGTGGCCTGCTGCTCGAACTGCTCCTTCAGTTCCTTGGTCGTAAAGACCTTGTTGCCGAGGATATTGATGTCGCTGATCTTGGTGACCTTGCCTTCCTTCACCTTGATCTTGAGCGTGACGCGATTGTTCGGCTCCTCGGTCACCGCGGTGTCGATCGCGACATCGTAGTAGCCGTTGGAGTAGTACTGCCGACGCAGTTCCTGCTCGACCTGATCGAGCAGTTCGCGACGGAACAGTTCGCCATCCGCCAGTCCGATATCCTTCAGCGATTTCTTGAGATCGTCACCGCCGATCTTCTCGTTGCCTTCCAGCGTGAAGCTGGAAATCGCCGGACGCTCCTGGACCTGAATGATCAGCGCATTGCCGTCGCGCTGCAGCTGCACGTCCTGGAACAGGCCGGAACCGTACAGCGTGCGGATCGCCTGTCGCGAGGTCGCGCTGTTGATCTGATCACCGACCGACAGCGGCAGATAGGTCAGGACAGTACCGATTTCGAGACGCTGCAAACCCTCGGCGCGAATCTCGCTGACGGTAAAAGGCTCGAAGGCATGCGCCTGCACGGTCAGCGCGAGGGCGGCCAGCGCTGCGGCGATGGCCGTCTTGGAAGTCTTCAGTCGTTTCACCGGATATTTGTCTTCTTTGGTCAATTCAACAGCCGCGCAATGTCGTTATAAAACGCCAGCCCCATCAGCATTACCAAGAGGGTCATCCCGACCCGCTGTCCCGCTTCCTGCGTCCGCTCCGACACCGGCGAGCCCTTGATGGCCTCCACGCCGTAGTACAGCAAATGGCCACCGTCCAGTATCGGTACCGGCAGCAGATTGAGCACGCCCAGACTGACACTGACGATCGCCATGAAGCTCAGAAAGGACACCAGTCCGATCTGGGCCGAAAAACCCGCAACCTGCGCGATCTGTATCGGCCCGCTGACATTCTTGACCGATACATCCCCCGTTACCATCCGACCGAGCATGCGCAACGTCAGCCACGACATCCGCCAGGTTTGCACAGCTGCTGCCGGCAATGCCTCCACGGGTCCGCGCCGCTCCACGGCGCGCAAATCCTGCCACAAGTCCCCCGGGTTCGCCACGGCGGCACCGAAGCGACCGATCGCGACCTCGCCATCGTGGATCTGCCCGATGATCACCGACAAGGTCTGCGGCCTGCCGTCGCGCCGCACTTCGACCTGCACCACCTCTCCCGGATGCGCGCGCAGCCACGTGGCCCACTGCTGCCAGGACTCGATCGGTGTGCCGTTGTAGCTCAACAGCAGATCACCCTTGCGGAAGCCGGCTGCGGCAGCCGCCTCACCGGGGACAATCTCATCCAGCAGCGGCGGAATCTGCGGCTGAAACGGCTCCAGCCCCAGATCGTCAAACAGGAATTCGGGATCGAGGCGTACCCTGGACAGGTCCAGCGCCACCTGCCGCGTGGCGCCGTCGGCACCTCGGACGGTCAATGTCAGCGCACCGCCGCTGAGCGCACGATCGATCAGTTCGGTACGCAGCTGCGTCCAGTGCGGCACCGCGTCGCCCGCCACCGCCACCACCTCGTCGCCCAAATGCAAGCCAGCCCGCGCGGCCACACTGTCCGCCGCCGGTTCGGCGATCAGGGGGCGCATGCCCTGCACACCGACGACGAACACCGCCCAATAGAGCAGGATCGCCAGCGCAAAATTGAAGGCCGGCCCGGCCGCCACGATCGCCATGCGCTTGCCGACGCTGGCGTTGTTGAACGCCTGCGCACGGTCGGCTGCGGCTACCGGCCCCTCGCGCTCGTCGAGCATCTTGACGTAGCCGCCCAGGGGAATCGCCGACAGCACCCACTCGACCCCATCGCGTGCGGTGCGGGTCCACAAGGGCTTGCCGAAGCCGATCGAGAACCGCAGCACCTTCACGCCACAGCGGCGCGCAACCCAGTAATGGCCAAATTCGTGAAACGCCACGAGCACGCCAATGGCGACCACGAAGCCGCCCACCGACCACAGCAAATCAAGCATTCAAGGCCTCCTGCGCGCAGCGACGCGCCCAGCGATCGATCGCCAGGATGTCCGCCAGCGCGGTGCCG
Source organism: Solimonas flava (assembly GCA_040391865.1). Taxonomy (GTDB): domain Bacteria; phylum Pseudomonadota; class Gammaproteobacteria; order Nevskiales; family Nevskiaceae; genus Solimonas. The sequence continues at coordinate 9,774 of JBEBWZ010000068.1, forward strand.
GCGCCCGGCGCTTCGCGGGTGGCGGCTGACAGCGTGTGTTCGATCACGGTCTCGATTCCGGTATAGCTCAACTGTCCGTCAAGGAACGCTTGGACAGCGATTTCGTTCGCTGCGTTCAACACGTTCGGTGCCGAGCCACCAGCCCGCAGCGCGGCCCGCGCCAGGCCCAGGCAGGGGAAGCGCGCCAGGTCGGGAGTTTCGAAGCGAAACCGGCCCAGAACCGCGAGATCGAGCCCCGCCACACCGGACTCCCAACGCTCCGGCCAGGCCAGGGCATGGGCAATCGGCACCCGCATGTCGGCCTGCCCCAGCTGCGCCAGCATCGAGCCGTCGACATATTCAACCAGCGAATGGATCGCGCTCTCCGGGTGAATCACCACGTCGATCTGCGGCTCCGGCAAGGCGTACAGCACCGCCGCCTCGATCAGTTCGAGGCCCTTGTTCATCATCGTCGCCGAGTCGACCGAGATCTTCGGCCCCATGACCCAGTTCGGATGACGCACCGCCTGCTGCGGCGTCACCTGCGCCAGCGCCGCCAGCGGCGTCTCGCGAAACGGTCCGCCGGAGGCGGTCAGGATCAGTCGCCGCACTCCTGCCGGCGCGGCGCCGCAGCGGCTGCCACCGGGCAGGCACTGGAAGATCGCGTTGTGCTCGGAATCGATCGGGATCAGCGTTGCGCCATGCTCTGCCGCGGCCTGCATCAGCAGTGCGCCGGCCATCACCAGCGGCTCCTTGTTGGCGATCAGCACACGCTTGCCGGCCCGCACCGCGGCCAATGTCGGCAACAGACCGACCGCACCGACCACGGCGGCCATCACCTGATCGGCGTCGGGATGCGCTGCCAGTTCCGCGACGCCGTCATTGCCGGCGAGCACCTGGGTCGGCACACCATCCGCCTGCAGCCGCTGTTGCAGGTCGCGGGCTGCCGCTTCGTCCGCCATCGCCGCGAACCGCGGGCGGAACTCGGCGCACAGCTGCTGCATTCCGTCGACATCGCGATGCGCGGTCAGGGCCAGTGTTGCCAGCCGCTGCGGATGGCGGCGCACGATATCGAGCGTATTGCGGCCTATGGTGCCGGTCGCGCCAAGAACCACCAGTTGTTGCATCAGAGCGCCGTCAGGTGAAGGCCGAGCACCATGACCGGTGCTGCGGCCAGAATGCTGTCGACGCGATCGAGGATGCCGCCATGGCCGGGCAGCAGGTTGCCGCTGTCCTTGATGCCCACCATGCGCTTGAACATCGATTCGGTGAGGTCGCCGACGATCGAGATCACCGCGACCAGCAGCGACAGCGCCAGCAGCCAGAACACTTCCTGCCCCGTCACCTCGAACACATAGACGCCGGCGGTCAGGGCCCACAGGGCGCACAGGACGACACCACCGAGCGCACCTTCGACGGTCTTGCCGGGCGAGATGCCGGGCGCCAGCTTGCGGCGCCCGAAGCGACGGCCTGCCAGAAACGCACCGGTGTCGGCCGCAAACACCAGGAAGAACAGATACAGCAGTTTGTAGACGCCGTTGCTCATCGCATGCAGCGCCGCCAGCGACAGCAGGGTCGTGGTGATCAGCAGCAGCCCCAATGCCCCCATAGCCAAGGCATTGGGAGGATGACGCTGCAGATTGCCGGGAAAACCGGGAAACAGCAGCGGTACCGCAAACCACCAGACGGCGCTCACGCCGAGTAGCCAGGGCAACCAAAGCTCACGCTGCGGCAGGAACCAGACGGCGGTCAACGCCGTCCCGGCGAGCAGCGTATACACCGCGCGCAGGTCGCGGCGCTCGCTCCAGCGCATCAGGCCGGCCCATTCCCAGGCGATCGCCATGCCGGCGACCGCGAACAGGCCATACAGCATGGGCGTCGGCGCAAACCAGACGGCACCCAGCAACAACGGCAACAACACCAGGGCGGTAATGACGCGCTGAATCAGCATGCTCAAGGGATTCCGGTTGCCGACAGCCGGTTAAGTTGGGAAGGATGACGAGCTTGCCACGTCGCGCGTCGCAAAGCAGTCGCTGCGATGCCGAAGCATGGCGACCGCGCGCCTCAAGCCGCCTCCGGCACGCGGCCGTAACGGCGCTCGCGGCCGGCATACCAGGTCAAAGCCGCATGAAATGCCGCTTCATCGTAGTCCGGCCACAGCACATCGGAGAAATGCAGTTCGGTATAGGCCAGCTGCCACATCAGAAAATTGCTGATGCGCTGCTCGCCGCCGGTGCGGATCAGCAGATCGGGCAGCGGCAGATCCGCAGTGACCAGATGCCTTTCGATCGCTTCCGGGGTGATCGCCTGCCCCTTGGCCGCCAGCTGCTGTGCCGCCTGCGCGATATCCCAGTGGCCGCCGTAGCCGACTGCGATCACCAGCACCATGCCCTGATTGTCCGCGGTCAGTGCCTCGGCGCGCCGCATTTCCTCGCGCAGCTGCGGCTGGAAATCGTCGTGCTGGCCGATGAAGCGGATGCGAATCCCGTTCTTGTGCAGGGTGCGTACTTCACGCCCGAGGGTGGCGATGAACAACTGCATCAGCAGGCTCACCTCCAGTTCCGGCCGCTTCCAGTTCTCCTGCGAGAACGCGAACAGGGTCAGCACTTCGATCCTGGCCTTGGCCGCCGCACGCACCACCTGCCGCACCGACTTGACGCCGGCGCGATGCCCCAGCGCCCGCGGGCGGTCACGCAACTGCGCCCAGCGGCCGTTGCCATCCATGATGACGGCGACGTGACGTGGCACAGCCGCGGTGCCAGCGATGGGAGCGTCCCGGGTCATGAGTTCAACCTGCCCTCACATCGAGAGCAGATCCTTCTCCTTGGTCGTCGCCACTTCATCCACCTTGGCCACGAACTGGTCGGTCAGCTTCTGCACATCGGTCTCGCCACGCTTGACGTCGTCGGCCGTGATGTCCTTGTTCTTTTCCAGATCCTTGAGTGCCTGGTTGGCGTCACGCCGCACGCCACGGATGGCCACCTTGGCGCCTTCCGCCTCCACCTTCACCACCTTCACCAGATCCTTGCGGCGCTGTTCGGTCAACGGCGGCATGACGATGCGGATCATCTGACCGGCGGTGTTGGGGGTCAGCCCCAGGTCCGAGGTCATGATCGCCTTCTCGATCGCGGTGACCATGCCCTTGTCCCAGGCCTGGATCGAGATCGTGCGCGAATCTTCCACCGTGACCTGCGCCGCCTGCGAAATCGGCACTTCCGAGCCGTAGTAATCGACCCGCACATGATCCAGCAGCGCCGCATTGGCGCGGCCGGTGCGCAGCTTGGTCAATTCGGTTTTCAGCGAATCCACGCACTTCTGCATGCGTGCCGTGGTGTCAGCCTTGATCTTGTTCAGCATAGAAAGTCCCCGGACTCTTCAACGATACACACGCGTGCCGATGGTTTCGTCGCCCATGACGATGCGCAGCAGCGCACCCGGACGATCCATGTCGTACACCCGCAATTTCATTCCATGATCGCGGCACAGCACCATCGCGGTCTGGTCCATCACCGCCAGGCGCTTGCCCAGCGCTTCATCGTAGGTGATCTCATCGTAGCGCTTTGCCGATGGATCCTTCACCGGGTCGGCGGTGTAGATGCCGTCGACCTTGGTCGCTTTCAGCATCAGGTCGGCATTGACTTCGATCGCGCGCAAAGCCGCGGCCGAATCGGTGGTGAAGAAGGGATTGCCGGTGCCCGCAGAAAAAATCACCACGCGCCCTTTCTCGAGATGGCGCACCGCCTTGCGACGGATGTAGTCCTCGCAGACTTCGTTGATCCGGATCGCGGACTGCACCCGCGCCTCCATGCCGATGCGCTCGACCCAATCCTGGATCGCCAGCGCATTGATCACCGTCGCCAGCATGCCCATCTGGTCGCCGGTGACGCGGTCCATGCCGGCGCGCGCCAGCCCTTCACCGCGGAAAATGTTGCCACCGCCCACCACCAGCGCCACCTGCACGCCAGCATCGACGACGACTTTCAGTTCGTTCGCCAGATTGGACATCACCTGCGGCGAAATCCCGAAACCACCATCACCCATCAGCGCTTCGCCGCTGAGCTTGAGGAGGATTCTTTTGTAGGCTGGCTGCGTATTCATTCTCAGAATCCTTAAATTGTGAGACGGGTGCCCGTCCTGTCAGGCCCGCCCCTGGCAACAATCCCAACCCCGGGTATGCAAAGGCCCCGTTTCCGGGGCCTTCGAACCACGACAACGTAGCCGATTTTAACGCAGATCAGGCCTTGATGCCGGCCTGAGCCATGACTTCGGCCGCGAAATCAACCTTGGCCTTCTCGATGCCTTCGCCGACCTGGAAGCGGACGAAACGGGCCACCTTGGCCTTCTTCGCCAACAGCAGCTTCTCGACGGTCTCGTCCGGGTTCTTCACGAACGGCTGGCCCAGCAGCGTGATTTCGCCGATGAACTTGGCGACCTTGCCGTCGATCATCTTGGCAAGGATCTCGGCCGGCTTCGGCTTGAACCCGCCACCGAGCTTCTTCTTGATCGTCGCGTAGTCCTCGTCCCAATGCTTCTTGTCATCGGCGGACAGGCCGTCATAGACGCCGTTCTGCTTCTCGGCATCCATTTCCGCAATCGCGCCGGCGAACTTCTCGGACTCGGCCTTGGCATCGCTCTGCTCCTGAGCGACTGTGGCCTCGATCACCTTGCGCTCGGTCGCGATGGCCTCGGCCGAAATCTCGGAGGAATCGAGATAGCGCGGGCTCATCGCCGCGATGTGCATGGCCAGATCCTTGCCCAGCTCGGCATCGCCCGCTTCCAGAGCAACGATCACGCCGATCTTGTCGCCCGGGTGCAGGTAGGTCACCAGCGCACCGCCCGCCTTGGTCACGCGCTCGAAACGGCGGATGCTCAGGTTCTCGCCGATCTTGGCGACCATGGTACGGCGCTGCTCATCGAGCGTGCTGTCGCCCACCTTGGTCTGCACCAGGGCGTCGATATCGGCCGGCGAGCCGTCGAGCGCAGCCTGTGCGGCACGCTTGGCCAGATCGCGGAAGTCGTCGCCCTTGGCCACGAAATCGGTTTCGGAGTTCAGCTCGGCGATGGCAGCGGCGCCGTCATTGGCGACGATCGCCAGCACGCCTTCCGCAGCGGTACGGCCAGCCTTCTTGTCGGCCTTGGCAGCACCATCCATGCGCAGCTTTTCAGCGGCCTTGTCGAGGTCACCACCGGTGGCTTCGAGCGCCTTCTTGCAGTCGCCCATGCCGGCGCCGGTGCGCTCGCGCAATTCCTTGACCTGGGCTGCGGTAATTGGAGTGCTCATTAGATGCGTCCTCTGATGTACAAATCGTGTTGATGAAGCAGGGTCCGGAGGCAGTACTCACCCCGGACCCCCTGTTCATGACCGAAAGCACGACGGCCGCAGCCGTCATCCTGTCCCGCGCGACGATCAAGCCGCATCGCCAGCACCGGCCCGGAAACCCCGGGACTTTCGGATCAGCCGCAGGCAGCACGCCTGCGGCAAACCGCTTTAGCCTTCGCGGCGGGCGCCACCACGCGGACCGCGGTTGTCACCACCCGGCTTGCGCGGCGCTGCCGGACGCGGGCGCGGGTTGCGCGGTGCATTACGGTCATCGGTCACTTCAGCGAAGTCTTCCGGACGGCCGGTGGTGTTGCTGCCACGGCCTTCGATGATCGCGTCGCCGATGCACTGGGCATAGACCTTGATCGCGCGGGTCGCGTCGTCGTTGCCCGGGATCACGCGGTCGATGCCGAGCGGATCGTTGTTCGAGTCGACCACGGCGATGATCGGAATGCCCAGCTTCCGCGCTTCGGCAATCGCGTTCTTTTCGTAGCCGGTGTCGATCACGAACAGGCAGTCCGGGAGGCTCGGCATTTCCTTGATGCCACCCAGCGACTTGCGCAGCTTTTCCAGCTCGCGGGTGAAGGTCAGCTGTTCCTTCTTGGTGAGACGGCCGATGGTGCCGTCGTCGACCTGCTTTTCCATCTCGATCAGGCGCTTGACCGAAGCCTTGACCGTCTTGAAGTTGGTCAGCGTGCCACCCAGCCAGCGCTGCGAGACAAACGGCATGCCGCAACGACGGGCTTCTTCTTCCAGCGTTTCGCGCGCAGCGCGCTTGGTGCCGACGAACAGCACGCGGCCACCGCTGGCGGCAATCTTGCCGGCGAACGAGCAGGCGTCCTTCAGCAGCGGCAGCGTCTGCTCAAGGTTGATAATGTGAATGCGGTTACGCTCGCCGAAGATGAATTCCTCCATCTTCGGGTTCCAGTAACGCGTGCGGTGACCAAAATGGACGCCCGCCTCGAGCAACTGGCGCATGGTGATATCAGACATGGGTACCACTCCTTGGGTTATATGCAAACCGTGCCAGGTGAGATCACCCAAGTCGGCACGGATGGATTTTTCAATGGCATCAATGGTTCTGCTGATTGCCTTTGAAGGGCGCGCTTTATACCATAGCGCCCCTTTGAAAACAAACGCTTGTCGAGAGATTACGGCCCGATGGCCATTACCCTGAAAACCCCCGAAGAGCAGCAACTGATGCGCGCCGCAGGCGCCGCCGCCGCGCAGGTGCTGGTCATGATCGAGCCTTTTATCAAGGCCGGCGTCAGCACCGACGAGATCAACCGCATCTGCCACGAATACATCGTGCGCGATCTGGGCTGCATCCCCGCCCCCCTCAACTACAAGGGCTTTCCGAAATCGGTCTGCACCTCGGTCAACCATGTGGTCTGCCACGGCATTCCGGGCGGCAAGGTCTTGAAAAAAGGCGATGTTCTGAACCTGGACATCACCGTGATCAAGGACGGCTTCCACGGCGATACCAGCCGCATGTTCTATGTCGGCGAGCCCAGCATCCTGGCGCGGCGCCTCAGCGAGACCGCCCGCGAGTCGATGATCGAGGGCATCAAGCTGGTCAGGCCGGGCACCCGTCTGGGCGATATCGGCAGCGTCATCCAGAAGTATTGCGAGGCGCGCGGCTTCTCGGTGGTGCGTGAATACTGCGGCCACGGCATCGGCCGCGTGTTCCACGAAGACCCGCAGGTCCTGCATTACGGCCGGGCTGGCACGGGAATTGAATTGGAAGAAGGCATGACCTTCACCATCGAACCCATGGTCAATGCCGGCAAGGCGGACGTGAAGCTGCTGCCCGATGGCTGGACCGTCGTCACCAAGGATCACTCGCTGTCCGCTCAGTGGGAGCACACCATCCTGGTCACCGCGACCGGCCATGAGGTGCTGACGCTGCGTAACGGCGAAATGTGATTCCACCCCCGAACGTTGTTGCGGTCCCCCGCGGCGATTGCTGCGGTCTGTCATAGGATTCCCCAGACATGGGCGCTGAGTTCGACCTCGCCGACGAGGAAGCCGCCACCATCTTCAGCGCACCACGCGTGCGCTCGCGCTTGGCCCAGGGCGGTTACTCGATCGCGGCCTTCCGCGACACGCTGAACTGGGGGCGTGAGCGCCTCAATGGTCTGTTTCACGAGGGCATGCCCGCCGATTCTCTGGTGCATGCGCGCGCTCATCTGGTCGATGAGGTGCTGCGGGCGTCGTGGCAGAAATTCCTGCCGGACGGCGCCACCGGCCTGACCCTGGTCGCCGTCGGCGGCTATGGCCGTGGCGAGCTGCTGCCGCATTCCGATATCGACATTCTGCTGCTGCACAACGGCAACGCGCTGGAGACCCATCGCAAGGCGCTGGAGCAGATGACCGCCTTCGGCTGGGATATCGGCCTCGAAGTCGGCCAGAGTGCGCGCACCGTCGAGGAATGCGTCAGCGAAGCCGCGAAAGACATCACCGTCATCACCAACCTGCTCGAAGCCCGTCTGTTGACCGGCGACAGCGGACTGTTCGACGCGATGCAGGCGGCATTGACTCCGGACCATGTCTGGCCGGTCAAGGCGTTCTTTGAGGCCAAGAAAGCGGAACAGGCGGCGCGCTACCGCAAATACGACGACACCGGCTACAAGCTGGAGCCGAACGTCAAGGAAAGCCCCGGCGGCCTGCGCGATATCCACACCATCGCCTGGGTTGCGAAGCGCCACTTTGGTGCACAGACGCTCGCCGAGCTGCGCGAGCGCGGCTTTCTGACCAAGCAGGAATGCGACGAACTGTTCGCCGGCCAGGATTTTCTGTGGCGGGTGCGGTTCGCGCTGCACATGATCACCAACCGGCGCGAAGACCGTCTGCTGTTCGATAGCCAGATCAAGGTCGC
>JBEBWZ010000069.1:0-17492 GCA_040391865.1 Solimonas flava
GCCGCCTCACGGCTGCTGGTGACGCGTCTGTGGGAGGGGGTTGGCGCGCGCGTTGTGTAGATGGAAGCCGCGCGTCACGACGCGATCTTTGCCGCGACCTCGCATCTGCCACATGTGCTGGCCTACAGCTTCGTGGATCTGCTGGCGCGCCTCGATGCCAACGGCGAGATCTTTCCGAACGCGGGCGGTGGTTTCCGCGACTTCACCCGCATCGCGTCCAGCTCGCCGCAGATGTGGCATGACATCGTGCGTGCCAACAGCGAGTCGGTCGCGCAGTTGCTGGAACAGCAGATCGATGAGCTGCAGCAGATTCTGCTGATGATGCGCAGTGAACGTTGGGACGAGATCAAGGCCCTGTTCGAGCGAGCGCGCACCGCGCGCGAGCGCTATCTCGCGCAGATTGAATAGACGAAATTTTTTTCCGGTCGCGCCGCGACTGGATCGGCACCGTATTGGGGATGCAATGTCACAGGCTGGAATCACGTACGTAGTCTCACCGGGTGGCGGTTTGCAGGGGCAGTTGCGCGTGCCCGGCGACAAGTCCATTTCCCATCGCGCGGTGATGCTGGGCGCCGTGGCAGAGGGCGTCACCGAGGTGACCGGCTTTCTGACCGGCGAAGATTGCCTGCGCACGATGAAAGCGTTCCAGGCCATGGGTGTGAAGATCGAGCAGACCGACCCGACCTCGCTGCGTATCGAAGGCGTGGGCCTGCACGGCTTGCAGGCACCGGCGGCGCCCATCGATCTCGGCAATTCCGGGACCTCGATGCGCCTGATGGCGGGGCTGATGGCAGGCCAGAAATTCGCGGTGACGATGACCGGCGATGCCTCGCTGTCGCGGCGCCCGATGAAACGCATCATCGGCCCGCTGGCGGAAATGGGCGCCCAGATCGAATCGCAGGAAGGTGGACGCGCACCGTTGCGAGTGCTGCCGGCACCCGCGTTGCGCGGCATCCGCTACCAGTCTCCGGTGGCCAGCGCGCAGGTCAAGTCCGGCATCCTGCTGGCAGGGCTTTACGCTGCGGGCCGCACCGAAGTCTCGGAGCCCGAAGCCTCGCGCGATCACACCGAGCGCATGCTGCGCACCTTCGGTGTCGAGATCGAAGTGCGTGACGGCCATGCCGCGCTGAACAGTGGGCAATCGCTGAAAGGCACGGCGATTGCAGTGCCGGCCGACATCTCGTCGGCGGCGTTCTTCATGGTGGGCGCCGCGATCACGCCGGGCGCCGACGTGCTGCTGACCGATGTCGGCATCAACCCGACGCGCACCGGCATCGTCGAAGTGCTGCGCCGCATGGGCGCCGACATCGAACTGCAGAACCAACGTGATTTCGGCGCGGAGCCGGTCGCCGACATTCGCGTGCGTGGCCGCAAGCTGCGCGGCATCGCGATCGACAAGGATCTGGTCGCGGCCAGCATCGACGAGTTTCCGGCGATCTTCATCGCCGCAGCCTTTGCCGAGGGAGAGACCGTGGTCAGCGGCGCCGAGGAGCTGCGGGTCAAGGAATCGGATCGTATCCAGACCATGTGCGACGGCCTGCGGGCGCTGGGGATTTCAGCGGTGGCACTGCCGGACGGCATGCGCGTGTGCGGCGGCCGCATGCACGGCGGCGTGGTGAATTCGCATGGCGATCACCGCATCGCGATGTCGTTCGCGATCGCGTCGCTGCGCGCGGAGCAGCCGATCACGATCCTGGACTGCGCCAACGTCAACACCTCGTTCCCCGGTTTCGCAACACTGGCGCAGTCGGCTGGGCTGCGTCTCGCCGTCAGCGGAAGCTGAAGCATGGCGCACGTGCCGGTCATCGCGGTCGATGGGCCCAGCGGCGTCGGCAAGGGTCTGGTCACGCGCTGGCTGGCACAGCGGCTCGGCGGCTGGCATCGCCTCGACAGCGGTGCGCTGTACCGCATCCTGGCCCTGGCCGCGCATCGCAAGGATCTCGACCTGCACGATACCGTGGCCGTTGCCGCACTGGCGCCGGCGCTGGATATCCGCTTTGTCGGCAGCACCGAGGACGACGAAGCGATCCTGGTCGATGGCGAGGACTGGACGCATGACGTGCGCAAGGAATCCACTGGCGCGCTGGCCTCGAAGATCGCGGCCTGGCCGGATGTGCGTGCGGCCCTGCTGCAGCGCCAGAAGGATTTCCGCAAAGCGCCTGGTTTGATTGGTGATGGCCGCGACATGGGCACGGTCATTTTTCCTGACGCCGAGATCAAGATTTTCATGGACGCGAGTCCCGAGGAACGCGCTGCCAGGCGGTTCAAGCAGTTGAGCGACAAGGGAATTCCAGCTACACTCGACAGTCTCTGCGCGGAAATCCGCGCCCGTGACGAGCGCGATCGCAATCGCGCCATTGCGCCGCTAAGACCGGCTGATGGTGCGCAAGTGGTTGACACCACGGGGCTTTCTCCGGATCAGGTACTGGCCCGGATCGACGTCCTGTTACGCCACCACGGGTTCTGAAGCTCTTTCGCAGTTGTCGGTCTCGCAAGGATGCGGGCCGTTCTTAATCAATCAGGACCGCTACGCAGGATGCCGGCGGAAAACCCATTTAACAGAGTGTCTAGATGAGCGAGAGTTTCGCTGAGTTGTTTGAGGCCAGCCTCAAGGGCGGCCAGTCCATGCAGTCCGGCACCATCGTCAATGCACGAGTGCTGGCCGTGAAAGCCGATGTGGTGATCGTCGATGCCGGCCTCAAGTCGGAAGGCGTGATCCCCATTCAGGAGTTCATGGTCGACGGCGAGCTGAAAGTAGCTGCTGGCGACGAAGTGGAAGTGGCACTGGAAACCGTTGAGGACGGCTTCGGGGAAACCCGCTTCTCCAAGGAGAAGGCCGAACGCATCAAGACCTGGGAACGCCTGCAGAAGGCTTTCGAGGGCAAGGAAACGGTCATCGGCATCATCACCGGCAAGGTCAAGGGTGGTTTCACCGTCGACATCGGCTCGGTCCGCGCGTTCCTTCCGGGTTCGCTGGTCGACGTCCGTCCGGTGCGCGATACCTCGTACCTCGAAGGCAAGCCCCTTGAGTTCAAGGTCATCAAGCTCGACAAGATCCGCAACAACGTCGTCGTGTCGCGTCGCGAAGTGCTCGAGGCCGAGTACAGCGCCGAGCGTGACTCGCTGCTCGCCAACCTGCAGGAAGGCGTGGTGCTGCGCGGCGTGGTCAAGAACCTGGTCGAATACGGTGCGTTCGTGGACCTCGGCGGCATCGACGGTCTGCTCCACATCACCGACATGACCTGGAAGCGCGTCAAGGATCCGGCGGAAGTCGTGACCGTGGGCGCTGAAATCGAAGTCAAGGTCCTGAAGTACGACCGCGAGCGCCGTCGCGTTTCGCTCGGGCTGAAGCAGCTGGGCGCTGATCCCTGGGTCGACATCGAACGTCGTTACCCGGAGAAGACCCGCCTGTTCGGCAAGGTCACCAACATCACCGATTACGGTTCGTTCGTCGAGATCGAACCCGGCGTCGAGGGTCTGGTGCACGTGTCCGAAATGGACTGGACCAACAAGAACGTCAATCCGGCCAAGGTTGTGCAGGTCGGCGACGAAGTCGAAGTCATGATCATCGACATCGACGGCGAGCGCCGCCGCATCTCGCTGGGCATGAAGCAGTGCAAGCCCAACCCGTGGGAAGAGTTCGCTCAGAACCACCAGAAGGGCGACCGCGTTCATGGCGCGATCAAGTCGATCACCGACTTCGGCATCTTCATCGGCCTGGACGGCGGCATCGACGGTCTGGTGCATCTCTCCGATCTGGACTGGAACGAAACCGGCGAAGTGGCCGTGCGTCGTTATCAGAAGGGTCAGGAACTGGATGCCGTGGTGCTCGCCATCGACGGTGCGCGTGAGCGCATCTCGCTGGGCGTCAAGCAGGTCCAGCAGGACCCGCTGGCCGAGTTCATCGCCAAGACCACCAAGGGCGTCATCGTCAAGGGTATCGTCCGCACGGTCGATCCTCGTGGTGCGGTGATCGATCTGGGCGGCGGCGTCGAGGGCTACATCAAGGCCAGCGACCTGTCGCGCGACCGCGTGGAAGATGCGACCAAGGTGCTGAACGAGGGCGACACGCTGGAGTCGCGCTTCGTCGGTGTCGATCGCAAGAACCGCACGGTGCAGCTGTCGGTCCGTGAGAAGGAAATCCAGGAAGAGCAGGAAGTGGTGGCGGATTACAGCCGCAACGCCAGCACCGGCCGTACCAGCCTGGGCGACCTGCTGAAGGAACAGATGGGCGGCAACAACAACGATTAAGTTTGTTGCCTATCTTCCCGGAATTTCAGGGAAAAATAAGGGGGCCACGCTTGCGTGGCCCCTTTTTTTTCTCTATTGTTCCGGCGACTGTCCCCCCAATCGCCGATGGGGCGCTAACCCTCAGGGCCCATGACCAAATCAGAACTCATCGAAAAGCTCGCTGCACAGCAAACCCACCTGATGCACAAGGACGTGGAGTTGGCGGTGAAGCTGGTACTGGATCAGATCAGCAACGCGCTGGCGCGTGATGATCGGGTCGAGATCCGTGGTTTTGGCAGCTTTGCGCTGCATCATCGTCCGGCGCGTGTCGGTCGCAATCCGAAGACCGGCGACCCGGTGCAGATCCCGCCGAAACGCGTCCCGCACTTCAAGCCGGGCAAGGAAATGCGCGAGCGCGTGAACGCCAGCCTGCTCGAAGAAATTGCGACACAGGCCGCGGTTGCGGTCGTCGATTAAGGATTCCCGAACTCATGCGCACCACAGTTCTCAGTCTGTTGCTGGTGGTGGTACTGGTGATCGGTGCTTCGATCGGCTTCTTCAATGCACAGCCGGTGACGCTGAACTACCTGTTTGGCGAGCTGCAATTGCCTCTGTTTGCGATCCTGATCGCCGATTTCCTGATTGCGGTGCTGCTGACGCTGCTGGTGGTCTCGGCGCGTGTGTTCCGCAGCGGTCGCGAAATCGCGCGACTGCGGCGCCAGTTGCGCGATACCGAGAGCGAGCTGCGCAATCTGCGCAATCTGCCGGTGACGGTCGAAACGCCGCACGCCTGATCGCGGATTCCCTGAAGCATGCTCGACTCCCTGTTTTCGTGGCTGCTGCTGCCGCTCGGCCTAGCGCTGGGCTGGGTGCTCGGGCGCCGTCATATCGCGGGCCCTGAACGGCACGTCAGCGCCGAACAGCTCGGCGGCTTGCTGAGCCAGCTGGCGTCGGACGATCCCGATCAGGCGGTCGCGGCACTGACCCAGGTTGCGGAACTGGACGAATCCACGGCCGAGCTGCATCTGACCCTGGGCAATCTGTTCCGCAAACGCGGCGAAGTCGATCGCGCCTTGCGCGTGCATGAGGCGCTGCTGGCACGCAATGGCCTGACGCCGGAATTGCGGGCGCAGGTGCAGTTCGATCTGGCGCAGGACTACATGCGTGCCGGTGTGATGGATCGCGCGGAGCAGGCCTTCGAGGAACTGGTCAGTCAGGGAAAGTTCGTGCCGGTTGCGCTCGACCAGATCCGGACCATCGCCGAACAGGGCCGCGACTGGGCGCGTGCGATTGAAGCGGCGCGACGTCTCGAGGCCGCTAAAGGCGAATCGCAGCGCGCGGTCATCGCGCAGTACTACTGTGAACTGGGCGAGGAAGCCCGCCGCGAAAAGCGCATTCCCGAAGCGATCAAGCAGGTGCGTCGCGCGCTGGATGAAGACAGCAACTGCATTCGCGCCGATCTGATGCTGGGCGCCCTGCTCGAAGCCGAAGGCGATGCCGCTGCCGCGGCGAAATCCTATCTGCGTGCCTTTGAGCTGGATGCGCGTTTCCTGTCGGAAGTAATCGAGCCTCTGGGCCGCTGCTACGAAAAGACCCGCGATGCGGAAGGCTATCTGCTGTTTCTGAAGGATGCGAAAACCATTTCGCCGTCCAGCCTGCCGTTCGTGGCGGAGGCGCGCTTGCTGGCGGAGGAGGGGATCGATCCGCTCGACCATCTGGCGCAGGGCCTGCAGGCGCGTCCCAGCCGTGCGGTGCTGGCGGAGTTCCTGGAAGTCCTGGAGCGGCAGCCGGATGTTGTAGCGGTCGGTCTCGACAAGCCGGCTGCGAGCTTGCGGACAGCATTGCGCAAGCTGATCGAAAACACGCCGCGCTATCAGTGCACGCACTGCGGCTTCGCGCCGCGGCAGCTGTTCTGGCAATGCCCGCAGTGCAAGCAGTGGGGCAGCACGGCACCTGCGGACGACATGTTGCGGGTGTAAGTATCGTGCGGGGCGCCTGCTAGACTGCCGCCAACCCCGCAAACCCGGAGGATTGCCCGTGACCAGGACCGCGTTCGTCACCGGTGCCACGGGATTCGTCGGGCTGAATCTGGTCGAGGAACTGGTGCGGCAGCAGTGGCAGGTGATCGCGCTGCATCGCGCGCAGTCGGACACCACGCCGCTGGCGCGCTTCGCGGGAGTGCGGCGGGTGGTTGGCGATGTCACCGACGCGCGCAGCCTGCGCGGCCAGATTCCCCAGCACGTCGATTGCATCTTCCACGTCGCCGGCAATACCAGCCTGTGGTCGCGTGCGCATCCGGAACAGTTGAAGGTCAACATCAAGGGCACGCGCACGCTGGTACGCGCGGCACTGGAGGCCAATGCACGACGTTTCGTGCATACCTCCAGCATCGTCGCCTACGGTCTGCACAGCGGCACGATCACGGAAGAAACGCCGACGCGCGGCAGCACGGCGACCCTCAACTATGTGCGCAGCAAGGCGCTGGCGGAGCGCGAAGTGCGCCGTGGTTATGCGGCCGGCCTGCCCGCGGTGATCGTCAATCCTGCGAACATCTTTGGTGCCTATGACACCGGTAACTGGTCGCGCCTGGTGCGTCTGGTGCAGCAGGGACGGTTGCCGGTGATCGCTCCCGGCGGCGGCAGTTTCTGCCACGCGCATGAGGTGGCGCGGGCGATGGTCGCAGCGGCCGAACGGGGGCAACTGGGTCATAACTATCTGCTCGGCGGCGCACAGGCGAGCTATCTCGGGCTGGCGCTGGAGATCAGCCGCGCACTGGGCGTCAAACGCAGAATCGTGACCGTTCATCCGCGGCTGATACGGACCTATGCGCAGATGGAGGAGTGGCTGGCACCGCTGTTCGGGCGCGAACCCGACGTCACCCGGGACGCGGTGGAGCTGCTGTCGCAGAACCTGTATTGCAGCAGCACCAAGGCGCAGAAGGAACTGGGCTATCAGCCGCAGCCGTTGCCGGTGATGATCGACGATTGCATCCGCTGGCTGCGCGCGAGCGGGCGTCTGAAACGCGCACCGCCCTGATGCCTCAGGTGCATTGAAGGTATCGGCGTGCCTAACGACCGCGCGGATCCGGCATGCGCCAGTTTTCGGGGAGCGTATCGCGCGCTTCCTTGCGCTTGGCCACCAGGCGCGAGCGATCGTGACTGCTGAGATTGTCGAGGCGCAGACCCGCATCCAGCTGTGCCAGCGCCATGCCGGCATCACCCCGCAGCAGCAGATAGGTCGCCATCTGGAACGAGGCTTCGGCCAGATTGCCGCTTTCGCGGGCGGCCTGCGCCAGCAGGTTGTAGGTTTCCAATTGCGTCCCTTGCGCCTGTTCATGGGACAGCAGGATCTGGCGCGCGTCCTCCGGCTTGCCGGCGGCCATCAGCATGTTGGCGTGTCCGATGATCGCCGGGGCATAGCGCGGATACAGCTTCAGCATGCGCGACGAGATTTCCAGCGCGCCATCGATGTCCTTGGCCAACAGCCGCAACTGGCTGTGCAGCAGCTGGATATTGACCTGTCGGGGGTATTTTTCGCGCAGTGGCGCCAGCGTTTCCTCGGCGCGATCGGTCTGTCCGGCGCGTGACAGCGACAGGGCCAGACCGTAGCGGTTGGCAGGCGTATCGCGGCCGGCGTTGAGTTCGCGTGCGAAATATTCGGTGGCTTCGCCCGCGCGGTCGGCGGTCAGCACCCGCGCACGCGCGCGCATCAACTGGAACTCGACCGGATCGGTACGGTTGACCTTGGGCAGTTCTGCGGCACGCGCCCGTGCTTCGGCCACGCGGTTGACGCTCAAGGGATGGGTGCGCAGGATTTCCGGCACACCACTGCCGTACAGGCGCGACTGCTGCTGCAGCTTCTGGAAGAACGAGGCCATGCCTTCAGGATCGAAGCCGGCGCGCGCCATGGTCTGGATGCCGACGCGATCGGCTTCCTGTTCATGCGCGCGGGTGTAATTGACCTGACGCTGGTAATTCATCGCCTGGCCGATCGACAGCGCGCCGATGACCACGTCCGGGTCGGCGGAGCCGGCGATGATCGCCGCGATCACGCCCAGCCAGGTGGCGATGGTCGCGACCTGGGTGTCCTCGCCGGTACGGGCGATATGACGTTGCGTGACGTGCGCCAGTTCGTGACCCATGACGCCGGCGATTTCACTTTCGTTGTTGGCCGCCAGCAGCATGCCGGCGTTGAAGCCGATATAGCCGCCGGGCAGGGCGAAGGCGTTGATGCGCGCATCGTTGACCACGAAGAAGGTCATGTCCGGTGCCGGCGTGCGGCTGTTGGCAACCAGGCGCCAGCCGATGCCGGTGAGATAGTCCTTCAGCTCCGGGTCTTCGAGCAGATACTCGCTGGCATAGAGCTGCGCCATGATTCGCGCGCCCAGCTGTCGCTCCTGCATCGGCGACAGCATGTTGTCGGCCGGCTCGCCGATCTGCGGCAGGTCGATGACCGGCGGTGCGTCGGCATGCGCGACGCTGCCGCTGAGGACGGTAACCGCGGTAGCGAGGGCGAGCAGGCGTTTCTGCATGATGGGCTTGAGGATACGCGTTCCGCGGTAAGGAGCCCGTACCGGGGTACGGTCGCGCCGGTATTGGCGTCGGGTTCTGGCTTTAGTGCGACGGCGAGCCCCGAAGTTCGCGGCTTCGCTCAGTTTCGTGCGGCTTGCCAGCGACCGATGACCTGGCCCATGCGCACCGGCTGTCCGGGCGTCAGTTCCGGCGACCAGGCGACGCTGTCCGGCGGCGTCAGCAGGATCACCGTCGAGCCCATGTTGAAGCGGCCCATCTCGGCACCGCGCGCCAGGTGCGTGCGGTCCATGGGCGCGTAGTGCGCAGGCTCGCCGCGCACATGTGGCGGCGAGATGCGTCCGGCCCAGACCGTTTCCATCGAGCCGACGAACAGCGCGCCGACCAGCACCAGCCCGACTGGACCGGCGTCGGTATCGAACACGGTATTCACGCGCTCGTTGCGGGTGAACAGCCTGGGCAGTGCGCGCGCGGTCGCGGCATTGACGCTGAACAGGCGACCGGGAGCATACGACCAGCGGCTGAGATCGCCGCTGATCGGCATGTGGATGCGGTGATAGTTGTACGGCGCCAGATAGATGGTGCAGAAGCGGCCGTTGGCGAACTTTGTCGCGAGTTCCTGATCGCCGCCCAGCAGTTCCAGCACCGAGTATTCGTGCCCTTTGGCCTGGACGATGCGGCCCTCGCGGATCGGCCCGAACTGGCTGACGGTACCGTCGACTGGGCTGACGAAGGCTTGAGGATCTTCAGGCAAGGGGCGCGCGCCGGGTTGCAGCGCGCGGGTGAAAAAATGATTGAAGCTTTCGTAGTGTTCGATGCGCTCGTGCTCGGCCTCGCGCAGGTCGATCACGAAACCCTTCAGGAACAGACGGATCAGCGCGTTCTTGAACCAGGCCTGCTTGATCTGTGTGGCGTGAAACACCAGCAGTGACAGCAGCCGCGTCGGCAGCAGCTGCTGGATCGCGGCAAACAGCTTGTCGCCGGTGCTTGCATCGGTGTGGTCTGCGGACATGTCAGGAGCGGTTGTCGATACGGAAGGAAGCGCTGATGGAGATCTCGCCACAGCGCAGGATCAGGGTGGTTTCGTCGCCGGCACGCAATTCGCGCTGCGGCCGGAACAGCATCAGATGCAAGCCGCCCGGTTCGAGCACCGCCGTCGTGCCCGGGGCCGCTTCGATGTGCTGACCGGGCAGCATCCGCGACTGGCCGTTCTCGACCACAGAGCGATGCAACTCCGCAGCGCCGAAATCGGGGCCGTCGACGGCATCGCAGCGCAGTGTGCTGCGGCTGGGGTTATGCAGCCGCAGATAGCCGGCCATGACCGTGGCACCGGGTGGCGCTTCGCGGATCCAGGCATCGTCGATCTTCGGGCTGCCATCCTTCGGCGTGCAGGCGCTCAGGCAGAGCAGGGCAGCGAGGGCGAGGGCGAGGATGCGGATCATGGCGTGCGGTCGATGATCTGCTTGAGGTCGGCAAGTAGTGCCGGCGCTTGCAGTGGCGTCGTGAAATAGCCGGCCAGCTCGGCGCGCGGATTGATCAGGATCAGCGCCGCGGAATGGTCCATGGTGTAGCTGTCCGCAGTGTCGCCCGGCACCTTGATGTAGGCCACGCCCAGCGTCTGGGCCATGCTGCGCAGGCCCGGTTCCGCGACGGTGACGCCCTGGAAACGCGGGCTGAAGTGGCTGACGTAGCGCTTGAGTTGTTCCGGTGTATCGCGCTCCGGGTCGATCGAGAACATCGCCACCCGCAGTTGCTCGGCGCGCGGGCCCAGCTGCGATTCGACGTTCTTGAGCATCGCCAGCGTGGTCGGGCAGACATCCGGGCAGTAGGTGAATCCGGGGAAGATCAGCGTCCAGTGTCCCAGCAGCTGTTCCCGGGTGAACGCGGCGCCGTCCTGATCGATCAGCGAAAACTCGGGCAGGGCGCGCGGTTGCTGCAGCAGTGTGCCGGACTGGATCGTCAGCGTTTTCGGCGCGCTGAGATAGACCGCGGCCAGAATGCCGGCGATCAGGGCCAGCGCGCCGGCAATCACCAGCCACAATCCGGTGCCGGCGGGTTTGTTGGAATCAGCAGTAGCGGTCACGTTATCGAGCCTGTGGTGCAGTCCGGGATGGCGCGGCACGGGAGCGGGCCGCATAATTCGCGCCGATTATCCCACAGGCCCCTTCCCGACATGCCCCGTAGTCCCGACACCGATGCCCTGATGACCGTGCGGGATCTCGTGCGCTGGGGCGCCAGCCGTTTCCGCGAGGCCGGATTGAGCTTCGGGCAGGGCACCGAGAACGCGCTGGACGAAGCGTACTTTCTGGTGCTGCACGCGCTGCACCTGCCCCCGGACCTGCCGACGGTCTATCTGGAAGCGGCAGTAACGGCTGGCGAACGCGCCGCGGCGCTGGCGCTGCTGAACGAACGCATCGACAGCCGCAAGCCGGCGGCCTATCTGTTGGGGCGGATCGAGTTTGCCGGGCTGGAGTTCGAGGTCGACGAGAACGTCCTGATTCCACGCTCGCCGATCGCGGAAATGATCGAGCGCGAATTTGCGCCCTGGCTGCAGCAGACGCCGGCGCGGGTGCTGGACCTGTGCACCGGCAGCGGCTGCATCGGCATTGCCTGCGCAGTCATGTTCCCCGAGGCGCAGGTCGATCTGGTCGACATCAGCGTCAAGGCGCTGGCGGTGGCGCGCCGCAACGTCGCGCGCCATGTGCTCGGCAATCAGGTCCGGGTGATCAAGTCCGACCTGTTCGGCACGCTGGTCAACGAGGTCTACGATCTGATCGTGAGCAATCCGCCCTATGTGCCGAACGCGGACTGGAAGGCGATGGCGGCGGAGTATCACCATGAGCCGAAGATGGCGCTGGCGGCCGGTGCCGACGGCATGGATCTTGTCGCGCGCATTCTCGAGGAAGCGCCACGGCATCTCAGCAACGAGGGCTGGCTGGTCTGCGAGGTTGGCGGCAGCGTTCCCGAATTCGAAGCGCGCTGGCCGAAGCTGCCGGTGACCTGGGTGGATTTCGAGCGCGGCGGCGACGGAGTCTTCATCATTTCGCGCGCCGATCTGGTCGCGCATCTCACCAATTGATCTGCTTCCCATGTCCGGAAATACCTTTGGCACGCTGTTCACCGTCACCAGCTTCGGCGAAAGCCATGGCGCCGCGATCGGCTGCGTGGTCGATGGCTGTCCGCCGGGGCTGACGCTGTCCGAGGCCGACATCCAGCCGGATCTGGATCGTCGCAAGCCCGGCACCTCGAAGTACGTCACGCAACGCAAGGAAGGCGATCAGGTCGAGATCCTGTCCGGCGTGTTCGAAGGCAGGACCACCGGCACGCCGATCGCGCTGCTGATCCGCAACACCGATCAGCGCAGCTACGACTACGAAAAGATCAAGCAGGTATTTCGGCCGAATCATGCCGATTACGCCTATGTGCAGAAATACGGCATCCGCGATCACCGTGGCGGCGGGCGCTCGTCGGCGCGTGAAACGGCGGTGCGCGTCGCTGCCGGTGCGATCGCGCGCAAGTATCTGCGCGAGCGCCTCGGAATCGAGATCCGTGGTTGTGTCGAACAGATCGGCGCGGTGCGCTGTGCGGCGAGCGACTGGAACACTGTCAATCAGAACCCGTTCTTCTGTGCCGATCCGGCGCAGGTGCCGGTGCTGGAAACACTGATCGACGAACTGCGCAGCTCTGGCGATTCGATCGGCGCGCGTCTTTACGTGGAGGCGCGCAATGTACCGCCGGGGCTCGGCGAGCCGGTGTTCGACCGTCTCGATGCCGATATCGCCCACGCGCTGATGTCGATCAACGCAGTCAAGGGCGTCGAGATCGGTGACGGCATGCGCGTCGCGGAAATGAAGGGCACCGAGCATCGCGATGAGATGAGCCCGGAAGGATTTCTCGGCAATCACTCGGGCGGCATCGCGGGCGGCATTTCCACCGGCCAGACGATCTACGCACGCTACGCGATCAAGCCGACCTCGAGCATCACCACGCCAGGCAAGAGCATCGACGAGGCTGGTACCGCCACCGACATGCGTACCACCGGGCGTCACGACCCCTGTGTCGGCCTGCGTGCGACGCCGATCGGCGAAGCGATGCTGGCGCTGGTGCTGATGGATCACTGGCTACGCCACCGCGGCCAGAACGCCGACGTGACCCCGGCGACTCCGCGGATTCCCGGCGAGGTCCCGTAATTCATGCCCGCGCCAGACGCAGGCCTTGAACGCCTGCACTGGCGTCTGTCGAGTTTCTATTTCTTCTACTACGCCACGGTCGGTGCGTTCATGCCGTACTGGGCGCCGTATCTGCAGGCGCGCGGTTTCAGTGCGCTGCAGATGGGCATCGCATTCGCGCTGATGGGCGTGACCCGTTCGATCCTGCCGGTGCTCTGGGGCTGGTACGCCGACCATACCGGCCGGCGCATCGCCCTGATCCGCTGGGCCAGCGTCGCGGCACTGCTGACCTTCATGGCCATCCCGTTCGTCGACGGCGTGTGGTGGATCGGCGGGCTGATGATCGCCTACACCCTGTTCTGGCATGCGCTGCTGCCGCAGTTCGAGGTGGTGACGCTCAATCATCTGCAGGTCAGCGGTGGCGAATACAGTCGGGTGCGCCTGTGGGGTTCGGTCGGCTTCGTGGCTTCGGTGCTGGGCCTGGGCATGGCGCTGGATCTGAGCGGCATCCTCTGGCTGCCGTGGCTGGTCGGCAGTTTCTGGCTGGGCATGGCGGCG
Organism: Solimonas flava; assembly: GCA_040391865.1. Classification (GTDB taxonomy): domain Bacteria; phylum Pseudomonadota; class Gammaproteobacteria; order Nevskiales; family Nevskiaceae; genus Solimonas. The sequence goes on from JBEBWZ010000069.1 coordinate 13,487, forward strand.
ACGAGCTGGCTGGTGCCGGAACCGCCTTCACTGCAGCACCCCGGTGCCGCGAAGGTCGGATTGTGGAGCGTGGTCAAACGCCCGGAAGTGCTGGCACTGCTGGCGGTCTGTCTGGCCTCGCAGCTCAGCTTTGCGCCGTACTACAACTTCTTCACCCTGTTCCTCGAACGCCATCACTACAGCCGCAGTCTTGCCGGATTGCTGTGGGCGCTGGGGGTGGTGGCCGAGATCGGCATGTTCCTGGTCATCAGCGGCATGATCGCGCGCTGGGGTGCGCGACGGATGATGATCCTGGCATTGGCGGCAACCAGCTTGCGCTGGGGATTCACCGCATTTGCCGTGGAATCATGGGCGGTACTGATCGGCGTGCAGCTCGCACATGCGATCACCTTCGGTGCCTATCACGCGGTGGCGATGCACTACGTGATGCGCCTGTTCCCGGCGTCGCTGCATGGCCGTGGGCAGGCCATCTACAACGCCGTTGCCTACGGCATCGGCGGTTCGGTCGGCAGCCTCAGTGCGGGCTATCTGTGGCAGGACCTGTCGCCGGAAGCGACGTTCTATGCCGCCGCCGTGGTCGCGGCCATCGGCACGGCGATCGCCTGGCGTTATCTGCCGGAGCCGGAACGCTAGAACGCGATGCGGCTCACCGCAGGCAGCGTGGCCGCGCCCTGTTCCGGCCAGTGCCGGAAGTTGAACACCTGGCCTTGCTCGCGCACCTGCGCAACCGCGGCGAGATCCACCTCCGCGTACAGCCATTGCGGCTGATCCATTTCGCCGAGCGCCAGCACGCCGTCGTCGGGAAAGCCACGGTCGGGAGGGCCATAGACACCGGCCGCGCCGATATTGATGTCCACGGCCGCCGACCACGGTGCGCTGCCGACCAGCGGCGACTGCACCACGATGCACTGGCTCTCCAGGGCACGTGCCTGACAGCCGACGCGGACGCGGTAGTAGCCGGCAACCGTATCGGTGCAGCTCGGCACCAGCAGCAGCTGGGCACCGGCTTCCGCCTGCGCGCGTGCCAGCAGCGGGAATTCACAGTCGTAGCAGATGTTGATCGCGATTCGACCGAGTGCCGTGTCGAACAGCTTCAGGCCGGGTTCGCCTTCGATATTCCAGCTTTCACGCTCGAAGCGGGTCATCAGCTGCTTGTCCTGGAACTCGGCGCGACCATCGGGCGAACAGAACCAGGCGCGGTTCACGGTGCGCCCATCTGCCAGCGTCCACGGAAAACTGCCGGCGACGATGTAGACGCCATGCCGCTGCGCGAGGTCGCGATGCAATTGCAGATAGCGGTCGCGCAAGGTCTGCAGCGCGCTTACCTGCCGTTGCAGATCATCGCGGGTTGCGTGATCGAACAGCGCCGCCAGACTCATCGCCGCGTACTCGGGAAACAGCAGCAAACGCGCCTGCCGCGCCGCAGCGTCGTCGACCCACCGGGTCAGTGTCGCAGCGACTTCCTCCCAGCTGCGCGGCTCGGAGACCGGGAACTGTGCCGAGGCCAACGTGAAGCGACTCATGCCGCCCCCCGTTCGCGCAGCCAGAAAGTCATCGGCTTGCGCGTGGACCGGGTTTCGCCGATATCCGGCCATGACAGCGTGGTCTGCAGTTGCGGCGCCTTGCGATAGCCGCGCTTGTGCCAGAACGCATCGTTCGGCACGTAGCCGTCCGGCTTGAGTGGATGCGTATCCGGGCGCTGCACGGCGCAGAACGCGCACACCGGCAACTGCAGCGACTGTGCATGCGCTTCGCGCAATTCGAAGAACTTCACGCCCAGGCCGCGGCCGCGATACGCCGGCAGCAGTACCGATTCGCCGAAATAGTCGATGCGCGACAGATCCATGCCGGCGTCGATGAACGGCTGCTGCATGTCCAGCGGCGCATCGATCAGCGGGATCACCGTCGAAGCGCCCACACAGCGCTCGCCATCCCAGACCAGCACCGCCAGCGCACGCGGACAATCGACGTACACCTGCAGATAACTGGCTTCGTAGTCGCGCGTGCCTTCATACAGATAAGGCCATTCGCGAAACACGGTGCAGCGCATCTCCGCCAGCGCGTCGAGATGATTGGCGATCGCGGCGCCGCATAGCGATTCCAGCCGCAGGCTCAACTCAGGCTCCGACCTGCCGCAGCCACTCCTGCAGGTTGTAGTAGTTGGTCACGCGCGTGATCTTGCCGTCGCTGATCTCGAAGAACGCGCCGCCGGGCAGGCGGTAGGTCTGGCCATTGGCTTCCGGCAGGCCCTCGTCGGTCTTCAGGTAGGTGCCCAGCACCACGTATTCAGCGGCGGCGCGGCGACCGTCGGCGTTGACGCTGACCGAGATATCCACGATCTGCTCGCTGTAGCTGGCGTTCATGCGATCGATGAAGCTGCGGAACATCGCCTTGCCGGTCTCGCGCGGCCCCTGGTTGAGGTCATGCACCACGTCGTCGCTGATCAGTGCGAAAAAATTATCCCATTCGCGGGCGTTGAATGCGGCGTAGTAGTGACTGATCAGCTTGGCGGTGGTCGACACGGCGGTGCTCTCTGAAGATGGTCGGGGGGAAGGGGATTGTAATGTTCCGGGTGCGCAAAAGGGCTGCTCGGCAGCCGTCACCCTGGCGGCGCAACGGCAGCGCGCTCGACCGCGTCGATGATGTCCATCAGCGCCTGCGCCGGACTGGAGATGGTGCGGCGCTGATGCCAGACGATGCCGAGACGGCGATGCATCGTCAGTTGCGGCATCGCCAGCGGTCGCAAGCTGTCGTCGAGCATCGATTCCGGCAGCACGGTCCAGCCGAGACCGATGCTGGCCAGCATCTTCAGCGTCTCCAGATAGTTCGTGGCCAGACGGATTCTCGGTGTCAGTCCGTGCCGTTCGAGTTCACGGGTGACGATTCGATGGGTGTAGGTCTGCTCGTCCGGGAGCACGGCCGGATGTTGCGCCAGCTCGCTGAGATTCACGCGCTTGCGCTTCGCCAGCGGATGCTCGCGTCCGATCACGACGGTCAGCGGATCGGGCCAGATTTCGCGTTGCTCGAGCTGCTCCAGCGGCTGGGTTGGCAGGGTCACGATGCCCAGTTCCAGTTTGCCGGCGACCACCAGCTGACAGGCGACTTCGGAATCCATGAAATGGATATCGAGATCGACCGCCGGATATTGCTGGGTATAGGCGCGCAAGGCCGGGGGCAGACGGTGCAGGCCGATGTGATGGCTGGTGCCGATCGACAGGCGGCCGCTGACCTTGCCATCGAGCTGCGACAGCGCACGGCGCGCGTCCTCGATGTCCTGCAGGGCCTTGCGCGCGTAGGGCAGCAGGGTGCGGCCGGCATCGGTGAGATTGACGGTGCGGCCGACGCGGTCGAACAGGCGCTGTCCGATCTGCTCTTCGAGCACCGTGATGCGCTTGCTGATCGCCGGTTGCGACAGGTGCAGGTGCTCGGCGGCGAGGGTGAATGAATGGCCGTCGGCGACTTCCACGAATGCGGCCAGGGATTGCGTATCCATATCGGGAGCGGGCCAGGTCAGTCATTCCAAATTGGAATCCACCATATAATAACGATTCATTGGAGTTATTGGTTGCCGCGCCCTAAGATGCGCTCCGTCAGCAAACCTGTGCCTCGTTCCGCGCCGCGAGAACCGGGTCCGGGCCAGCCACTGGAGTCTTGGAAATGTCTGCAAAAACCCTTTACGACAAGATTTGGGATGCGCACGTGGTCAGCGATGCTGGCGACGGCTCTGCGCTGATTTACATCGACCGCCATCTGGTGCACGAAGTGACCAGCCCGCAGGCTTTCGACGGCCTGCGCCTGAACGGTCGTCAGCCCTGGCGCGTCAGCGCCAATCTGGCGGTGCCGGACCATAACGTGCCGACACTGGATCGCAGGCTGGGGATCAAGGACCCGATCTCGCGTGCGCAGCTGGATGCGCTGGACCGCAACTGTGCCGAGTTCGGCATCACCAAGTTCGATCTGATGGACGTGCGTCAGGGCATCGTGCACGTCATTGGCCCCGAGCAGG
>JBEBWZ010000070.1:0-17316 GCA_040391865.1 Solimonas flava
CTCGATGCGCGGCATGGGGGCGGACTACACCCTGATCCTGGTTGACGGACGGCGCCAGAACAATCATGGCGACATCTATCCCAACAACTTTGGCGGCAACCAGTTCAACCATATTCCGCCGCTGGATGCGATCGAACGCATCGAGGTGATCCGTGGCCCCGCGTCCACGCTGTACGGTGCGGACGCGATGGGCGGTGTCATCAACATCATCACCAAGAAGGTGACGGAGCAGTGGGGCGGTTCGGTCAGCCACGGCCGTACCTACCAGATCGATGATGAATTCGGTAACGACATCACGACCGACTTCTCACTCAGTGGCCCCCTGCTGCGGGGCAAGCTGGGTCTGGCGTTGCGGGGCAGCCTCTACAACCGGCTGGAATCCAACCCGAGCTATGCCAGCGTCACCGATCCGGCCGGTGTCGAGCACAAGCCGTCCATGGGTTTTGGCGGCGGCGGCAAGACCGTGGACAACGAGAACAAGAGCCTCGGTGCCCGCCTCTCCTGGACGATCGATGCCAGACAGAGCCTGTCGCTGGACGCGGATACTTCGCGTCAGCGCTATGACAACCGGCCCAAGATCAACGATACCGGCGTTTCGGAATACCCGGTCGGTACCGTGGACGACTACGGCGCCATGCTGCGCATCGGTGCCAGTGGTCGGATCGAGCCGCGTGCCGGCTACGCCGCCGAGCAGGAGTTCGATCGCGAGACCTGGTCGCTGACTCATGAAGGCGAGTGGGATTTCGGCAACAGCTTCGTGTCACTGGCCTACGTTGCCACCAACAACCACGGCCGCACCTTGCCTTTCAGCGTGGCGGAACGCCAGGAGATGCAACTGCTCTGGAACGCGGCCTGTACCAACCTGGGTGGTACGGTCGGCGGAAGTGGTTTCTGCCCGGTGGCCGGGACTGGTTATGCCAATCCGAACGCCTGGAACAATCTATCGGAAGCCCAGAAACTCCAGGTCATGGCGGCGAACTTGACCCCGGCCGAATATGGGCAGCTGCAGGCCTATCTCCCGCGCGGAAAGCGCACCATGGAAAGCCGCCAGTACACGCTGGACGCCAAGCTGGACATGCCGTTCGAACTGGCCGGCTCGCATATTGCGGTGGTGGGTGCGCAGGTGATTCGTGGAGAACTCGAAGACGGCGTGTTCGGCATGGAAAGCGGTGCGGCCGGCGCAGTGCAGGAGCACAACATGTACTCCGTGTTCGCCGAAGACACCTGGTATGTGATCAGTCCGCTGGCAGTGACCGCCGGACTGCGCTACGACGACCACGAAGTGTTCGGCAATCAGCTCAGCCCACGCCTGTACGGCGTCTACACCCTGGGCAGCGAATGGACCATCAAGGGGGGTGTGGCGACGGGCTACAAGACGCCGAAGACTTCACAGCTGTATGACGGGGTGATCGGCTTCGGTGGCCAGGGCGTGAGCCCGCTGTTCGGCAATCCGAACCTGCAACCGGAAACCAGTGTCAGCACGGAACTGGCGGCCTACTGGCAACACCCGGCTGGCCATCACTTCAACGTCACCGTGTTCCAGAATACCTTTGACGACAAGATCGATAGCCAACCCTGCGGCGGCGTCGGCGAGCAGGCCTGCGCCAGCACGGGGGATTATGGCGATCTGGGCTACACCTCCGGCGCAAACCGCACCACCAACATCGACAAGGTGGTGATCCAGGGGGCCGAGTTGGCCGGTCGCTGGCAGATTGTCGAAGCCTGGGCGCTGCGCGCCAACTACACCTACACCGACAGCGAGCAGAAGAGCGGCGCGGAGAAAGGTCAGCCCTTGGGCAAGACCGCCAAACACATGGCCAATGTCACGCTGAGCTGGGAGGCGACCGAAAGGCTGGGGCTGTTCCTGACCAGCGAGCTGCGCTCGGATCGCTACCGGAGCTGGAACGCGACGACCGGCAAGCCCGTGTATTACAAGGACTACGAGATCTTCCACCTGGGCGCGAGTTTCAAGGCCAGTCCGTCGGTCACCTTCAATGGCCGCATCAACAATCTGCTGGACAAGGACTTCACGACCTACCAGACGGAATTCACGCCGAATGACAACGGCACCGCCGGCGATCCCAGCGATGATTACTACACGCCGGTGTTCACCGAGGACTACAACCACATCGACAAGGCGCGGAACGTCTGGGTTGGAGTGAACGTGACGTTCTGATCGCGATGGCATGGCTTGCGCCCTCCCGGCAAGTGTCGGGAGGGCATCACGGACTGGCAAGTCGAATTCCGAGCGGGTTCCCGGAGCCATGGTCGCCTGCGGATACCCGATCAAGCTCTGCGAAGTGCGGCGGCCCGCTGCTTGTCAATATTTATAATGGTAATGATTATCATGTAGAATCGCGCCCGTCTCATAGGCAACGCTTTCGTGCATCAGAACGCCATACCGACTGGGGACTTCAGTGCCGACACGGATTTCCGCGCCGGTCTATTGGGTGATCTATTCGGGAGAGCTTTTCGTGAAATTTCGTTTGAGTCCCATCGCTGGTGCGGTTCTTGCCCTGCATGCGCTGCCGGGGGCTGCGCAGTCGACTGACGCGCCGCCGGCCGAGTCGGTTGCTGAAGAACCGGCACAAAGGGACGCGCCCCAACTGCGCGAGGTGAAAGTGGAGGCCGAGGTAAGCACGGGTTACAAGGTCGACGCCGCCACCTCGTCCAAGTTCACCGCACCGCTGCGGGATACGCCGAAGTCGGTGACGGTCATCTCGTCGCAGGTGCTGCAGGACAGCGCGGCCACATCGTTGCAGGATGCGCTGCGTTTCGTTCCCGGGATTACCTTTCTTGCAGGTGAGGGCGGGCAGGCGCTCTCCGATCGTCCGGTCATCCGCGGCCTCAACTCCTCATCCAGCGTGTTCATCGACGGTATTCGCGACATTGGCACTCAGACCCGCGACGTATTTGCCCTGGAGTCTGTTGAGGTGACGAAGGGAGCTGATTCAGCGTATGGCGGTCGTGGCTCCGGTGGTGGCAACGTCAATCTGGTCACGAAACAGGCGCGCGCCGAGTCATTTGCCACAGCCAATCTCGCGGTGGGTACGTCCGACACGCTGCGCGGAACGATCGATCGGAACTGGACGATCAACGACTCAACGGCATTCCGCTTGAATGTCATGGGCAATACCGGGGTGGTGCCTGGCCGCGACGATGCCGTCGATTACGACAAGTGGGGCGCGGCGGGTTCTCTGGCTTTCGGTCTGGGCTCAAAAGCACGCACAACCGTTGATTACTACCTGCTTCGTGACAGTGGCATGCCGGACTACAGCATTCCCTACGATCCTGAGACGGGATTGCCTGTCACCGAAACCAAGGGCGTGGATGCCAAGACTTTCTATGGCATGTCCGGGCGCGATTTCCGCGATGCGGAATCCGATGTCGCCACGATCAAGATTGAACGTGAGCTGGACGATGGGGTGACGGTACGGAACACGACCCGTTACGGCCGGACGCTGAACAGCTATGTCGTTACCAACCCTGACGACAACAAGCAGAACGTCAAAAGCGGCTACCTCTACCGTGCGACCAAGCAACGGTGGGCGCAAACCGACACGATTGCCAACGTTTCCGACTTGTCGGTCAGCTTCGACACGGCATTTATCAAGCATGCTCTGAACGCAGGTGTCGAATTCAGCCGCGAAAAGCGGGAGCAGGACGGCTGGACTGTCAATGGCACTTCGCGGCCGGCAGGCGGCACGGCAGCCAATAACTGTGTCCTGAATACCGGTGAGCGCGATCCCTCGACTGAATGCACGGACCTTTACCATCCCAATCCCAACGATGTCTGGTTGGGGACGATCAAGCGGACCGGTGCTCCGACGAACTACACCACCGATGCAATGGCGGTCTATGTATTCGACACGCTGAAGTTCGATGAGCGGTGGCAGCTGAACCTGGGCCTGCGCTGGGACAACTACAAATCGGAAGCGGACCGCAAGGAGGCGGTCAATTCAGCCGGGACGACAGTCGCTGCGCAGTACGCAGCGACAAAGGACGATTTCCTGAACTACCAGGTTGGACTGGTGTTCAAGCCGGTCGAAGAGGGGACGCTCTACGTTTCCTACGCGACAGAATCCACGCCCGCCTCACTCGGTACCGCGGATGAAGATGGCGTTTCCGCCGCCAATGCAGACTTGAAGCCGGAGGAATCCGCAACGGCTGAAATCGGCGCCAAATGGGAATTCTTCGATCATCAGCTGCTGCTCACCTTTGCGCTGTTTGAGGGTGAGCGCAAGAACGCGCGCATCGAGACTTCCGCAAATACGTTCGTCCAGGTCGGCAAGACGCAAGTCCGTGGGGCGGAGTTGGGACTTAGCGGTCAGATCACGCCCGACTGGAAGCTGTTTGGCGGATACTCTTACCTCGATAGCGAACTCGTGCGTGGTGCCTTCAACAACCTCGCAGTCGGCAAGTCTCTGCCCAATACGGCGGAGAACAGCTTGAGTCTTTATACGACTTATCAGGTGCTGCCGAAGCTGCAGATTGGTGGTGGTGCTTACTATGTCAGCGAGGTTTATGGCTCCTACGCCAACGGTACCCCGGGATCGGTTGACAAGCGCGTGCCGGATTACTGGCGTTTTGACGCGATGGCGGGCTATGCCATCAATCCGACTTTTTCGGTGCAACTCAACATTCAGAACCTGACCGACGAGGTTTACTACACCAAGGCGTATGCCAACCATTACGCCGCGCTTGGCACGGGGCGGCAGGGCCTGCTGTCGCTGAACATGAGCTTCTGATCATCGCTGAAAACGTGAATCCCGCCTGTGCGAACGGGCGGGATTCCCACCAAGGATTTCTGATGCCGTTGCAGATTGTCGATGGACCTGAATGTGAACGACCTGCGTTTTGCGGGTTGTTGTTGCTTGCGGGTCGCCCATCATGACGGCCTATGTCGATTTGCCGAGCTATCTGCGTCCGCGCACGGCGCTCAATCCGCGACGCGCCGTGGTTCTTGCTTCGATTGCGCTGCTGCATGTCGCTGCACTGGCCGCAGCATTCCTGGTGCGTGGTGAGGTGTCTCCAGAGGTCACGGAACTGCAACCGATGATGGTCAGTTTCATTTCGGAGATGCCGCCGGAGCCGTTGATCGAGCCTCCGCCACCCCCGCCGCCGCCGAAACCGGTCAAGCCGGAACCGAAGCCGAAAATGATCGCCGCGGTAACGCCAGAGCCAGCGGCGATACAGGCGCCGCCGATCGAGGAGGAACTGGCGGAGGAGGCTCCGGTCGAGCCTGTTCCCCCGGCTCCTGCAGCACCGGCGCCGGTGATTCCGCCGAACTTCGTTGCGGCCTATCTCAACAATCCGGGGCCCAAGTATCCGCAGGCATCGATCCGATTGCGCGAGCAAGGGACGGTGCTGTTGCTGGTCCTGGTCGGTGTCGACGGTCGTGCGGAAAAGGTCACGGTCGATCACAGCAGCGGGTATGCCCGCCTGGACGCATCGGCGGTGGACGTCGTACGGACGCGTTGGCGCTTCGTTGCAGCCAAGCAGGGTGACCAGGCGGTGGCTGCCTGGGTCAAGGTTCCGATTTCTTTCGAATTGAAGCAGCACCACTAAGCACAACGGTAATCATCTTATGGACGCAACACAGAGTCTCGGCTTCAGCCATTTTCTCAGTCAGTCAGATGCTGTCGCCAGGACCATTCTGATCATGATGCTGGTGGCGTCGATCGCCAGCTGGTATCTGATCATCACCAAGGCGGTGGCGCACTGGCGGATCCGCAAGCGCAGCGATGCCTTCCTGAGCTTTTTCTGGAACGCGCCGTCCTTGGGTGCGGTGGCGGTGCACCTGGAGGATCAGCATCCCGACGAGCCGTTCTCGCATCTCGCGTATCACGGGATCGCCGCCATCCGGCATCACGAGCGGCATGGGGTCAATCGATTGAATGAAGCGGGTAGCGCCAGCGATTTCGTGACCCGCACGCTACGCAAGACCATAGACGAAGAAACCTCGAAGATGGAATCGGGTCTGACCATCCTCGCTTCGGTAGGCGCGACGGCGCCGTTTGTCGGACTGCTCGGAACGGTGTGGGGCATCTATCACGCGCTGGTCGCGATCGGCCTTTCGGGCTCCGGCACGCTCGACAAGGTGGCGGGACCGGTTGGCGAGGCCCTGATCATGACGGCGATCGGTCTGGCAGTCGCGATCCCGGCGGTGCTGGGCTACAACTACATCGTGCGCGCCAATCGCGTCACCTTGTCGCAGCTCGATGCATTTGCCCATGACCTGTTCACCTTCCTGGCCACCGGCGCCAAGATCGACGCACAGTCCGGTGCAACGGTGACGCCGCTGAAGCCGGTTGTGACCCGGAGCTGACCATGGCGTTCGGTACTTTCAGCGGCAGTCGCAGCAGTGCGCCGATGGCGGAGATCAACGTGATTCCGCTGGTCGACATCATGTTGGTGTTGCTGGTGGTGTTCATCATCAGCGCGCCGTTGCTGACCCATGCGGTCAAGATCGATCTGCCGCAGGCCAGCAGCGCCGCGGAGCAGAAACCGGTCGACAAGGTGCAGGTCGGCATCGATGCGGCCGGCCAGGTTTACTGGAATGGCGAGCCGCTCGATCGGGCCGCGCTGACTGCAAAGTTGCAGCTCGCGGGCCAGCAGCAGCCGACGCCGGAACTGCATGTGCATGCGGACAAGAACACCCGCTATGAGGTGGTGGCCGAGCTGATGAGCGAGGCCGGCAAGGCGGGTGTCACCAAGCTCGGTTTCGTGACCGATCCGAGTGGCGCCGCAGTGACGCCGGTCAAGCCGTAGACATGCACGCATGAATCAGGGCATGAGGCAGGGCATGAAGCGGGGCAGGGAGCCGCAGCGGCGTGCGTTCTGGCTGAAGACACTGCACCAGTGGCACTGGATCAGTTCCGCGCTGTGTCTGATCGGCATGCTGCTGTTCAGTGTGACCGGCATTACCTTGAATCACGCGTCGCAGATCGAAGCGTCACCGGTCGTCGAATCACGGAAGGCGACCCTGCCTGAGGCCTTGCGTGAGCAGCTGACGGCGCAACCGGCGACGGCGGTGGCGGCGTTGCCGCCATCACTGCGTGAATGGCTGGCGACGGAGCTGTCGCTGCGGATCGGCGAGCGCACGGCAGAGTGGTCGGAGGACGAAATCTATCTGGCACTGCCACGGCCCGGCGGAGATGCCTGGCTCAGTATCGAGCGCGAAAGCGGTGAGCTGCAGTACGAATTGACGCGCCGCGGCTGGATTTCGTACCTGAACGATCTGCATAAGGGCCGCAATGCCGGCGCGGCCTGGGGTTGGTTCATCGATGTATTCGCGGTGGCGACGCTGATCTTCTGCATTACCGGGTTGTTCCTGTTGCAGCTGCATGCCGGCCAGCGCGCCGCCACCTGGCCGGTGGTGGGTTTGGGCCTGGTGATTCCGGTGCTGCTGGCCCTTCTGTTTATTCATTGACGACGAGATGACGATGAAGAGTCGTGTGCTGGGAGTGTTGCTGTCGGTCTGTGTGCTGCCCGCGGCAGTGGCGGCCGAACTCGAGATCGCCGTGGATATTCCGCGCCTCACGGTGGCGGAGTATCACCGACCGTATGCAGCGCTCTGGATCGAACGCGCCGACAGCAGTGTCGCGGCCAATCTCGCCGTCTGGTACGACCTGAAGCTGAAGGACAAGGAAGGCGAAAAATGGCTGAAGGACATGCGCCAGTGGTGGCGCCGCAGCGGACGTGAATTGCAGCTGCCGGTGGACGGCGTCAGCAGCGCGACCCGGGCGCCGGGACAGCACACGTTGAGCTTCAGCCAGGGCCGTGCACCTTTGGGCGAACTCGCGCCGGGTAGCTACAAGCTGATGGTGGAAGCGGCGCGAGAAGTCGGTGGCCGTGAAGTGCTCAGCATTCCGTTCCAGTGGCCGCCACAGCAGGCGCAGACCCTGAGCGCCCAGGGCAGCAGCGAACTGGGTGCGGTGTCGCTGAATCTCAAGCCCTGATGCCACACCTGATCACGGCCGCTTGGCGGTGATCGCTCTTATGTTGCCGTTGAAGATTCAAAAGGAGATTTCGATGAACCGTTCTTTCAAGCTGGCGACCCTGGGACTGGCGCTGTGCCTGCCGTTTTCGGTGCAGGCGCATCGTGCCTGGATTCTGCCCGCGTCCACCGTGCTGTCCAGCGATGATCCCTGGGTGACCTTCGACGCCGCTGTCTCCAACGACATTTTCCATACCGACTATCGCCCGCTGCAGGTCTCCGCCGTGACGGCGCTGGCGCCGGATGGTTCGGGTGTGCTGCTGCGCAACGTCAACAGCGGCAAGCTGCGCGCCACTTTCGATCTGCAGCTGCAGCAGAAGGGCACTTACAAGGTGTTCACTGCCAGCAATGGCTTGAGTGCCAGCTGGGTCGAGAATGGCAAGCCGCAGCGCTGGCCGGCACGCGGTGCGACGCCGAAGCCGGGCGAATTTGCGACGGCGGTGCCCAAGCAAGCCGAGAACCTGGTGGTGATGCAGTCCTCGCGCCGGGTCGAAACCTTCGTCACCGCCGGCAGCCCCAGCAAGGAAGTCCTGGCGCCGTCGAATGTGGGCTTTGAGCTGGTGCCGATCACGCATCCCAACGACCTGTTTGTCGGCGAGGCGGCGCAGTTCCGGTTCCTGATCGACGGTCAGCCGGCGGTCGGCGCCGAAGTGACGGTGCTGCCGGATGGCATGCGCTATCGGAACGGTCAGGAAGCGATGGAACTGGTGTCCGACAAGGATGGCCTGGTCAGCATCGTGTGGCCGCGCGCGGGGCAGTATTTCCTCGAAGCGGAATACAAGGACGACCAGGGTGTGAAACCGGCGACGCAGCGCCGCGGCGGCTATGTCGCCACCTTCGAGGTGCTGCCGCAGTAGCCATCAATGTCATCGACGGTCCGTGGTCGGCCCTCTGCGGAGGTGCTCGGGACAGCCGCGCTGTTGCTCGCGCTATCGGTGTTGGCCATGGCGCTGCTGTTGCTGCAGTCGCAAGGCGTGCCGACCTGGCGTGATCCAGGGCCGCAGCGCCTGCTCTGGGCGGCGGCGGTGGTACTCGGTTACGGCCTGATCTGTGTCGGCATTGGCTGGGGGCATCGCCAGCGGCAGCGGCGAAACGGCCTGGCATTGCAGGTGCTGCCCGCGGCTGATGCGCAGACCCGTGTGCTGGTTGCGTTCGCCAGCCAGACCGGATTCGCCGAGCAGCTGGCCTGGCGGACGGCTGAAGCCCTGCAAAGCGGCGATCTGCCGGTCAGGGTCATGACCCTGGGTGAGCTGGATCTGCGGACGCTGACCGACTGCAACCGTGTGTTGTTCGTGGTCAGCACCACGGGGGAAGGGGACGCCCCCGACAGTTGCGCGCGCTTCACGCGGTTGATGGCGCAGCCTCGGCCACTGCCCAAGCTGCAGTACGGCGTACTGGCGCTGGGCGACAGCAGTTACACCAATTACTGTGCCTTCGGCCGTGCGCTCGACCATTGGCTGCGCGAGAGCGGCGCACGGGCCTTGTTCGATACCGTCGAAGTCGACGACGGCGATGACGGTGCCTTGCGTCATTGGCAGCATCATCTGGGATTGCTCAGCGGCCATACCGATCTGCCGGACTGGCGCGCGCCGCGTTACCAGCGCTGGCGCCTGCAGGCGCGGGCGCAGCTTAATCCCGGCAGTTTCGGTGGCGCGGTATTTCATCTGCATCTGCAACGGATGAAGTACGAATCGGCCGCGGCCGGTGCGACTCAGGATCATGGCTGGCAGCCTGGCGACATTGCCGAGATCGGGCCGCGTAATCCGCTGGCACAGGTGAGGGCCTTGCTGGCCCGACTGGCGCTGGACGCCGAGGCAATCGTGAACGGCGACGACGGGCAGCAATTGACGCTGGCGCAGGCGCTGATGGACCGCAGTCTGCCGCGAGCCGCAGCGGCCGAGACTGAGCTGCAGGCCTTGCGCGGACTGAGCCCGCAAGCCGTGTGCGATCAGTTGCCGCCACTGGCGCATCGCGAATACTCGATCGCGTCGCTACCCGAGGACGGTGCGCTGGAATTGGTGGTGCGCCAGATGGCGCACCCCAACGGCGATCTGGGGCTGGGCTCAGGCTGGTTGACGGCTTACGCCCAGCCGGGTGACGAGGTCCGGTTGCGGATCCGCGAAAACCGTGGGTTCCATCCGCCACCGGAGCACTGTCCGCTGATCCTGATCGGCAACGGTACCGGACTCGCCGGCTTGCGGGCGCATCTGAAAGCCCGTGCGGCTGCCGGGGCACATCGCAACTGGTTGCTGTTCGGCGAGCGCAGTGCAGCGGCTGACTATTTGTTCAAGGATGAGATCGAGGCCTGGCAGGCCTCCGGTGTGCTGCAAAGGCTGGATCTGGCGTTCTCGCGCGATCAGGCTGAGCGGATCTACGTGCAACAGCGGGTGCAGGACTCTGCCGAGGCGTTGCGCTGCTGGGTGGCGGATGGTGCGGCGATCTACGTCTGCGGTAGCCTCAAGGGCATGGCGCCGGGCGTGCATGCGGCGCTGATCGCGGCCCTGGGCGCCGAGATGGTCGAATCCCTGCTGGAGCAGGGGCGTTATCGACGCGACGTGTACTGAGATCAATCAGCATTGACGCCTCGTTCCAGAGGCGTCAGCGCGGTGGCGGTGGTCGTGGATGTCGTGGGCTCAACCCGGAGGCCACTTCAGCGGCCGGCCGGCGATCACATGCAAATGCAGATGGAATACCGATTGTCCTGCCGCCGCGCCGTTGTTCACCACCACCCGGAATGCCTCGCCGTAGCCGGCATCCGCCGCCACCTTGTTGGCGATCAGCAGCAGATGTCCCAGTAGCGCCTGATCTTCGGCATTGGCATCGCACAAGCGCACGATCGGCTTGCGCGGCACCACCAGGAGATGGACCGGTGCGGTCGGATTGACATCCTTGAACGCCACGCAGAGCTCGTCCTCATGGACGATCGCGGCGGGGATCTCGTGGTCGCAGATCTTTTCGAACAACGTCTTCGACATGATGGCTCCGGAACAGAATTAATGTCCGCAAGTTTACGCGACTTGCTAGCATATCCGGATGAATCCTCGACTCTTCCCATGAGCGCATCCTCCGCCGACGTGGACCCCAAACCCTGGCCGGTGTATCGGCGTCTGCTGGGCTACTCGCTGCCGCACTGGCGGATCATGGTGCTCGCCTTCCTGGCGACCGCGGCGTTCGCGGCGATCGATGCCAGCTTTGCGGCACTGATCAAGCCCTTGCTGGACCAGGCGTTCGTGGCGCAGAACCCGGACTACATCCGCACCTTGCCGCTGCTGATCATCGGCCTGTTCCTGTTGCGTGGACTGACCTCGTTCGCATCGACCTATGGCATGGCCTGGGTTGCGCGACGGGTGGTGCACGACATGCGCGAAGTGCTGTTCGACAAGCTGTTGGCCTTGCCGGTGCGCTATTACGACCGCATCAACTCCAGCCAGCTGATCGCACGGATGAGCTATCACGTCGAGCAGATCGCGGATGCCACTACCACCGTGCTGACCGCGACGCTGAAGGACGGCCTCACCGTGGTGTTCTACATCCTGCTGATGGTCTGGCTGAATTGGAAACTGACGCTGTTCGCGTTCGTGGTGCTGCCGCTGATCGCGCTGATCATCCTCTATGTCAGCCGTCGTTTTCGCGCGATCAGTGCGCGCATCCAGCAGAGTGTCAGCAATGTCACCGAAGCCGTCGATGAAGCCGTCACCGGCCAGCGAGTGGTCAAGGTCTACAACGGGCAGCAGTTCGAGCGCAGCCACTTTGCCAAGGTCAACGAGAACAATCGCTGGCTGAGCATGAAGATCGTCGCTACGCGGGCGACCAGCACCGCTGTGATCCAGTTCATTGCGGCCTGGGCGGTGGCGGCGATCGTTTATTTCGCGACGCATCCCGGCATGATCGAACAGATGACGCCCGGAACGTTCGCCGCATTCATGCTGGCAATGCTGTCGCTGATGCAGCCGCTCAAGAACATGGGAACGGTCAACGAGCGCTTGCAACGCGGCATCGCCGCGGGGCACGAAATCTTCGAGATGCTTGACGAGGAAACCGAGCCGACCGATGGTGCGCAACACTTGCAGCGTGCGCGGGGCGAGATCGAGTTCCGCGATGTGCGATTCCGGTATCGCGCCGATGCCAGCGATGCCTTGAACGGTATCAACCTGAAGATCAGGCCTGGACAGACGATTGCATTTGTCGGGAAATCGGGCAGTGGCAAATCGACACTGCTGTCGTTGCTGCCGCGTTTCTACGATGTGGACGAGGGCGCAATCCTGCTCGATGGCCGTGACCTGCGTGACTATCGGCTGAACGACCTGCGCAGCCAGGTGGCGCTGGTTGATCAGCAGGTGCGGCTGTTCAATGCCACGGTTGCCGAGAACATCGCGTATGGCCTCGACCCGGCCCCGGACGAAGCGCAGATCATCGAAGCGGCCAAGCGCGCGCATGCCTGGGAGTTCATCGAGAAACTGCCGCAGGGTTTGCAGACGCAGGTCGGTCAGAATGGCGCCAGCCTTTCGGGTGGACAGCGGCAACGTCTCGCGATCGCGCGTGCCTTGCTCAAGGATGCGCCGATCCTGATCCTCGACGAAGCCACCTCGGCACTCGATAC
The DNA here is from genome assembly GCA_040391865.1 of Solimonas flava. Classification (GTDB taxonomy): domain Bacteria; phylum Pseudomonadota; class Gammaproteobacteria; order Nevskiales; family Nevskiaceae; genus Solimonas. The sequence goes on from JBEBWZ010000070.1 coordinate 12,600, forward strand.
CGAATCGGAGCGGATGATCCAGGCCGCTCTGGAAACGCTGGTTGAAGGACGCACGACGCTGGTGATTGCGCATCGTCTGTCGACGATCCAGGACGCCGATCTGATCGTGGTGATGCAGGATGGCCGCGTGATCGAAACCGGCTCGCATGCCACCCTGATCTCGGCGGGCGGCATCTATGCGGCACTGCATCGGATGCAGTTCGACGGCAGCAACGACGACGCGCGGCACAGTGAACAACTGGCTTGAGCGACGTTGGTACAGCGCAGCGGAGCCGCCTTTCTGGCTGCGGGTGCTAGCCCGGATGTATGGCCGCATCGCGCAGCGGCGGCGCACACGGTTCTTGCAGCAGCGCGATGCGGCATCGCCGATTCCGGTGCCGGTCGTGGTGGTCGGCAACATCAGCATCGGCGGCACCGGCAAGACCCCGTTCGTGATCTGGCTGGTCGAGCAGCTGCGGCAATGGGGTTGGTCTCCGGGCGTGGTCAGTCGGGGCTATGGCGGGCGTGCACCGAGCTATCCGCATCGGGTCACGGCGACCGACGATCCGGCGGTATGCGGTGACGAGCCACTGCTGATCGCCAGGCGTACGGGCGTCCCATTGTTCGTTGACCCCGACCGTCGCCGTGCGGTGGCGGCACTGCTCGCGCAAGGCGGGGTCGACATCATCGTGACCGACGATGGTCTGCAGCACTATCGTCTGCCGCGCGACTTCGAGATCTGCGTGGTCGATGGGCGGCGAGGGCTGGGCAATGGCTGGCTGCTGCCGGCCGGGCCCTTGCGCGAGTTGCCGGCGCGACTCGATGCAGTGGGGCTGGTGGTGGTCAATGGTGAGGGCTGGTCGCCGCCGGATTCGATACCCCATCTGGTGATGAAGCTGGCGCTGGAGGATGCCTGGCCCTTGCGCGGCGGTGTCCCCTTGCCGCTGTTCCGCTGGCGCGGGCAGAAAGTGCATGCGGTTGCCGGCATCGGCCATCCGCAGCGGTTCTTCGACGCCCTGGCGGCGGAAGGCCTGTTGATCGAGCCGCATCCCTTTCCCGACCACCACGCATTCAGCGCTGCCGACCTCGACTTCGGTGATGATCTGCCGGTGCTGATGACCGAAAAGGATGCGATGAAGTGCCTGGATTTTGCCCCGGCAGCAGCCTGGGCAGTGCCGGCCAGCGCACAGATCGACACGGCAGCGGGTGCTCGTGTGCAACAATCGCTGCAATCACTCAAGCGTACAGGCTGATGGACAAGCGACTACTCGATATCCTGGTGTGCCCGGTCACCAAGGCGCCGCTGGAATGGCGTCCGGAGCGCAATGAATTGTGGTGCAAGGCTTCGCGGCTGGCCTATCCGGTGCGTGACGGTATTCCGGTCATGCTCGAGGAGGAGGCGCGGACGCTGACCGAGGAGGAACTCCCCACGTGAGCTTCAAGGTTGTGATACCGGCGCGGCTGGGGTCGACCCGTCTGCCGCGCAAAGTGCTGCAGGAAATCGCCGGCAAGCCGGTGGTCCGCCATGTCTGGGAATCGGCACGCAAATCCGGAGCCGAGGAAGTGGTGATCGCCACCGACTCCGAGGAAGTGCTGCAGATCTGCCGGGACTTTGGCGCCGATGTCCGCCTGACTGGCGAGCAGCACATTTCCGGCACGGATCGCGTCAATGAAATCGCACGACAGGCCAATTGGCCGGCGACCGCCGTCATCGTCAATCTGCAGGGCGATGAGCCGCTGATGCCGCCGGCATTGATCCGTCAGGTGGCGGACCTGCTGACGGCGGACAGCGAAGCGCATATGGCGTCGCTATGCCACCCACTGCATCAGCTGGACGAATGGCTGAACCCGAACGTGGTCAAGGTGGTGATGGATCGCCGCGGGTACGCCCTGTATTTTTCGCGCGCGCCGATTCCCTGGCAGCGTCAGGGCAGCCAGCGTGGCGTACCGCGCTTGCCCGATGGATTGGCATTCCGCCATATCGGTTTGTATGCCTATCGCAGCGCGGCGCTGGCCGAGTTCAGCGAAATGGCGCCGGCTCCGCTGGAGGAATGTGAAGCGCTCGAGCAGTTGCGTGCGCTGACCCATGGCTTCCGCATCAAAATGGGTGTCACCGAGGATCCGCCGCCGCGTGGTGTCGATACCGAAGAAGACCTGCATGCCGTCGCCGCCTATCTCGGCGCGAGCTGATCCCACGCGGTAACAAACAAAAAGGGCGACCCGCTGGGTCGCCCTTTTTGCTGCTGGGCTACGAGCCCTCAGCCGGTTTTCTGCTCGCTGTCCGGAGCGGCCTGATCGCCATTCTCCGATTCCGGCGCTGCTGCATCCTGGAACAGTTTGAAGTAATCGGCGGCCGGTGCGGAGGCCCGGAACTGCGGGATCGGCTCGTTGGCGCTCTGCGTGGCATCGGCGGTCACCGGTGCTGCCGCAGCCGGCGCGGGGGCCGTTGCTGCAACCGCAACCACTTCCTCGGCTGCGGATAGAGCGACGATCTCTGCTTCGAGCGGCGCTGCTTCAGCTGACGGCGTTTCAACCGCCGCCACTGCAGTCAGTGCGGCTGCCGGCTGGGCGTCTTCCGGTGCGGGCGCGACCTTGGCCGTTGCCGTTGCCGGCACTTCATCGGCGGCAGTTGCGACCTGTACCGGATCGACGACGATCGGTTCGGCGGCCGGCGTTTCCGCCGCGGCATCGGCGACAACCGTGGCTACCGAGTCGAGCGAAGCGGTGGCCGTTGCCTCCTGGGGTTGCAACAGCGAAAGCTGGGTCTCGGTGGCGGAGACAGTGCTTGCCGCGGATGCGAGTGTTTCCGAAGCACTGACTTCGGGTGCGGAGTCGACGATCGCGGCTGCGGCAACGACGGCCACGGCGCCGGCGGTTGCACCCGTCACGAGTCCGTCGCCCTGGTTGTCGGCAGGCGACTGCCCCGCTGCTGCAGCGGCGGCTGCTGCGCGCTCGGCGCGATCGCGACCGCCACGACCGCGACGACGACGACCGCGGCCGCCCTCACGCTGCGGCGCCTGCTGCTGTTCACCTTCCTGGGCTTGCGGCAGGCCATCGACAGCCACGGCTACCGGCAGCGCAACGGCATTGCCTGCATCCTTTGCGGGTGCCGGATTCTGCGGTTGCTGCTGACGCTCGCCACGCGGCTGTTGCTGCTGAGCTTCGCGCTTCGGCTGCTGATTCTGCTGGCCGCGTGGCTGTTGCTGTTGCTGAGCTTCGCGCTTCGGCTGCTGGTTCTGCTGGCCGCGTTGCTGCTGCGGCTGCTGTTGCTTCTGGGCGCCATCACGATCGTCACGGCGCGGTTGGTTCTGCTGGCCGCGCTGACCGCCGCGACCTTCGCCACGACGACCGTCGCGACCGCCCTGGTGACCACCGCCACGGCGTGAATCGTTGCGGCCGCCTTCGCGACGCGACTGACCTTGTGTGCTGCTGCGGTCGGCCGGCGCTTCGTTGCTGGCGCTGGGTCCGAAGCCGAGCCAGCGCATGAAGCGCGACCACAGTCCGTCACCCGCCACCGGGCTGAGCGCGACCGGCGCGACGGGCACGACGACGGGAGCCGGCGTCGACGGCAGGATCTGCTTGACCGCGGGTTCGGAGAACCGCACCGGCGCGGCAGGCTTGATCTGCTCTTCGATGGCCTGCGCGTTGAAATCCTGCGCCAGCGTGTAGCTGATGGCGTTGTTGTTGTCCTGCTGCAGATGGTCGGCACGCACCCGCTTGATCTCGTAATGCGGCGTGTGCAGCGTCGCATTCGGGACCAGCGCGATATGCACGCGGCACCGTGCTTCGATCTCGCGAACCTGAACCCGCTTTTCGTTGAGCAGGAAGGTGCCGACGTCGACCGGAACCTGCGCCACGATGCGCCCGGTGCGCTCCTTCATGGCCTCTTCTTCGATCAGACGCAGGATCGACAGCGACAGGCTTTCGACCGAGCGGATCTGACCGCTGCCGCTGCAACGCGGGCAGGCGATCTGGGTGTGTTCGCCCAGCGACGGACGCAGGCGTTGACGCGACAGTTCCAGCAGGCCGAAACGGGACAGGCGACCGATCTGGATGCGCGCGCGATCGATCTCGACCGCCCGCTCCAGCCGCTTCTCGACCTCGCGCTGATTCTTCTGCGAGTTCATGTCGATGAAATCGATCACGATCAGGCCGCCGAGATCGCGCAGGCGCAACTGGCGCGCCACTTCATCGGCGGCTTCGAGATTGGTATTGAAGGCGGTGTCTTCGATGCTGCCGCCGCCGGTGGCCTTGGCCGAGTTGATATCGACCGAGGTCAGCGCTTCGGTGCGGTCGATGACGACCGAGCCACCGGAGGGCAGGCGGATGGTGCGTTCATGTGCCAGTTCGATCTGCGATTCGATCTGATAGCGCGAGAACAGCGGCACTTCATCGCGATACAGCTTAAGCCGCTGCAGATGCTGCGGCATCACCTGTTCCATGTGCGCACGCGCCTGCTCGTAGATTTCGGCGTTGTCGATCACGACTTCGCCGATGTCAGGACGCAGATAGTCGCGCAGCGCGCGCAGGATGATGTTGTTTTCCTGGTAGATCAGGAAGGTGCCCTGGCGCTCGGCCGCGGCCTTTTCGATCGCGGTCCAGATTTCCGTCAGGTAATTGGCGTCCCACTGGATCTCTTCGACCGTGCGGCCGACGCCGTTGGAGCGGATGATGACGCCCATCCCCTCGGGGATGTCGAGCTTTTCCAGTGCCTCCTTGGCTTCCTCGCGCTCGGCGT
>JBEBWZ010000071.1:0-17247 GCA_040391865.1 Solimonas flava
GTGCGACCGCAGACGGTCGAGACCACGGCGCTGGGCGCCGCGTTTCTCGCGGGCTTGCAGGCGGGCGTTTACCAGTCGCTGGATGACATCAGTGCGCTGTGGCGTGCCGATGCGCGCTTTGCGCCGCAGATGCCGCGCGAGCGGGCCGAGCGTTTGTATGCGGGCTGGTGCGATGCCGTCGCCCGCGTGGGTTCGGGCGTGGGGTGAGGCCGGGGGCGTGTGGGCGAGCGAACCGCCGCGGTTGAAGAAGGGCGGCGCGACTACGCCATGCGCTTGAAAATCAGCGAAGTATTGATGCCGCCGAACGCGAAGTTGTTGTTGACCACGTATTCGGTCTGCAGCTGCCGACCCTGGCCGCCCATCAGGTAATCCAGTTCGCCGCAGCGCGGATCGACGTTGTGCAGGTTGAGCGTCGGCGCGAACCAGTCGCGGTTCATCATCTCGATCAGCCACCAGCTTTCGATCGCGCCGCAGGCGCCGAGCGTATGGCCGAGATGGCCTTTCCACGACGCGGCCGGGATCGCGCGGTCGAAGTAACGTCGCGTCATGTTCGATTCGGCGATATCGCCCTGCTCGGTCGCGGTGCCGTGGCAGGAAACGAAACCGATGGCATCCGGTGACAGGTTGGCGTCCTTGAACGCCAGCGCCATCGCGCCGCTCATGGTTTCCTGATTCGGATGGGTGGCGTGATCGCCGTCGGAATTGCTGCCGTAGCCGATGATCTCGGCGTAGATCGTGGCGCCACGCGCTTTGGCGTGTTCGTACTCCTCGAGGATCAGCGAGGCCGCGCCTTCGCCGATCACCAGGCCGTCGCGATCGCGGTCGAACGGTGCCGGGGTCGTGGTCGGCGCATCGTTCTTCTGGCTGGTCGCGAACAGCGTGTCGAACACCGACGCCTGTGCCGAGACCAGTTCTTCGGCGCCGCCAGCGATCATCATCGTCTGCAGGCCGTACTTGATCGATTCATAGGCATAGCCGATGCCCTGGCTGCCGGAGGTGCAGGCGCTGCAGGTCGGAATCACGCGGCCCTTCAAACCGAAGAACAGGCCGATGTTGACCGCGGCGGTGTGACTCATCATCCGCAGATAGGTGGTGGCGTTGAAGCGACCGAGCTTGCCGGTCATCATCAGTCCGCCGAACTCCATCGTCGCATCGGCGCTGCCGCTGCAGGAGCCGTAGGAGATGCCCATGCTGCCGTTGCGGATTTCCGGGTCGTCCTTCAAGCCGGCGTTTTCGAGGGCCAGCTCGGAAGCGCGCGTGGCCAGCAGCGAGACGCGACCCATGGTGCGCGTCAGCTTGCGGGTGTAGTGCGGCGGCGCCTTGAAATCGGTGACCGGCCCGGCCAGCCGCGTGTTGAGATCCTCGAAGCGATCCCATTCCGGCATCACCTGAATGCCGCTGATGTTGTTGCGCAGGCTGTGCTCGACCGCCGCCCAGTCCGAGCCAATGGCGGAGATACCGCCCATGCCGGTCACGACCACTCGTTTCATTGCTTGCGCCCCGCCCTCAGAACATGCCGCCGTTCACCGATATGGTCTGCCGCGTTATGTAGGCGGCGGCGTCCGACATCAGGAACACCACCAGCGCCGCGACTTCCCCGGGTTCCCCAACCCGCCCCGCCGGTACCAGTTTCAAGGCTTCTTCGACCGGTACTTCGTCGATCATGTCGGTCCGGATCAAACCCGGCGCGACGCAATTGACGGTGATTTTGCGACTGGCCAGTTCCACCGCCAGTGCCTTGCTGGCGCCGATGATACCTGCCTTCGCCGCCGAGTAATTGACCTGGCCGCGGTTGCCCATCAGCCCCGAGACCGAGGCCAGGGTCACGATCCGCCCCGGCTTGCGGGTGCGGATCATCGGCATGACCAAAGGCTGCACCACGTTGAAGAAACCATCGAGATTGGTGCGCAGCACCTGATCCCAATCCTCGCCGGACAGGGCTGGAAACGCGCCGTCGCGGGCGATGCCGGCATTGCAGACCACACCGTAATAGACGCCGTGCTGCTCGATGTCGGCCAACAGGGCGGCCTGCACCTGCTCGCGCGCGGCGACGTCGAAACACAGCACCCGCGACTGGCGCCCGGCAGCGGCCACCGCCGCTTGGGTTTCTGCCACGGCCGCGGCATCGCGGCGGCAATGCAGCACCAGATCGTAGCCGGCCTCGGCGAGCGCAATGGCAATGGCCTTGCCGATGCCGCGGTTGCTGCCGGTGACCAGAACCCAGCGATTCATGCCGTCTCTCCCATGAGGGTTTGCAGATAGGCGTCGACGTCGTCGGGCTGGAACGCCTTGATATCGGCCCGTGCCCAGACCTGTTCGCCGTCGCCCAGAGTGCAGGCGAACACGCCGACGCCATCGCCGTCGCGCACCAGCAGCGTCGCTTCGACGATCAATCGTGTGCCGATGGCGAAATGCGCGCGGCTGCAGTCGTAACGGCGCGTGCCCAGCAGCAGGCCGATGCAGACCGGCAGACCCGCCTGCAGACGCTGGATGCCGGCCCAGACGCCGACGCTCTGCGCCATGTACTCAACCCCGACCCAGCCCGGCACACCCTGCTCCGCGGCGACCAGAAACGGCGAATCGGCGCGGATCGTCAGCGCGCAGCGCACCTGCTCGTGATCGTGCGCGAGCACCTCGTCGAGCAGGACCATGCTCGGTCCATGCGGCAGCGTGTTGGCGGGCGTGTACAGGGGACGGCTCACGGCGGACTGATCTCGCGGGTGGTGATATCCAGGGAATAGGCTTCGCGCAGGTTGACCAGCCACAGGCGCCCGGGCTCGCCCTGATGCACTTCGCTTTCCAGTGTCTGCTGCCGCAGCAGCCGCCGCAGGCCGGGGCGCGGCTCGACGATCTGCCAGTCGCTGTCGGCGGTTGCTGCCTGCAAGGCCGCGAGCGGCCATAGCGCGAGCTGGATATCGGCCAGGATGCGCTGCGGCTGGATCCGCTCGGGGGCAAAGCTCGAACGTTCGGCGCGCAGTTCGCTGCCGTCGTAACTGAGCGTGAATACCCGCTGTCCCATCGCGGTCAGGCCCAGCACCGTGATCTGCTGCGGCGTGATCGTAACCATGCACAACAGGCTGGCATCCTGAGCGCCGTGCGCGGCATGCAGCAGCTGTTCGAATTGCGCACTGCGGCCGAAGCTGGCCGGTGCCAGCATCGGGAACGCGGCTGGGCTGCTGTCGGGGCGCAGCACCGTGGTCTTGCCGCAGCCGCCAAGGGCGACGGCCAGCAGCAGGCACAGACCCAGCTGGCGCCAGCGTCGGGGTGCGGCTTGCAACAGGGTCTGGGTGGCGATGGACATGACGAGTGAACGTCAGCCGCGACGCCGTGGGCGCGCGGCCGACCGTGATCTCAGGATTTTCCGACCGCGATTTTGGCAGATGCGCTTGCGGTCGGCGCGCTGGACAGCACCGCCAGCAGCCAGGTGTAGCCCACGCCGAGCAGCACCGCGAGTCCCAGGCTGCGGATGAACGGCGTCTGCGAGGCCGCGAGCAGGCCAAACGACAGCAGCGTGATCACGCCGGCCAGCGTGATCGCCAGCAAGGTCGTCGGGCGCGACTCCTTGCCCTCGCTGAGGAACACCGTGTAATCGACCCCCAGACCCAGTACCAGCAGCAGCGCCAGCATCGTGAACAGCGTCGCCGGCACCCCGAACAAACCCAGCGTCGCCAGCGTCAGCAGACCGCCGCCCACGGGAGCGATCAGATGCCGCAGGCCATGACGCGGGCCGTAACGCAGCATCAGCATGATCGCGATCGCCACCAGCGCACAGGCGAAAGCGATCGCCGCGATCGAGCGGTAATGCTTCAGCGCCGCCGAAATGTCGGCGACGCGATCGACCAGTTGCACGCCGGGCAGTTCGTCGGCCAGCGCCCGCAACGCGGCCACATCGCGTACGCCGCTAAGCGTGACCACGCTGCCGGCGCCGTCGCCAACCTCGCCCAGCCACAGCTCGCGCCAGGTGCTGGCGGCGTTGCTGGCCAGCCAGGCGTCCAGGGTCAGCGGTGTCGTGCGTGCGGTTTCGAACACCGCGCGATCACGGGCGGCAACGGTGTCATCAAAACCGAGTTCGGCCAGCAGCGCCGGCAACGCGCCATCGGCGGCATAGACCTGTGCCGCCAGCAGCGCCGCGTTGTCGGTCTGACGTTGCTGCGACGGGATCTGCCGCGACAGCGCGCCGTAGGCGCTGAGCGTCTGCTGCGCAATGGCAGCATCGAGTCGTGCGCGCAAGGCTTCCTCGCGCTGCAGCACCTGTTCGGCATCGCTGCCCTGCACCAGGAAGAAGCGGGTATCGATGCCGCCACCGAGGCGTTCGCGCACCTGCTGCTCTTCCTGCAGCAGCGGCGCCGGCGATGACTGCAGGCTGCGCACGTCGTCGACGAAGCCGAGGCGCGACAGGCCGAAGATCGCCAGCGCGGCGAGTGCCAGCAGGCCCAGTTGCCAGCCGCGGCCCTGCGGTGCCGACAGGCGCGTCACGGTGCGCATCGCGCGCGCGATCGGCGGCGGCGCGGCGCGACCTTTTCCGGCCAGCAGCGGGTATGCCAGCAGCACGCACAGGCAGGCGCTGAAGATGCCGGCGATGCAGAACACCGCCATCTGCCGCAGCCCGGGAAACGGCGGCACGAAGAACGCGAAGTAGCCGAGCGATGCGGTCAGCATGCCGACGATCACTGCCGGCCCGACGTGATGCACGGCCTGCATGCCGGTCCAGTTCGGCGGATCGCGGAACTGGTCGGTGAAGAAATGGATCGAGTAGTCGACCGCGACGCCGATCAGGCTGGAGCCGAACACCAGCGCCATCATGTGCACTTCGCCAAAGATCGTTTGGGTCACGGTGATCGACGCAAGACTGCTGACGCCGAGCGCCACCAGCGTCAACAGCAGCGGCCGCAGGCTGCGGAACGACAGCAGGAACGCGAGGATCACACCGAGCAGCGACAGCGAACCGAAGATGGAAATCTCACGCTCGCCGCGGTCGCTGTTGGCGGCCGCGTGGCGCAGGATGCCGGAGCTGAGGATCGTGGCCTGTGGCGCGACGGCCTGCGCGGCAGCGGTGGCGCGCGTGATCGCGTCCAGCGCCGGCTGCTGCGCACTGAGCATGAACGGACTGTCGCGCAGCGTCGCGATCACCAGCACGTCGACGCGGTGGTCGTGATCGATTACCAGCAGCCGTTCGCGCAGTTCGATGTGGCCCTGGTTGGCCAGCATCTGGCTGAGGAAATTGCCGTAGAAATTGAACGGATCTTCGGCAAACGGCCGTGCTCGTGCCAGCCCCGACGGCGTGTACAGATCGCGCAACGCCAGTTCCCGCAGGGTCTGCCGATCACCGTCGGCCAGCAGCGCGCGATCACGGTCGGACAGCAGCAGGGTGCGGCGCTCACCATAGCCTTCGTCGAGCTGCGCGAGGTCGCGGCTGATCTCGAACTGCACCTCGGTGAAGCGATCTTCCTCGCGCAACTGCTGTGCAAAGGCACTGCCGGCGGCCCGCGCGGTGGTGAAATCCGCGGCGCCGATCAGGAACAGATTGCGCTTGCCGGTGGCGGCACCGAAACGGTCCAGCGCCTGGCGCACGGCGGCATCGGGCGCCGTCTGCGGCAGCATGCCGGTGATGTCGGTTTCCAGCCGCAACTCCGGCAGCGTCTTGAACCCGAACCACAGGGACAAGGCCAGCACCAGCACCAGCCACAGCCCGAAGCGGGCTTTCGCCGAGATCACGGCTGGAAGGCTTGCAGATCGTCAGCCGTCGGCGGCTGCGCCGAGACCTGCACCTGCTGCAGCTCGATCCCGGTGAGATCGCCACCGTCTTCGCGCAGCCACACGCGCTGCACCTGACGCGCACCCTGCACTTCGATCTCGCGCAGATTGCCGGCGTTCTGCAGCGGCTTCAGCCCCAGCACCCAGCCGTTGGCCTGGGCGCCCTGGGCGCCGCCATGCAGCGAAAACAGGCGTTCGAGCTGCGGCAGATCGAGCGAGAACACCGCGAAGAAAATCTGGCCGATCTGACGCACGGCGGGTTGCTGCTCGGCACTGAGACGCTGGCGCTGGCCGTTCTGCTGCTGGATCAGCGCATCGCCGGTGATCACCAGTTCCGAGGCGAACGGTTTTTCGGTACGCCAGACCACGCCGTGGTCGCGCACGAACAGAAAGCTGCCTTCCGACAGCAGTGGCCGCGGCAGCTCACGCAGGTGCTTGGTCTGGACATAGCGACCGCGCAGGGTCTGCGCCGCTTTCAGTTCCGCGGTCAGCGGTCCCAGCGCCTGCAGCAGATCGTTGGCATTGGCCGGCTGTGCGAACAGATCGCTGGATGCGGTGCCCGATGCGGCACTGGCGTGTGCGGTCAGGAGCAGCAGCAGCGCGGCGGCGAGCAGATGTCGGCCGCTCATTTCAGCCCCAGTTTGCGCGCCAGGATTTCCGGCGACGCGAGCTGCATTTCAAAATCCGGCAGGGTCACCGCCACCTGCACGGTATGGCCCTTGGCGGCGCGTTCGCCGCTGGCGGCATCCCGGATCAGATAGCCGATCTTCATCCGATGCTCCCATTCCTCGAGCGTTGCCCTGACCAGGATGCGTTGATCGAAGCGCAGTGCCTGCACGTAGCGCAGGTGCATGTCGATCACCGGCCAGGCGTAACCGGACTCGAACATGCGGCTGTAGCCGTAGTCGAAGGAATCCAGCAGCTCGCAGCGCGCCAGCTCGAAGTACTTGGCGTAATGGCCGTGCCAGACGATGCCGGCCGGATCGACATCGTGAAACGGAATCCTGATCTCGACTTCGGCGCTGCGCAGTGGGTTCAAGGGCGAAACTCCGGCAGCGGACGGAACGACAGGCGCCGCCACAGCAACCGCGGCAGACGCAGCAGCATGCCGCCAAACAGGCGCGCATGCATGCGCGAGATCCGCAGGTTGTCGCGCAGCACATCGAAGTGCGACACGCCGTCGGCGGGATAGGTGACGCGCGTCGGCAGGCTCAGCACGTCGGTGCCCTGCCAGAACAGGCGCACCATGATCTCGGTATCGAAATCCATGCGACGGCCGACGGTCTCGGTATTCCAGATCTGCAGCGCCGGTGCCAGCGGATAGACGCGGAAGCCGAGCATCGAATCGCGGATGCGGAACGACAGGGTATTGATCCAGACCCAGACATGGGTGACGTAGCGACCGTACAGCCGCGACTTCGGCACGCTGTCGTCGTACTGCGGAATGCCGGTGACCAGCGCGTCCGGATGGGCACTGGCCAGCGCCAGCAAGCGCGGCACATCGTCGGCGTTGTGCTGACCGTCGGCGTCGAACTGCACGCCGTGGCTGTACCCGGCAGCCAGCGCTGCGGCAAAGCCGGTCATCACCGCGGTGCCCTTGCCCTGGTTCGGGCTCAGGGTCAGCAGGGTGACCCAGTCCGCTTCCTGCTGCGCCAGTTGCTGCAGCACGGCGGCGCAGGACGCGCGGCTGCCGTCGTCGACCAGATAGCAGGGCAGCCGGTAGCGGCGCAGCCCCGCGAGCGTGCCGGCAATCGCATGCTCGTGGTCGTAGACCGGAATCACCAGGCAGGGTTTGAACATGCGCGTCTCAGACGGCGTACAGCAGCCGGCCGGATGAACAGGGACGTGCCTCGACGCGATAGCTGAACGCCACTTCCTGCGGACCCAGTCGCTCCAGGCGCAAGGTGGTGGTGTGGCCCGGTTGCAGCGGGTGCTGATACTTGAGCTGGTTCAGGCGCCGGAACGGCACGTCGATGCCGAACTCGCGTGCGGCAAAATGCAGGGCCCAGCCGAGCTGCACCACGCCGGGCAGCATCGGGTGGCCGGGAAAGTGATCGGGGAAATACGGCAGATCGGGTGACAGCAGCAGGTCGAGTTCGACGCTGGTGCCGTCGGCGCCCTGCGGCGCGCGCCGGACCGCCAGCGGCTGCGGCTCAATCAATGTCACGACCCATCACGGTGTCGCGAACAGGGACTGCACGGCGGTCACCACATCGCCGACCGAGCGCACATGCTTGAAGTCTTCCGGCTTGACCTTCTTGCCGGTGTAATCCTTCAGCTGCAGGATCAGGTCGATGGCGTCGATGCTGTCGACTTCGAGATCCTGATACAGCTGTGCGTCCAGCGTGATCTTGGCCGCGTCGATCTCGAACAGTTCGACCAGCAGGTCTCGGACTTTGGCAAAAATTTCGTCTTGGCTAGGCGCAGTGCTGGACATGGTCATCGCCATTTTCAGGCTTCAGAGGCAGTTGATTGGCCGCGATTGTCGGGTTCGGGCCGCGGTATCGCAAGGGTAAAACGTGTTCAGGGGGTGAAATCGGCGATCCAGCGGGCGGTCAGACGGCGCGCGGCCAGCGCCAGGCTCGGGGCCTGTTCGAGAAACGGTGCGGGGTCGTAGGGCTCGCCGACCACGATGCGGTAGTGGCCGGGGCGGGCCGGCACGTCGTACCACGGACGGTTCTTGTTGAGCATCAGCGGTTCGCAACGGATCGTCACCGGCAGTACCGGCGCCCCGGCCTGCAGCGCGATCCGCGCCGTGCTGTGCGGAATCTGCAGTGGCTGGCTGGGGGTGCTGCGGGTGCCTTCGGGGAAGATCATCAGAGAGCGCCCGGCCTTCAGGGTCGACACGCAATCGTCGAGCAGTTGCACCGAGGTGGAGTTGCTGATGTAGCCGGCCCAGCTGATCGGCAGCCGCGTGAACGGATTGCGGAACAGCGCTTCCTTGACGATGCAGTCGACCTCCGGGATATGGCCGATCAGCAGCACCACATCGATCAGGGTCGGATGGTTGGCAATGATCATCTGGCCGGGCCGGCGCAGTTTCTCGGCGCCGTGGATTTCCCAGCTGATCACCCCCAGCACCCGCATCAGGTTCGAGAACAGACGGAACCAGCGGCTGACGATCCATTGCGCACGGCGTCGGGCAACGGCGCGATTGCGTGCCGGCAGACAGGCCAGCGGAAAGATCGTGAGGCCGAAGATCACGCCGCCGGCGCCGAACACGAAAAAGCAGAAACCGGTGGCCAGCTGTCGCCACAGCCGTTCGAGACGGATACGCAGGGTCGGCACGCGGGCCGAGGCGGTGGCGGTCACAAAGGCGCGTCGATGCGGAACACGGCTTCGGCTTCCAGCAGCAGATCGTGGCGGCAGATATCGCCGTGCAGGCACATCAGCGGTGCGCCGTGCGGGCCGCGCAGCTTGGGGATCAGTGCCTGGACCTGCTGCGGGACCTGTGCATCGCGGACATAGAGCTTCACCGACTCCATCACCACCGACGACGGCACCACGCCGCTGAAATGAGCGCCGAGCGCGGTGTCGATCACCGCATCGAAATTGACCAGGGTTTCCTCGAGCTGCCGCGCCGGGTCGCCGGCATGCACGCTTTCATGGCCGACCACGCTGGCGGTGCCGGACACCAGCAGCCGCGCATCGGCGCCGCTGCCGATCAGCGAGGCGCGCGCAAAACTGGGGCTGCGCGGACCGTACTGGCGCGGATAGCGGTAGGCGCTGACCTGCCGCGGATTCTCGACCGGGATGCCCGGCGCCTTGCCGGCCAGGAAATAGATCACCAGTCCCGGCTCGGACATGCCGATGGCAGTCGCCGCCGGCAGCCGCTGTTCGAAGTCGGGCTTCAGTGCCAGCGCGCGACTACGTCCGGAACTGAACAGACGATAGCGCTCCTGATCGCCGTCGCCGACATTGATGTCGGCGAGGAAATTCCAGATGCGCAGGCAGAAGGGATAACCGCTGCGCTGCAGCAGCTGCTCGATGCGCACATACAGCTTCAGCGTCGCGCGTTCGAGGTCGAGCAGTTCCGATTCCGGCAGATAGATCTGTCCGAACAGCACCTCGCCGTTGTGGCTGTAGCCGAAGCCGTCGTGATGGCCGCACTGCACCGGCGTCGCGCTGACCCATTCCTCGACCCACTGCGGGCTGCCGAGCTGTTCGATCGCGACCACCACCTGGCGCGGGTCGTCGCTGCGCTGCTGGCCGAGCGCATAGGTCACGCGCCCCAGCAGGTGTTCGGGCACCGGAGAGTCGGCGCTGACGTAATGCCCGCGAAACGAGCCGCTGTTGAATACCGGTGTTGCCATGTCGTGCAGTCGGGTCGGAATCTCTGGGTGCCGGCGCAAGCGCTTGCGCCGGTGGAGTCCTTGCGGAAAAACCTCGAGGCGCGCGCAAGGTCCAGACGGATCTGGGGACGATGCGGTAGCGGCCAGTGTATTATCGATCTAACTTGAGTCGGCGCCGTTTCAGACAGCTGCACGGCGCTTTGAGTCACAACGATCAGCCCGGTTTCCAGTCCGACACGCCCGGTTCCATGGGTGGGCGGAGACTGGCGCGGCTGATTTGCGCGCTTATACGGGCCGACATTTCAAAGACGTAACTCCTGGGGATACAGCAAATGACGGCGATGACGGCACAGGCCGCCCAAGAACGCGAATTGGCGGAGCTGCTGGTTTCGGCACTGAGCCTCGAACACATCGAAGCGACGGCGGTCGATCCGGAGGCACCGCTGTTCGGTTCGCACGAGAACGGCTGGGGCCTCGACTCGATCGATGCGCTGGAAATGGCGCTGGCGATCAAGCAGCAGTACGGCGTGGAGTTGCGCGCCGAGGACCAGACCGTCAAGAACGCCTTCGCGTCGCTGCGCACGCTGACTGCCCTGGTCGTGGAGCGGCGCGCCTAAGTTTCGGGCCGGGGTCCGCCGGGGGGCGTGATGAAGTTGCTGCCGGTCGTGCTGGTCATCGCCTACCCGCTGCTGGTGCATGCCGGCGTGATGCTCGATGCGCCTTCGCTGGCCTTCGCGGGCCTGCTGGTGCTGGTCGCGGTGGTGCTGCTGAAACCGCTGTCGGCACCGCGAGCCTGGGCCTGGCTGCTGCTGGCACTGGTCGCCGCCGCGCTCCATCTGCTGGCACAGCTCGGCGCCGGCCGCGCCGCGATCTACCTGCCCTCGCTGGTCATTCCCGCGGCACTGGGCCTGCTGTTCGGGCGCACGCTGCGCGCCGGACAGGAGCCGCTGATCAGCGGCTATGCACGGCTCGCGCGTGACGGCGTGCTGCCCGCCGATCTGCAGCGTTACACCCGCCGCCTGACCCAGTTGTGGACGCTCAGCTTTGCGCTGATGTTCAGCGTCGCGCTGGCGCTGATCCTGTTCGACCAGATCGAATGGTGGTCGCTGGTCACCAACGTGCTCAACTATTTTCTGATCGGCCTGCTGTTCCTGGTCGAGTACGGCTACCGCCGCTGGCGTTTCCGCCACCACCACCATCCGGGATTCGTCGAACATATCCGCGCCATCGCCCGCAACCGGCGGGGAGTGGGCTGAGATGGCGCTGCTACCACTGATCGACGGCTTCGACCCGGAGCGTCCGCTGCTGCGCCATCGCGAACGCTGGGTCAGCCACGGCGAGTTCATGGCGCGTGCGCAGCAGCTGGCGCAGCAACTGCCGGACGCGGCCTACGCCATCAACCTGTGCGCCGACCGCTATCGCTTCATGCTGGCCTTTGCCGCTGCCGGCCTGCGCGGGCAGACCAGCCTGCTGCCCTCGAGCCCGGCGCCGGCCGCGGTTGCCGGCATCCGCGAGCAGTATCCGCACAGCCAGGTGATCGGCGACGCCGAGATCGACGTCGACGGCGCGGTCGCTGCCTATGGCGGGCAGCACTCGCCGCAGGTCGAGGCCGATGCGGTGGCCGCGGTGCTGTTCACCTCCGGCAGTACCGGCGTGCCGCAGGCGCACGCCAAATCCTGGAACACGCTGCGGGTCATCGCGAGACATCTGTCGCAGCGGCTGTATGACGAGGCGCCGGGGCAGATCGTGGCGACGGTGCCGTCGCAGCACATGTACGGCCTGGAAACGACCGTGCTGATGGCGCTGGGCGCCGGGTGCACGGTGCACAGTGCGCGCCCGTTGTTTCCGCAGGACGTGGTGCAGGCGCTGCACGAGGTGCCGGCGCCGCGCGCGCTGGTGACCACACCGGTGCATCTGCGGGCGCTGATCGCCTCCGCAGTCCAGCTGCCGCCGCTGCGCTTCATTCTCTCGGCCACGGCACCGCTGAGCCTGGAACTGGCGCGCGCCTGCGAAACCACCTGGGGCGCGCCGGTGCTGGAAATCTATGGCTGCACCGAAGCCGGCAGCACCGCGACCCGGCGCACCCTCGACGGCGACCGCTGGCGCATGCTGCCGGGCATGTCCCTGCAGCCGCACGACGGCGCGGCGACGGTACACGCCGCGCATCTGGCGGAGCCGGTGCTGCTGCAGGATCAGCTGGAACTGGAGAGCGGCGAATATTTCCGCATGGTCGGGCGCAACACCGATCTGCTGAAGGTCGCCGGCAAGCGCGCGTCGCTGGCCGATCTGACCCACAAGCTGCTGGCGATTCCCGGCGTGATCGACGCGGTGATCTTCAATGCCGCCGAGGGCGAAGCGGCCCGGCCGGCGGCCCTGGTGGTGGCGCCCTCGCTGCACGAGAGCGCGATCCTGCAGGCGCTGGCACAACAGGTCGACGCGGCCTTCCTGCCGCGGCCCTTGCGCAAGGTGGCGAGCCTGCCGCGCAATGAACTGGGCAAGCTGCCGCGACAGCGCCTGCTGGAATTGCTGGAGCGTCCGGGATGAACCACGAACAGCGTCGCGACGATTGCATCGCCGCCGATCACCCCTGCCTGGAAGGCCATTTCCCCGGCAATCCGATCGTGCCCGGCGTGGTGCTGATCGACTGCGTGCTGGCGGCGATCCGCAGCGACAGCGCGCCGCCGCTGCGGCAGCCCTTGCGGGCGATCCCCAATCTGAAATTCCTGCAGCCGCTGCGGCCGCAGACGCCGTTCGCGATCTGCTGGAATGTGCAGGGCGACAGCGTGCGCTTTCGCTGCGAGTCGGGCGCTGGCGATGCGGTGCAGGTTCACGTTCAGGGTGTGTTGCGGTTCCAGAGCGATGCCGGATAATCCGGCGCCATCAACCAAGGGAGTGTCGTGTTCATGACGGATGTACTGATCATTGGTGCAGGTCCCGCTGGGGCCACGGCTGCCGCGTTCCTGGTGCAGAAGGGCTACAAGGTCCTGGTGCTGGAGAAGCAGCTGTTCCCGAGGTTCTCGATCGGCGAAAGCATGTTGCCGGCGAGCATGGAGTTCATCGAAAAGGCCGGAATGATGGAAGCGGTGATGGCCGCGAGCTTCCAGTACAAGGACGGCGCGGTGTTCCATCTCAACGACCAGCGCCACGAATTCAAGTTTCCGCAGAAATTCACGCCCGGCTACGGCTTCACCTTTGAAGTGCCGCGCGATGAGTTCGACCAGATCCTGATCAACGAAGCCGCGCGTCAGGGCGCCGAGGTGCGTTTCGAGGTCGAGATCACCGATGTCGATTTCACCGACGGCAAGCCCACCGTCACCGCGCGGACCAAGGACGGCAGCATCGAGATCCACAAGCCGCGCTTCGTGCTCGACGCCAGCGGCTACGGCCGGGTGCTGCCGCGGCTGCTCGATCTCGAACTGCCGTCGAACTTCCCGGTGCGTGCGGCGCTGTTCACGCAGGTCTACGACCACATCCCGTCCGGCGCCTTCGACCGCCAGAAGATCCTGGTGGTGATCCATCCGGAGCACCGTGACGTCTGGTTCTGGATCATTCCGTTCTCCAACGGTCGCGTGTCCACCGGCGTGGTCGCCACCGAAGAGTTCATGGCGAAGTACAGCGGCACCTACGAAGAGCGCCTGTGGACGATCTACAACGAGATCGACTACCTCAGGGACCTGATGAAGAACGCCAAGCCGGCGAACCCGGTGCGCGAAATGCGCGGCTACTCGGCGCGCGTCAAAGCGATGTCCGGCCCGGGCTGGGCGCTGCTGGGCAACGCCGCGGAATTCCTCGATCCGGTGTTCTCCTCCGGCGTATGCGTCGCGATGAAGTCGGCCGATCTGGCCGCCGAGATCCTCGACCGCCAGTTCAAGGGTGAAGTCGTCGATTGGGAAAAGGATTTCGCCGCGCCGCTGAAGATCGGCGTCGAAACCTTCCGCGGCTTCGTCGAAAGCTGGTACGACACCAGCCTTGCCGACATCTTTTTCCATCCGCGCAAGCACGAAAAGATCCAGCGCATGATCTGCTCGGTGCTGGCCGGCTACGGCTGGGATCTCAACAACCCCTACGTCGGTGTCGGCAAGCGCCGGCTGACCGCGCTGGCCGAGGCCTGCCGTGGCGGCGCGCTGCCGGAAAGCAGTCTCGAAGCCTGAGCAGCTGACGGTGGCCGGAGCCTGGGAACAGCAGCGTGAACGCGGCGCGGTATGGGCCTTGCGCCTGCTGTTCTGGTTTGCACGCACGCTGGGACGCCGCGTCACGCGGCTGTTCCTGTATCCGATCGCCGGCTACTTCCTGCTGACCGGGCGCGCGGCGCGTGCGGCGTCGCGCGACTACCTGCGGCGCGTGCTGGGGCGCGAGCCGCGGCTGTCCGAGATCGCGCGCCACTTCTTCACCTTCGCTTCGGTATCGCTGGACCGCATCTTCTGGCTGATCAATGCCGGCGACCAGCCGCAGGTCACGCGCCATCGTCCGGAAGCGGTCTATCGCGCGCAGCTCAGCGGTGGCTGCCTGATTCTGGTCGCGCATTGCGGCTCGTTCGAAGTGCGCCACGATCCCAGCAGCACGCAACATGAAAAGCCGCTGCGCATCGTGCTCGACCGTGCGCATGGACGCATGTTCACGCAGTTGCTGGAGCAGACCAATCCGGACGCGGCGCGCAGCATCATCGATGCCTCGCAGTCGGGGCCATCGCTGATGCTGGCGATCAAGCAGGCGCTCGACGAAGGCTCGATGGTCGGCCTGATGGCCGACCGCGTGCGTGCCGGCGAACGCGCGGTGACCGTCGACTTTCTCGGCGGGCAGGCGCAGTTGCCGGCGGCGCCGTGGATTCTCGCCGGTGTGCTCAACGTCCCGGTGGTCATCGGCTTCGGTCTGTATCGTGGCGGCAAGTGCTATGACGCCTACTTCGAACTGCTGGCGGAGCGCGTGGAACTGCCGCGCGCGCAGCGTGAAGCGGCGATCCAGCGCTACGCGCAACAGTACGCCGACCGCCTCGCGCACCACGTCACCGACGCGCCCTACAACTGGTTCAACTTTTACGACTTCTGGTCCAAATGAAGCCTCTGCGTCTCACTGGATTGACCGCCACCTCGGCGCTGGGCCGTGGCCTGGACGCGCACTGGCAGGCCTTGCAGCAAGGCCGTAGCGGGCTGCAACAAAAGACCTTCGACCGTTGCACGCTGCCGTGCTGGATCGGCGAAGTGGAAGGGCTCGTGCAGCCGCTGCAGGGCGACTGGGCGCCGTGGGATTGCCGCAACAACCGGCTCGCGACACTGGCGCTGGACCAGGACGGTTTTCGCGAGACCGTGGCGACGGCGGTGGCGCGTCATGGTGCGGATCGCGTGGCCGTGTTCGTCGGCACCAGCACCTCCGGCACGCTCAGCACCGAGCACGCCTACCGCGATGCCGATCCCGACAGTGGCCGTCTGCCGGATACCTATCTGTATCGCACCACGCACAATCCGCATGCCGCGGCCGAGTTCGTGCGTCTGCAGCTGGGCCTTGAGAACGTTGCGATTGCGGTCTGCACCGCCTGCTCGTCCAGCGCCAAGGTGTTTGCCGCCGCCAGCCGCGCGCTCGATGCCGGGCTCTGCGACGCGGCGGTGGTGGGCGGGGTCGACAGCCTATGCCTGACCACGCTCAACGGCTTCAATTCGCTGCAGCTGATCTCCCCGGAGATCTGCCGTCCGGCCGATGCGCAGCGCAAAGGCATTTCGATCGGTGAAGCCGCGGGGTTTGCATTGCTCGAACGCGACGCACCCAGTGGCTCGCTGGCGCTGCTCGGCTATGGCGAATCGTCCGATGCCTATCACATGTCGGCACCGGACCCGGAAGGACGCGGCGCGCAGCAGGCGATGCGCGACGCACTGGCGCGGGCCGGACTCACCGCGGCCGCTGTCGGCTACGTCAACCTGCACGGTACCGCGACCCCGGCCAACGACAGCAGCGAGGACCAGGCGATCGTCAGCGTGTTCGGCACCGAAACCCCGTGCAGCTCGACCAAGGGCTATACCGGTCACACGCTCGGTGCCGCCGGCATCCTCGAAGCAGTGATCGCGCTGCTCGCTGTGCAGCATGGCTTTTTGCCGGCGGCGATCACCACCCGCGAAAAGGACCCGGCCCTGCGCGGCAACATCCTGCTGCAGCCGCTGCGCCGCGAGATTCGTGCAGCGCTGACCAATTCCTTCGGCTTCGGCGGCAACAATGCCAGCCTGCTGCTGGGGCGCGCGCCATGATCGAACTCAGCATTCAGGCGATCGGCCTCGCGGCCCCCGGCCTGCCCAACTGGAATGAAGCGGCGCCGGTACTGCGCGGCGAACAGCCGCTGCTGCCGACGCCGCTCACGCCCTACGCGCCGCAACTGCTGCCGCCGAACGAGCGCCGCCGCGCGCAACCGAGCGTGCGTCAGGCGTTTCGGGTTGCCGAAGAAGCCGTGGCGGGCCGCGATGCCTCGCAGCTGGCCACCGTGTTCTCCAGCTCCGATGGCGACCTCGCGATCCTGCATCGCATCTGCTCGGCATTCGCGCAGAACAGCAGCGTGGTGTCGCCCACCGATTTCCATAATTCGGTGCACAACGCGGCGGCGGGCTACTGGGGCATCGGCACCGGATCGCGTGCGCCGTCGACCACGCTCGCCGGTCACGATCAGTCGTTCGCAGCCGGCCTGCTCGAGGCGGCATTGCAAGTGAGCGCGCAGCAGCAGCCGGTATTGCTGGTGGTATTCGACGTGCCGGCGCCGGAGCCGCTGCTGCAGGCGCGGATCATGGCCTGCGCCGCCAGTTGCGCGCTGCTGCTGGCACCGCGCACCGATGACACGCAAGCGCTGGCGACACTGCAACTGCAGCTGAGCGCAGATGCCGAGACCATACTGACGGACCCTGCACTGGAGGCACAGCGGCACGGCAATCCGGCGCTGCGCGGCCTGCCGCTGCTGCGCGCGGTGGCGCGGCGCGAAGCCGGGCGCGTAGTGCTGCCGTGCTCGGGTCATCGCAATCTCGCCGTGAATCTCGAATTTTGAACGCCCTGCTGACCCGCGCCGAGATCGAAGGACTGGTGCCTCATGCCGGTCTGATGTGCCTGTGGGACAGCTTGCTCAGCGCTGATTCGCAGCAGGCCCACTGCCGTACCGACAGCCACCGCCGCGCTGACAATCCCTTGCGGCAGGATGGCCGGCTGTCGGCGTTGCACCTGATCGAATACGGCG
>JBEBWZ010000072.1:0-17085 GCA_040391865.1 Solimonas flava
CTGGCGCAGGACGCGGAAGAAGCCCAGCTGGTGGTCGACCTGCAGCCGCTGGCCGCAACGCACCCGATCGGTTTCCGCGAACAGCAGTTCCAGCGACAAATCCAGCCCGGACACGCGTGCCAATGGCAATGCGATCAACTGGGGCAGCGCCCGCGCGAGGGGGTTGTACGAGCCGCCGTCGAAATCCAGTCGTGCGCAGGTGAAATCGGAACCCTCCACCGGCGGATTGTGAAAACGATGCGTGAACGGACGCGGATACAGCAGCAGCGTCGGTTCATCGAAGCACATCACACGCGGCAGCTCGCGCGCACCGGGGTGACTCACCTCCAGTCGACCACGGCGCAGCACATGCAAGTAACCATGTCCCTTGCAGGCGTCGAAATGGTTCAGTCCGCACAGCATCCCGGAGTGATGCAACTGCGCCCGCACCCGAAACCGCTCGAGGACGCCCGATAGACGATCGATGGAAGGCAAGGCCTGCATTTAATGTACTAACTGGTGCGTTTCATGAACAGATTGATCCCAATCATACATTCAGCGCACCCATACTGCCCCGCACCAGAGCACTACTGAGAACGGGCTGATCATGAAAACCCTGAAATTCCCCCTCGTCCTCGCCTCGCTGCTGACGGCTTGCGCAGGAGTCGCATTCGCACACGACGCCGATCATCGCGGCGGCATTGCCACCAAGGCCGGCAACGCTGTCCAGGCGCCTTTCGACATCGTGCACACCAGGATTTCCACCGAAGGCAAGGTCGCCGTGTTCCACATGGCGGTGTCCGGCAAGGCCGGGAGCGTCCGCCCCACCCAATCCGGCCGCCTCGCCGGCAGCTCGGTGTTCTCGTATGTCTGGCCCACCAGCCTTGACCCATCCGTGATCGGCTTCGCGCCGCGGGCGGGCATTCTGGCCTTCGCGGTCACCGCCCATCCCGACTTCGACGATACGCCGCTGTTCGACGAAAACGGCGACGGCATGCTGGATAACGATGGGGACCTCTGGCACTCGCATTGGGTGGTGCTGCAGCCGGACGCGGCCTGCGGCAAGGACGCGTTGAAAGTGGTGGACATTCCGGAAGGCACCACCCCGCCGCTGCCCAAGACCTGGCCGGGTCTGCCGATCCTGATCGACAGCCCGGGCTGGACGCCGACATTCAGGAGCGAGACCGTCGAAGTACGCGTGCCGTTCGATGACATCGGCGTGCTGGAGACGGGCGCTTTCGATGGCGTCACGGCAGCGCTGCGTATCAACGCGAGCGTGCACAGCCCACTGCTGTGCGTCGCCAAGGTGTTCAAGGTCGCATCCGGCGACCTGTCGCTGCCCGGCAAGGTCAATCGCTAGACCGTGCTCGTCGGTGGCTGTCCGCCGCTGCAGTCCGACACTTTTCAGAAGATCGACCGGTCTCGCGTGAACACCCAGGAAAACCGCTCGCCTTCGCTTGCGGGCACACGCGATGCCGGCCATGCCTGCGGTCCGGCATGTGCCGGCGCCAGGACACCCACTCAAGCAGGAATACACCATGAAAATTGCCGTTTTTGACACCTATGTGCTTCGGCCCGATGGCCGCAGGATGCACTTCGACATCCTCGTGCGCGACCGGGAGCCGGACACTGCGCGAAGTGTCGTGCTGGCACACGGCCGTCGCTACCTGCAGGCCAAGGGAATCCCGGCCGATACCCTGGATTCACGGGAGTGCCGTTTCTGCCATACCGAACTGGCCCCGCCCCCGGTAGAGTCCGAGATCAATCAAAGCGGCTTCGCGATCATCGAGTTGCAGAACTGCGATTGAGCCCGCGCCCGTTCTCGTGGCGACAAGTCCAAGCCCTGCACCAGCCGCAAGGCCTGGCAGCTGATTGACGCAGTGAAGGAGAGATTTTCTTGGAAACATCCACCTTGCATGACCAGCATGGTCGCTGGCCGCAGGCGGAATCAGTGGCGGACTTTCGCCGCAACATCGAGGCGGTGCAGGCACGAATCGCGGCGGCATGTCGCCGCGTCGGGCGCGATCCGGCACAGGTGCGCCTGCTGCCCGTGAGCAAGACCAAGAGCGAGCAGAGCATCCGCCTGTCCTACGCCGCCGGTTGCCGCCTGCTGGGCGAGAACAAGCCGCAGGAGGCGCATCGGAAATGGGAGGCGATGGCGGACCTGTCCGATCTGCGCTGGTCGATCATCGGTCATCTGCAGACCAACAAGGCCAAGCTGGTGGCGCGTTTCGCCAGCGAATTCCAGGCACTGGACAACCTGCGCGTCGCAGAGGCTCTGGAGCGACGCCTGCAGGCTGAAGGCCGCGCGCTGGAGGTGTTCGTGCAGGTCAACACCTCGGGTGAAGCCAGCAAGTACGGTCTGCCACCGGACGAGGTGGCCGCATTTCTTCACGCGCTGTCGGCATTTCCTGCGCTGAGGGTGCGGGGCCTGATGACGCTTGCGCTGCTGTCGGTCGAGGCGGCACGCGTGCGCCAGTGCTTCGTGCGGTTGCGCGACCTGCGGGACCGGCTGCGCCAGGAAGCACCGGACGGGATCGGACTTGAAGAGCTGTCGATGGGCATGTCCGGCGACTACGAAATTGCGATCGAGGAAGGCGCTACGGTCGTGCGCGTGGGGCAAGCCATCTACGGCGCGCGCGCCACCTCGGACGCCGACTACTGGCCCTCCGCGTGACGAGCCGTCACTCTGTTCGCCCGTAGCGGACATGCGCCGCATTCCCGGCGCCAGACCTTGGAACATCTGCCGTCTCCACGCGTGGCAGCGGCAGAGCCGGATCGCGGAGTCGCTGCCACATCCAGCGCAGCACCGGCCCTGCCTGCGGACGCTCGCCGACGGAAACGGGCGGAAACACGGGCTGTATTTCGCCATGCGGGTCGCGCTCGCCGACCACAAAGGTGAAGAAGTAGTACGGCGCCTGCCCCATGCGCAGGTCGCTGATGCGGATCTGGCCGTCGCGTTCGCTCATCTCGAAAAAATCGTGGCTGAATGCAGCGACGCGCCGCACCGGATCGTGTTCGCGCAGCGGCTGATACCACTCGCGATGCTGCGGGTACGAGGCAAACTCGATCGCCGCATCGCCGTCGAAGATCGAGCGGTAGCCTTCGAGATACGCATCCGGTGTCATCACCACAATGCGCCACAGCAGGCTGTTGAAGGCGGTGGGTCCGACCAGCGTGCGCTCCACGGTCACCCCCTGCGCCTGCAGCTGTTTTTCGGCGACGCGCTGCACTGCCTGCTGCTGCGCCACGCCCCAGACCAGATACAGCGAACTGAGCAGCAAGCCGAGGTGATTCCAGCGTAGTCCGCGCGGGTTGCGCCAGCGCAGCGCCGCGATCACGCCGACCGCCAGCGGCACGGTATAGAGCGGATCGATGATGAAGATGCTGCCGACGCCAAACGGGTAATTGGAGAACGGCAGGCCCAGCTGCGTGCCGTAGATGGTCATTACATCGAGCAGCGGATGCGTGATCAGCACCAGCGTCACCGCGAGCCACCAACGGCGGAAATGCTGTCCTTCGCGATGAATGCGCGTGATCGCGGCGGCAATCAGCGGCGCGATCAGCAGCAGATAGAACAGGGCATGACTCTCGCCGCGATGCAGGGTCATGTTGCGCACCGGATCGCCGTGATTGATCAGCGCATCGAGATCCGGTAGCGTGCCGCAGACAGCGCCCCAGAGCGCCGCGCGCGTCACCGTGGTGCGGCGCCCCATGACGGCGACGCCGACAGCGGCGCCGAGTGCAATCTGGGTCAGGGAATCCATGTCGCGGCGCTCAGTTCTGGTAGCACGGACCCACTTCGCGCAGCTCGACCGTCGCCCACTCCGCCGCCGGACATTGCAGCGCGATCTCCTGCGCCTCCTCGGTGTCGCAATCGAGCAGGAAGAATCCGCCGACCAGTTCCTTGGCCTCGGAGAACGGACCGTCGACCATGCGGCGACGCGACGGCGCCTCGATGCTGACCCGCTGCGCCTCGGTCTTCAGCGCCTCGGCGGCCAGCAGCACACCACGCGTCTGCAGCTCGTTCTGGAACCGGATCATCTGCCGATAGGCCTCCTGGCCCTGCGCTTCGCTGCGTGCAACGCGCTGTTCGCGCACTTCAAGAATCAACAAGGCATAAGCCATCGTGCTCTCCGTATTGGCAGGTGATCCGGTGTGGTTGGCCGTCGCCACACCGACGATGCTCGCACCAGCTCCCGGCAGCAGCTAACACCAAGGTGTTATTTGAGGTTCAGGCGCCAGGGGGTACAACGTCAGCGTGGCCAATCCGCCCGCTTGGTGTCGATGGCGGATACCGCCACCGCCGGGTGAAGTCAGGAGAATACCGATGCGCGTTCGCTGGAGTCTATGGAGTGTCCTTGTCTGCCTGCTGTTTGCCGGCGGCGCGCAGGCGCAATCGGCCGCCCCGACGGTGATCCCGCTCTGGCCGGATGCGATGCTGGCCGATTCCCCGATCCGCGGGCCCGAGCAGGTCGGCCGCGATGGCACGGCGGCCGGCGCGGTGTCCAACATCGGGCAGCCGCGGATGGAGATCTACCGCGCGGCCAAGCCCAATGGCACGGCGGTGCTGATCGCCGGCGGCGGTGGCTATTTCCGCATCCAGATCGGCCGTGGCAGCCAGCCGGTCGCCAAGTGGCTGGCGGCCACGGGCGTGACCGCCGCCGTGCTGTATTACCGCCTGCCCGGTGACGGTTGGCCGGCAGTAGCGCCGTTCCAGGACGGTCAGCGTGCGCTGCGCATGCTGCGCGCCCGCGCCGACGAGTTCGGTATCGACCCTGAAAAGATCGGCGTCCTCGGCATGTCGGCCGGCGGCAATCTCGCTGCGGTGCTGGGCAGCCGCTATGACACCGCGTTCTACACGCCCACGGAAGCGCTGGACCAGCTGTCGGCGCGCCCGGCATTCATGGCACTGATCTATCCGGTGATCTCGCTGAAAGCACCGCTGGACGCCACGCGCAGCAAGCGCGAACTGAGCACCCAGAAGGACGCGGTCGCCGCCTACTCCGCCGAACAGCATGTCGCGCGCGGTGTCACCGCCCCGGCGTTCATCGCGCATGCCGCCGACGATCCGATCGTCGATGTCGGCCATAGCCTGGCGATGTTCGATGCGCTGCGAGCGCAATCGGTACCCGCGGAACTGCACGTGTTCGAAACCGGTGGCCATAGCTGGGGGCTCGGGCAGACCGGCTCTCCGGTCGCCGCCTGGCCGCGCCTGTTTGCCAGTTGGGCACGGCAGCGCGGATTCATGGGTGGCAGCCGCGTCACGCCGCAGCCGCCCGCAGCCAACCCCTCGGAAAACTAGAAGCAGCGCCATCATTTTTCAGGAGAACGACGGATGATTCCCTTTCACAAGACCGCGATCGTCGGCGTCATTGGCGCCAGCCTGCTCGCGCTATCGACCTCGGCGCTGGCCGCCGATACCGACAGCTCGAACGCGGCGCTGCTGCGCCTGATCGAGCAACAGAACGCACAGATCGAAGCGCTGAAACAGCGTCTCGGCGCGCTGGAGGCGAAGCCCGCCACCAGCAGCGTTGCCACGTCCGACGCCGCCACGACGGACTTCGACGGCGACGATGTCGATCAGGCCCTGCTCGATGAACTGCAGGCGCAGCTCGCTTCGAGTGGCAGCAGTAGCGGCCCCAACTGGCGCCGCGGTGCACCGCTGTTCCGCAGCAGCGACAATTTCTTCAGCTTCCGCCCGCGCGGCCGTGTGGTATTCGACGCTTCGACCACCAGCGGTTCCGGTTTCGACGCCCGCAACATCAGCGGCACCGAAATGCGCGCCGCGCGTCTCGGCGCGGAAGGCGGCATGGGCAAGATGCGTTACAAGATCGACGTCGATTTCGCCGATCAATCGACCTCGGTCAAGGACGCCTGGATCAGCTATGGCTGGCGCAGTCTCGGCATGCCGATGGAAGTGTTCGTCGGCAACAAGCTGAAGGACCGCAGCATCGATGGCTCCGGCACGCTGTCGCGGCAGCCGTTCATGGAGCGCAATGCCGTGGCGTCGGTCGGCGCAGCGGTCAACGGCTATTACGGTCTCGGCGTGTTCTGGAAGACCTACGGCGCCAACTGGCATCTCGGCCTCAGCATCAGCGGCGACAATCTCGACAACGCCGGCGCCGCCGACGATTCGATCGCGTACTCGGTGCGCGCGCACTGGAACCCGATCAAGGCGCCTCAGGGTTTTGCGCATGTCGGCAGCTGGTACTACTACGAGAAGCTCGGGCAGGACGTGGCGAGCATCAACAACACGCCGCGCATCGGTCAGAACTTCAACGACAACCTGCGCGTTTCGGCCAGCTCGATTGCCGACCCGACGCGTGACGAGGCCTACGGCTTCGAACTAGGCGGCGTCTATCGCAACTTCTGGGCCTTTGGCGAGTACACCGAACGCCGCATCGCCTCGAAGGCCAACGACCGCATCGATCGCGACGCCAACTCGTTCTCGGCCGGCTGGCTGATCACCGGCGAAAAACCCGGCTTCTCCTCGCGCTCCGGCGTCTGGGGCACCACCCGCGTCCTGCGCCCGGTCACCGACGGCGGCTACGGCGCGTTCGAACTCGCGGTGCGTTACGACGAATACGATTTCCGCGATGCGCCGCGTGGTGGCTATGGCGAGCGCACCACCCTCGGCGTCAACTGGTATCTGAACGACTGGACGCGGCTGATGCTGAACTACGTCGACTGGAAGACCGACAACAAGGTCGGCAGTTATCAGGGTGTCGACGACGGCAATTCCATCGGTCTGCGCGCGCAGATTTCATTCTAGGCCGCGCTTGCGCAACGGCACTCCAGGAGATCACTCATGAAAACTTCCATCCGCGCGCTGCACGGCATCGGCAACAAGACGCTGCCGGTCGTCGCCGCCGCCAGCCTCGCCCTGCTGCTGCAGGGCTGTATCGACAGCAAGAACGACGCCCTCGGCGGCGGTGGCCCGGTCGATCCGGGCAATCCCGACCCAACGGTCTGCAGCCATCTGCCGGTAGCGCAGACCAGCTACAAGGGCGGCAACACCTGGGGCGAAGAGCTGACCGTCTCGCTGGACCCGTCCACGATGGCGTACACGATCACGATCGACGCCAGCCTGCAGCGCACCGCCGGCACCACGCGCAGCGGCACCCTGACGCCGCTGCAGCAGGAATGCGCCTACAGCAGCGATGAGTCCGGCGCAGTGTTCACGCTTGCACCCAACGGCGTGCTGCAGGGCGGCATCAATGCGCCCAGCGGCAGCGCGTTCGCGGCGCTGCTGGCGTTCCGCAACACCTGGAACAATGCCGCCGATCCGGCGGTGTTCAATCCGGTCGCGGAGATCCACAACCTGATCGGCGTGCAGTCCGACGGCACCGCGCAGCAGAGCTACGCCGGCTCCGGCCGCCTGCGCAATGCCGGCAGCTATCAGCTGTGCCGAGACCCCGTCACCAGCCGCTTCATCGTCTATGCGGCGGGCTGCGCCGTCACCGTACGCGGTTACATCACCTACGTGGCAGCGCGCGACGCCTTCGACCTCTACATCACGCCGGGCACCAACGCCGCCACCACCGGCGGCACACTCAGCGGCTCGATGATCATCGGTCTGGTCGGCAGCGGCACCAACGAGAAATCCGTGCCGCTGCACCTGGTGCGTGAATCGGCCACCAGCTACGGCATGCGCCTGTACACGCCGCAGCCGCAGGCGCCGAACACGACGCCACCGCCGCCCGCTTTCGACGGCAGCTACGCCATCATCGACAGCGACGGCAGCAACGCCGCGGCCACGCTCACCGGCACCGACTACAGCCGCAATGCAGTGGCGGCCACGCTGACCTACGGCGCACCGGTGGCCGGCGTGCTCGAAGCGACCGGCGCGCTCAGCGGCTCGCTGCTGTCCAACGGTGGCATCCTCGGTTTCATTCCGGCCAGCGGCGCGCCGGCCTTCGAACTGGGCGTGCTGAACTGAACACAGCGGAGACCATGAGCGACGGCAGGGCGCAGCTTGCGCCCTGCCTTCATCCGTGCAACAAGGACGCTTCGCTTGATCCGGAATTGAGCCGCATGAAACTGGTCATCGCCGACGATCATCCGCTGTTCCGCACCGCGGTGGTTCATGCCTTGCGCGAGCTGACGCCCGAGCAGGCCCCGGTGGAAGCCTCCAGCCTGCGCTCGCTGGAGGAAGCGGTGCATGCACACGCCGACATCGACCTGGTGCTGCTCGATCTCAACATGCCGGGCGCGCGCGGCTTCTCGTCGCTGGTGTTCCTGCGCGGCGAGCGACCCGAGGTGCCGGTGATCGTGATCTCGTCCAACGATCATCCGCGCACCATCCGTCGCGCGCAGCAGTTCGGTGCCGCCGGCTTCGTACCCAAATCGGCGCCGGTGAGCCGCATGCTCGAAGCGGTACAGACGGTGATGGCCGGCGACGTCTGGTTTCCGCAGCAGGCCGCGGAGAATAGCGAGGAAGATGCCGCCCTTGCCGCCAAGCTTGCACAGCTCACACCGCAGCAGGTGCGCGTGCTGATGTGCATGGCCGACGGCTTGCTGAACAAGCAGATCGCCTACGAACTCGGCCTGGCCGAGAACACGGTGAAGGTTCACGTGACCGCCATCCTGCGCAAGCTGGAATGCCACAGCCGCACACAGGCGGCGCTGCTGGTGCGCTCGCTGGAGCCGGATGCAATGCCGGATGCACCGCAGGCGGTTTGACTCAAGCCACCTGATGTAACCCACCCGCTCTCACAGCGGCGCGGCCCCGACTTGCCGCGTCATCGGCAATGCCTTGCCCGGATTCGGCTCCCGCACGCCGATCCCTCAAGATTTTTCGGAGACACCGCAATGCGCAGCAGCGATTTACGTATTCCCTGGATGCTCAGCGCGGCGCTGCTGCTCGCGGCCTGCGGTGGTGGTGGTGGTGGTGGTGGTGACGGCAACCCGCCAAGCGACAGCGCACAGCCGCGGGCTGTGGCCTGCCCCTCGGCGATCCCCTCGACCGCGCGCTGCCTCGCCGGCCAGGATGCGCTGGGCGCGTACTACCTGATCGCCGTCCCCAAGGACTGGAGCGGCGGCCTGATCCTGCATGCGCACGGCGGCCCGTCGCTCGCCGACCCCACGGCCGATCGCCCGGTAGAAGATCTGACGCGCTGGGCGATCATGGTGAAGGCCGGTTACGCCTGGGCCGGTTCCTCCTTCCGTCAGGGTGGCATCGAAGTGCGCGCCGCAGCGGAAGACACCGAAGCGCTGCGCACGATCTTCAACACCTATGTCGGCAAGCCGCGGCGCACGATCCTGCACGGCCAGTCCTGGGGTGCGGGCGTGGCAGTGAAAGCCGCCGAGATGTTCACCGCGGAAACCGTCGGCGTCCAACCCTATGACGGCGTGCTGCTGACCAGCGGCGTGCTGGCGGGCGGCACACGCTCCTACGATTTTCGCCTCGACCTGCGCGTGGTCTATCAGTACCTGTGCAACAACCATCCGCGCCCCAGCGAGCCGGCCTATGACCTGAACATCGGCCTGCCCGCCGGCGCCACGATGACGCGGGCCAGTCTCAGCGCACGCACGTCGGAGTGCCTGGGCCTGGACAAGACCGCGGCACAGCGAACGGCGGAACAGCAGCGCAAGCTCGACACCATCGAGCGCGTGATCCGGATTCCGGCGCGGTCGATCCAGTCGCACCTGGAGTGGGCCACCTTCCATTTCCAGGATGTGTCCAGCTACCGCACCACGGGTGCCAGCCCGTTCGGCAACATCGGTGCGCAGTACAACGGCTCGGACAACGACCCCGCGCTCAATGCCGGCGTGCGCCGTTATCGGGCTGACCCATTGGCCGTACAGCGCTTCGGCGACGACAGCGACCCTACCGGGCAGATCCCGGTGCCGGTACTGACCGTGAAATGGATCGAAGATCCCACCGCGTTCGTGGAGCTGGATGCGTACTTCAGGAGCGTCATGGCGAGCGGCGGCAGCGCGGATCGGCTGGTGCAGACCTTCACCACCAGCGGCACGCACAGCTACATCAGCGACCCCACCTACCCGGCCCTGGTCGCCTCGCTGCTGGACTGGGTCGAAGCTGGCGTGAAGCCCACGCCTACCCGCGTTGCGCAGCGCTGCCAGGCGTTCCAGGCGCAGTTCGGCAACGGCTGTACCTTCTCGACGGGCTACAGCCCTGCAGCGCTGGAGACGCGGGTGCCGGCGCGGGAGCGGCCGTAAAGATGATTGAAAGGGATAACCCAACTCCGTTCGTCCCCAGTCCCACTGGGAGGCTACGCACTGCCGCACGCAGTGCGGTGTATCGAGGGACTGGCAGCAAAACCAGCTGCGCTGCGTGTCTCGATACATCCGACTTCGTCGGATACTCGACATGAACGGGTAGTTGAATAGAGCGAGGGACACGGCACCCTAGGCTGCGGCTTCAAGCACCACGCCACCTAAGCCACCCGCATCAACATCTGCGTCATCAGCGCACGCAGCGCCGCCGGCCGGATCGGCTTGGGCAGAAAACCCCAGCCCGCCGCACGCGCACGCTCGCGCAACTCGGCATCGCGGTCGGCAGAGATCACGATCACCGGAACCGACCGACCCCAGCGCTCGAACAGCGCCAGCGCCACATCCGGCCCCAGAGCATCGCCCAGCCGATAGTCGAGCAACAGCAGATCGGGGACCGCATCGGGCAGTGCCAGCTGCAGTGCCTCCTCGGCGCTGCGCACGATCACCGGGCGGCAACCCCAGCCGCTCAGCAGGGCACGGGTGCCCTCGCCCACGCGCGGATCATCGTCGAGGCACCAGATCACCCGTCCGCGCAGCAGCGAATCACCAGCCGTCGGCGGTGGCGGCTCGCTGACCGCGATCGCAGCGGCATCGCCCAGCGGCACGGTCACGGCAAAGACACTGCCGCGCCCCGGCCAGGAACGCAGCGAGATCCGGTGTCCCAGCAAGCGTGCGATGCGCTCCACGATCGCCAATCCCAGACCCGCACCGCGTTCATTCAGATCGCCACCGGAATCGAGTCGGCGGAATTCCTCGAAGATCACCGTGTGCTGTTCTTCGGGAATGCCGGGGCCGCTGTCCCAGACCTCGATGCGTACCGCTCCCCGTTCGCGGCGCACCCCCAGCAGGATGCCGCCGCGCGCGGTATAGCGCAGGGCGTTGCTGAGGAAGTTCTGCAGGATACGGCGCAGCAGCGCTTCATCGCTGTCGACCACCACCTGCGTCGGGTGATAGCGCAGTTGCAGGCCCTTGGCCTGCGCCAGCACCCCGACCTCGCGCGCCAGCGATTCCAGCATCGGCCCCAGGGCCAGATGGCGACGACGGATTTCCAGCGTGCCCGACTCCAGCCGCGAGATA
Organism: Solimonas flava; assembly: GCA_040391865.1. GTDB lineage: Bacteria > Pseudomonadota > Gammaproteobacteria > Nevskiales > Nevskiaceae > Solimonas. The sequence goes on from JBEBWZ010000072.1 coordinate 11,299, forward strand.
TCGAGCAGGCTGCCGAGAATCTCGTCCTGTGCAGTCAGCGCGCCCTCGACATTGTCCGCCAGCGCCTTCGCCTCACTGCCGGACATGCGGTCCCGCAGCGCCGAGACGAACATCCGCGCCGCGTTCAGCGGCTGCAGCAGATCGTGCACCGCCGCTGCAACGAATCGCGTCTTGTAGCGATTGGCGCGCTCCGCCTCGGCCTTGGCGGCCTGCAGATCGTGGGTGCGCTCGGCCACGCGCAGTTCCAGCGAGGTCGCCAGGGTGCGCAACTCACGCGCCGCGTTCTTGTAGGCGGTGATATCGGCGTAGCTGGTGACAAAGCCGCCGCCCGGCACCGGATTGCCGCGGATCTCCAGCACCGTGCCGTCCGGCCGCTCGCGCTCGTGCAGATAGGGCGTCGCGGCGCGCAGATGCTCCAGGCGCTTGGCGATCGCGGCCGGCGGATCGTCGCCGCCGAACAGTCCGCGCTCGGCGTTGTAACGGAACAGGTCTTCGATCGGACGCCCGATCTGCATCAGCTCCTGCGGATAACGGAAGTAATCGACATAGCGGCGATTCCAGGCCAGCAGCCGCAGATTGGCATCGACCACACTGACACCCTGCGGCAGATGCTCGAGACTGGGACTGAGCCCCAGCGCAGCCTTTCGCGCTGCTTCGACCACGCCATCCTCGGCGGTGCGCAGTGCCGAGGCGTGCTGCTTGACCATCTGCTCCAGTTCCTCGCGGCCGCGCTTGCGCAGTCGCGCCAGGCGCATCCGCCCCTGCACGAACAGGCCCAGCAGATTCATCGCCAGCCAGACGCCGCCCGCCGCCAGCCCGGCGACCTCCGCCGTGGTCCGCGCCGCAGCCGGATCGCGCAGCAGGTGCAGCGTCCAGGCCTCGGATGGCAATGCATAGGTCTGCCACAGCCATTCGCTGCGGGTGCCGGCGCGCAGCCGTGGATCGTCGATCCGCACCAGGCGCCCGCCGTCGTCCAGCACCTGCTGCACACGCACCGGCAGCGGCAGCAGGGGCTGCGCGCTGTACTGGCGCGTGCGTTCGATCTCGGTCAGTTCCTCGGTGCCCAGCGTGCGCAATTCGCGGTAATGCCAGGGCTCACGATTGGCGAGGATCACCACATCATGTTCATCGCTGATCAGGATGATGTCGCGACCGGCCAGCCATTGCGTCTCGATCCCCAGCAGATCGAGCTTGATCACGATCACGCCCAGCGGCTGGCCATCGTCGCCGTGGATCGCTTCCGACAGGAAATAACCCGCCATGCCGGTGGTTGCGCCGACGGCATAGAAGCGACCGCTGCCCTGCGTGATCGCACTCTGGAAATACGGGCGGAACGCGTAGTCGTAGCCGACATTGCTGGTCGGCAGCCGCCAGTTGCTGGCGGCAATGCCGCGACCCTCGCGGTCGATCAGGGTCAGCGTCGACGACTGTGTGACGCCATTGACGGTCTCCAGCCTGCGATTGAGCCGCGCCTGCAGCGCCGGGCTCAGCGGTTGCGCCAGCGCCGCGCGCAGTTCCGGGTCCAGCGCCAGCACCGCCGGCAAGGTGCGATAGCGGTCGATATAGCCGCGCAGCGCGGCGGCGTGCAGCGCCAGCTTCTCACGCGCGGCTGCGCCTTCCTGACGCAGGCTGCGCGCTTCGACCAGCTTGCCGGCACCCCAGGCGGCGAGCAGCGTGCTGCCGATCAGCAACAGCGTCCACGCCACCGTTCGCCGGTACTGCGCCGCATGGCTGCCGATCGAACTCCGCATCGATGACCTCGGATCGTGGATACCGGAGCATTCTAGGCGCTCACCGACCGCGACCGCGCCACACCTAGCGCTAAGGTGTTATTGGAAAGCGTCACCGGCGCTGACATTCTGCCGCTGTGCCCATTGGCAGAGGACAGCGGATCATGACCATAAAGAAAGGCTCGCGCCTGTACCTGTGGGTGCTGGCGGCGATCATCGCCGGCGCCACGCTGGGCCATTACGCTCCCGATATCGCGGTGCATCTGAAACCGCTGGGCGATGGCTTCATCTCGCTGATCAAGATGCTGATCGCGCCGGTGATCTTTCTCACGGTGGTGCTCGGCGTAGCCGGTGCCGCCGATGCCAAGAAGGTCGGCCGCGTGGGCGCCAAGGCGCTGCTGTATTTCGAGATCGTCTCGACCATCGCACTGGCGATCGGCCTGCTGGTGGTCAACGTGCTGAAGCCCGGCGCCGGCTTCAACGTCGATCCCTCGACCCTCGACGCCGCGGCGGTCGAAGGCTACGCGCGCATGGCGGAGCAGCAGTCCACCGTACAGTTCCTGCTCAACATCATCCCCGATACCTTTCTCAACGCCTTCACCGGCCAGGGCGATCTGCTGCAGGTATTGCTGCTGGCGCTGCTGTTCGGCTTCGCGATGACCAAGCTCGGTGACGCCGGCAAGCCGGTCATCGGCTTCATGGAATCGCTGTCGCAGGTGTTCTTCAAGATGATCGGCATGGTGATGCAGCTGGCGCCGATCGGTGCCGGCGGCGCGATGGCGTTCACCATCGGCAAGTACGGCCTCGAAAGCCTGGGTCCGCTGATGAAGCTGATGGGCAGCTTCTATCTGACCTGCGCCCTGTTCGTATTGCTGGTGCTCGGCGCCATCGCGCGACTCACCGGATTCTCGATCCTCAAATTCATGCGCTACATCCGCGAGGAACTGCTGCTGGTGCTCGGCACCTCCTCCTCGGAGTCCGCGCTGGTGCCGCTGATGCAGAAGCTCGAACGGCTGGGCTGCCCCAAGGCCGTGGTCGGTCTGGTGGTGCCCAGCGGCTACTCGTTCAATCTCGACGGCACCAACATCTATCTGACCATGGCGGCGATCTTCGTCGCACAGGCGTTGAATGTGGAGCTGACACTGACCCAGGAACTGACCCTGCTGCTGGTGGCGATGCTGACCTCGAAGGGTGCATCGGGCGTGACCGGTGCCGGCTTCATCACCCTGGCGGCAACGCTCACCGTGGTGCCGGCGGTGCCGGTAGCCGGCCTGGCGCTGATTCTCGGCATCGACCGCTTCATGAGTGAAGCACGCGCGCTGACCAACTTCATCGGCAACGGCGTCGCCACCATCGTGGTCTCGAAGTGGGAGAAGGAATTGGACCTGTCGCATCTGCGCCGCGAGCTGGACAACGGCCCCGACGGCGTGGCCGCGCCATCCGGCTCTGCGCCTCAGCAGGCACGCGCGGTCGACACCGCACTCCCCGCTGCGATCAGCAGCAACTGATCGCCACCCTCACTGCACAGCCAGCCACATGCCGGCGATGTTGCGAACGACACCGCCGGCGTGAGCAGCACTCAGGATGAGACCTTGCCGAAGCGACCGCTGTTGTAGTCCTCGAACGCTTCGGCCAGCTGCGCCTGCGTGTTCATCACAAACGGACCATAGGCGGCAATCGGCTCGTCGAGTGGCTCGCCGCTGAGCAACAGCACCGTGGCATCGTTGTTGGCTTCGACCACCACCTCATCGCCAGCGCGATCCAGCGCCGACCACTGCGCATCGCGCAGGATGTCGCGGTCGTTCACCTGCACTGTGCCGTGCAGCACCACCAGCTGCGCACCATGCCCCTCCGGCACCGGCAAGGACACGCGAGCCCCCGCCTTGATCCGCAGATCCCAGACGTTGATCGGCGAGAAGGTCCGCGCCGGTCCGCGCTGCCCCGCGTAGTCGCCGGCAATCACCCGCACCGTGCCCGCAGAGTCCGGCAGCGCCACCACCGGAATCTCGCGATCGACAATCGCCTGATAGCCGGGTGCGGTCATCTTGTCCCTGGCCGGCAGATTCACCCACAGCTGCACCATCTCCAGCGCGCCGCCCGTCGCCGCAAAGGCCGAGGAATGAAACTCCTCGTGCACGATGCCGGCACCGGCGGTCATCCACTGAACGTCGCCGGGACCGATCACGCCGCCCTGGCCGGTGGAGTCGCGGTGCTCGACCTCGCCCTGATAGACGATGGTCACCGTCTCGAAACCGCGATGCGGATGCGCACCCACGCCACGCCGCAGCGAGGTCGGCGTAAACGCTTCCGGACCGGCGTAGTCGAGCAGCAGAAACGGGCTAAGGCTCTGGCCGTGGCTCTGGTGCGTGAACAGGCTGCGCACCGGAAAGCCATCGCCAACCCAGTGTCCGCGGGGGCTGGTGTAACTGCCGAGGATCTGCTTCATGTGCCTCTCTCCATATCGACTGCGATGCAGACAAGATATGGGAGCAACAATCCCCTCGGTAGATGGCATTATTGGGCATCAAAGTCCCGAATAAGGAACGATGAGCGCCCCGTGCAGGACCTCAACGATCTGTATTACTTCACCCTGGTGGTTGAGCACGGCGGCTTCGCAGCGGCCGGCCGCGCGCTGGGCATGCCCAAATCCAAGCTCAGCCGCCGTATCGCCGCGCTGGAGGAACGTCTGGGGGTGCGTCTGATCCAGCGCTCGACGCGCCGCTTCACCGTCACCGACATCGGCCAGGCGTACTACCGTCACTGTGTGGCGATGCGGGTCGAAGCCGAAGCCGCGCAGGAAATGATCGAACGCAGCCGCGCCGAGCCGCAGGGCCTGATCCGGCTCAGCTGTCCGGTGGCGCTGCTCAACTATCAGGTCGGCGAGATGCTCGCACGCTATCTGGCGCGCTGCCCGCGCGTGCAGTTGCAGCTGGAAAGCACCAACCGGCGCGTCGACGTCATCCGCGAAGGCTTCGATCTGGCCCTGCGGGTGCGCTTCCCGCCGCTGGAGGATTCCGACCTGGTACTGCGCGTCCTTGGCGAAAGCCATCAGCGCCTGGTCGCGCATCCGCGACTGCTGCAAGCCTTCACCCAGACGCCCGGCCCGGCCGACCTCAGCCAGCTGCCAAGCCTGGACTGGGAGCGCCCGGAAAATGAAATGGCCTGGTGCCTCGACGGCCCGGGTGGCGCGACTGCGCGCATCCATCACCAGCCGCGCTACGTCACCGACGATCTGGTAGCCCTGCGCATCGCCGCCCTTGAGGGGCTCGGCGTGGTGCAACTGCCGACGATGATGGTGCGCGAGGACCTGCTCAAGGGCGATCTGGTCAACGTCCTGCCCGATTGGGCGCCGCGTAGCGGCATCGTCCACGCGCTGTTCCCGTCCCGTCGCGGACTGCTGCCGTCAGTGCGCAGCCTGATCGATTTTCTCGCCGAGGAGTTTGCCGCGCTGGGCCGCCTGGAGCAGGCCTCGCAGAACGTCACTGCGCAGCCGGCATAGTTCTGCATGCGCCATGCTGCGACTCAACCGCACATGGATTTCATTGCATGTAGCGCCCGGCCCGAGTTCAGTGAAGTACTTGCTGATCCTCAAGACTCAGCCCTTGCTTGCGGGGTTAACGCAAAATTGACCGCGCCGCACAGACATGAGCCGGCGTATCGGGTGTTCATTAATCTGTTCTCGAGCAGAAATCAGTCGCCAAAACGGGCGCTCAATGCCCTACCCAGCCTCTGACGCGGTGAAGACCGCGCTTCTTAAGCCCGCTTCAGTTCCTGAAGCATTGCGTACGGTTGAATCTGCAGCGCGACGGCAAGCTTGGCGACATTCTCGATGCCGAAGTTCACCTCGCCTCGCTCGATCGCGCCGATGTAGTTCCGATGTAGGCCTGCCTTCTCGGCAAGTTCTTCCTGGGACCACCCCCTGCGTCTTCGTTCCATACGAACGTTCTCCGCAATGATGGTCCTCAACGCCTGTTCTGGTGAGATTTTTCGCATGGCCCAGCGTCGTGCTGGAGCCCCTTGCAGTTCTACACACGATCATGTTCATATACACTTCATT
>JBEBWZ010000073.1:0-16851 GCA_040391865.1 Solimonas flava
GGCCTTCCCATTCCGGCTCCAGCGGCGTGACGTTGACGATGATGCCGCAGCGCGCATAGGTGCTCTTGCCGAGGCAGACCACCAGCGTGGAACGCGGGATGCGGAAGTATTCGACGGTACGCGCCAGCGCGAAGGAGTTGGGCGGGATGATGCAGACGTCCGACTTCACGTCGACAAATGACTTTTCGTCGAAGTTCTTGGGATCGACGATGGTCGAATTGATGTTGGTGAAGATCTTGAATTCGTTGGCGCAGCGCACGTCGTAGCCGTAGCTGGAGGTGCCGTAGGAAACGATCTTGTGGCCGTCGACATGACGCACCTGCCCGGCTTCGAACGGTTCGATCATGCCCTGTGCGGCCATACGGCGGATCCACTTGTCGGCTTTGATGCTCATGGCGTTGGCTAGGTGAAGTTCGTCTGAGGGCGGAAAGGGGTCGGGCTGCGGCGGGTATTTTATCGGCCGCAGCCTCAGTCGTCGCTGATGCTGATCTCGGGGAAGGCGGCACCGCTGCCGCCATAGGCCAAGCGTGCGGCGGCCAGGCGTGCGATCGCACGGTAGCGCGCTGCGTTGTCGGATTGCGGCGCGGCCAGCACGGTTGGCGTGCCGCCGTCGGCCTGTTCGCGGATCTGCAGGTCCAGCGGCAATTGTCCGAGCAGCTCGCTGCCGTACTGCTGCGCCATCCGCGCACCGCCGCCTTCACCGAAGGTCGCTTCGTGATGGCCGCAGTTGCTGCAGACGTGCCCCGCCATGTTTTCGACGATGCCCAGCACCGGCACGCCAACGCGATTGAACATCTGCAGGCCCTTGCGCGCGTCGAGCAGCGCGATGTCCTGAGGCGTGGTCACCACCACCGCACCGCTGACCGGGATGCGCTGTGCCAGCGACAGATGGATATCGCCGGTGCCGGGCGGCAGATCCACCACCAGGTAATCGAGATCGTCCCAGTCGGTTTCGTTGAGCAGTTGTGCCAGCGCCTGAGTGACCATCGGACCGCGCCAGATCATCGGCTGATCGTCGCCGACCAGGAAGCCGATGCTCATCACCTGGATGCCGTGCGCAGCGATCGGATTCATGCGCTTGCCGTCCGGCGAGGTCGGGCGTTCGTTATCGACTCCGAGCATGCGCGGCTGGCTGGGGCCGTAGATATCGGCGTCGAGCATGCCGACGCGCGCACCTTCAGCCTGCAGCGCCAGAGCCAGGTTGGCCGCGACCGTGGATTTGCCGACGCCACCCTTGCCGCTGGCGACCGCGATGATGTTGCGGATCTGCGGGATCGCTTGCAGGTTCTTCTGCACCGCATGCGTGGTGACGCGCCACGTCACCAGCACGTCGGCCTCGACTGCCATGGTCTCGCGCAGCAGCGCCTTGACCGCCGCGATCAGGGTGTCGCGATAGCCATCGGCCGGAAAGCCCAGCTCCAGTTCGATCTGCGCGCGCCCGGCGCTGATGGCCGCCGATTTGACCACGCCGGCAGCGACCAGGCCGCGGCCGATCAGCGGGTCGATATGGCTGTCGAGAACAGAGAGCAGGCGTTCGCCGGAGTTGGTCATGATGTAAGCAGGCTGGCCCTGAAAGCAGAGGCTGAAACGGGGCCGCAGTCTACATGATGGGCACGGCCGACGGCCCTGGAATCCGCCTCCGCGACCGTGCGCAACAAGAAAAAGGCGAGCCTGAGGCCCGCCTTTTCAGGACCCGCGTGTTGCGCTCAGTTGCCGACGTAGAGCAGCGTGTTCGGCGAACCGGCACCGGGATTGCTGACCGCGCCGGTGGTCGCATTAGCGACCAGTGCAGCGGCGACCTGCGCTGGCGTCAGACCGTTGTCGGCGCCCAGCAGCAGCGCTGCCGCGCCGGCTACATGCGGCGAGGCCATCGAGGTGCCGCTGATGGTGCTGGTGGCGTTGCCGCCGCCGATCCAGGCCGACAGGATGTCGCTGCCCGGCGCGAACACATCGACGCAGGCGCCGTAGTTGGAGAACGAGGAGCGTGCATCGCTGTTGGTGGTGGCACCAACGGTGACTGCTTCCGGCACGCGGTTCGGCGAACCGGTGCAGGCATTGGCGTTGTCGTTGCCGGCTGCGACCACGAACGTTACGCCCTGGGCGATTGCGTTCTTGACTGCCTGATCGAGCGCGTCGGAATTGCTGCCGCCCAGCGACATGTTGGCCACCGCCGGCAGCACGCGATTGGCGGTCACCCAGTCGACGCCGGCGATGACGCCGGAATTGGAACCGCTGCCGCTGCAGCCCAGCACGCGCACGGTGTGCAGGGTCGCTTTCTTGGCGACGCCATAGCTGCTGCCTGCGGCGGAGCCGGCAACGTGCGTGCCGTGGCCGTTGCAGTCGGTGGTGTCTGCGGCATCGATCGGGCCGGAGAACAAACCGCCGAGGATCGGCAGGCCTCCGAGATTGATCGGCAGCAAGCCGCCGACCAGACCGCCCAGCAGACCATCGGTATTCGGCGCAAAGTTGCGGCCGCTGCCGATACGTCCGACGAAATCGGCGTGACCGGCGTTGAGCCCGGTGTCGATGATGTAGACGTTGACGCCCTGCCCGGCCTGATCGGGATAGGTGTAGCTGCCGTTCAGCGGCAGATTGCGCTGGTCGATGCGATCCAGCCCCCAGGGCGCGCCGGTCTGCGTGGCGCTGGCCTTGACCACCTGATCCTGCTCGACCAGTTGCACCAGCGGCAGCCGCGACAGACGTGCGGCCTGATTCGCCGTCATCTTCACGGTGAAACCGAGCAGGGCGTGGTCGTACTGTGCCAGCACCGTGCCGCCACCGATCTGCGACAACAAGGAACGCGCCAGATCACCGATGCCCAGATTCGCCTGCGGTGTGCCCAATGCCGGCGCCTTCAGCACCACGATGTACTGGTCCTTGATCGCCTGCGCCTGCGCCGCAGTCCCCATCAGCAGCGCCGCGCCGGCAACCGCCGCCGCGAGCATCCGCATACCTGTTTTCACCTTCATGATCTCTTCCCCATTGCTCTCGTTTTCAGGATGTCGATACGCCGCAGACGCTGCGGCGCTCTGCTTCTGGTGCCTGCCACCGCCTGCGCGGGTCATGCCTCCGAAGTCTTTGTGCGGGTCACGACAGCCTTGCCGTCGCGCGCCCCGTGTCCTTTTCTTGATCCCCCGCAGAATACCGTGCCGCGCTCCGCGTTGCTTCAGCCGTTCAGTGCAGGCGATTTGATCACCAGCAGTTTCCGCACCTGCAGATCGTGCAGGGTATGTCCGATACCGCCGACACCGAGTCCGGAATCGCGCAGACCGGCAAACGGCATCCAGTCGACGCGAAACGCGGTGTGATCGTTGACCATCACCGCCGAGGCATCGAAACCGTTGTAGCACCGCATCGCGGTATCGAGATCGCGGGTGAACACCGCCGCCTGGAACGCGAACGGCAGGCGATTGGCCTCGGCCAGCGCCGCTTCCAGGTCGTCATAGGCGTAGACGCAGATCACCGGCGCAAACACTTCCGAGGTGGTCACGCGCGCATCAGCCGGCGGCTGCAACAGCACCGTCGGTGCATAGCAGGTCTCCGACAGCGCCTTGCCGCCGCAGAGCAGTTGTGCGCCACCGCTGACGGCTTCCTGCACCCATTCGTCCACACGCGCGATTTCAGCGGGCACGATCAACGGCCCGACCTCGGTTTCCGGCAAGGTCGGATCACCCACGCGCAGTTGCTGCGCCGCCTGCACCAGGCGCTCGCAGAATTGAGACAGCAGGGCCCGCGCGACAAACACCCGTTGCACCGATACGCAGACCTGACCCGCGTGATAGAAGCCGCCCTTGGCGATGGCCGGCAGCGCCAGGTCCAGATCGGCATCCGCGGCCACGATCACCGGCGCCACACCACCATGCTCCAGTGCACAGCGCGCGCCCGGCGCCAGCTGCGCGCGCAGCCCCCAGCCGACCTTGGCACTGCCGATGAAGCTGAGGAAAGCGACACGACGATCGCCCGCCAGCCGCGTCGCGAGTTCGGTGGATTCGGTCAGCAGCGGTTGGCACCAGCCCTCGGGCAGGCCGGCTTCCCGCAGCAGTTCGACAAAACGGAAGCAGGACAACGGTGTGGTGCCGGCCGGCTTGACGATCACCGGACAACCGGCCGCCAGCGCCGGCCCCACCTGATGCGCGATCAGGTTCACCGGATGATTGAACGCGCTGATCGCCACCACTACGCCGATCGGTTCGGTCTGGGTCAGCGCCAGTCTCTGTGCGGAGGCGGCGTTGACCCGCATCGGAATCACCTCGCCGGCCTGGGTGCGCAGCGCATCGACGCAGACCCGCAGACTGTCGATCGCCCGTGTGATCTCCACCCGCGAGTCCAGCAAGGGCTTGCCGCCTTCACGGGCGGCTTCCAGCGCGAACACCTCGGCACGCTCGCGCAGCAGCTGCTGCATGCGTTCGAGGATTTCGATGCGCCGTGCCTGCGGCAGCCAGGCCTTGCGATCGCGGTACAGCGTGTGCGCGGTGGTCAGTGCCTGCTCCACGGCCGCCGCGTCGGCCACCTCGACCTCGCCGATGGGCCGGCGGTCGTAAGGCGCATACACGGTGTGATAGCGAGCGGTGGCTTGCGCACCGGGAATGGCGAGGGCGATGCGGAGTGGTTTCTTGGGCGTGCTCATGACGCCAATGTAACGCAGCCGGCAGCGCATAAAAAAAGCCCGGCAGCGGCCGGGCAGCGGGAGGGGTCTGGGGTCCAGCGCAACGCGGCAAGCTCGCGGGGCATCACTGCAATCACTGGCCGGAACGCTTTCTGGACGGCCTGTGAGTATCTGAACCCTGTCTGAATGGCGCCTGAACCCCGGCACCAGCAGGCCATTGTCGGCCTTGCTGAAAAACCATCTAAATCATGATGTTGGTTGAAGTCAGCGATGCCGCCATCGCGGCCGCAGCCCTGCAACGGCCACCAGCAGCAGGCCCAGCAGACCCGGCAGGCCGAAACTGCCGCCACCGCCACCGCTTTCATTGGCGGCAGGCAAATCGCCCTCGATCACCGACGGAGGACGCGGTGTGGTGTTCGACAACCCCTTGGCACTGCTGCCGGCGATGCTCTGCACTCCCACGCGGTCCGGGTCCAGCCAGGCCCTGAGACCGTTGGCCGCACTGCCGCCACCGTTCCAGACTTCCGCGAGCTGCTGATAATCGTTGCCACGGCGATCGCCGGCGCAGCTGTTGCCGCCGGACAGCAGGCCGACCACCCGCACGCTTTCATCGAACAGCGCGCTGCCGGAGGCGCCATGCGGGGTCGAGCCGCGCAGCAGGTCGGTTTTCCAGGTCTGCAGGGTTTCACCGAGCAGTCCGAGCACCAGATGGACGATGTTGCCGCTGACGATCTGCTGCTCGACGAACTGCTTGGCCTGACCATTGCCGTGGTGCACCCCAAACGCACGGCGCGTGCCCGACGACAGGTAGACGCCAGCCATGTAGGCATCGGCTTCCATCGGCGGCGCGGCGTTCGCCTCGACCAGCCAGGCATCGCGATACGCCGCCCGATGGGTGGCGCCCACGGTCACGATCGGCTCGATCGGCTGCGTATCGCCGCAGCTGCTTTCGTAGCGGTAGCTGATCTCCATCGTCTGCGCCAGTTTCGGCAACTGACTGTCGGTGGCATTGGCAGCGCAGTGGCGGGCCAGCAGGAGGTAGGGACGTCCGTCGCCGCGGACGTTGTTCACCAGGGTGCCGGTGCACTGGTTGTGCCCGGGAATGCGGACCATCACGGTCGCGCGCCCGGCGCGGCTCACGGCGCTGGAGAGCGAGGCTTCGCAACGGTAATTCACCGTCTCGCAGCTGGCGGCCAGGGCGGTCTCGGCCACTAGCATCAGGATAAAAGCGCTAAGGAGTGCCCGCATTTCGGCGACCTCAAGAAGATATTGAGTGCCCGCTGACGGAACCTCAGATTCACGAGCGGCTGCAGAATAAGCAGTCCGTGCGCCAGAAAATTGTCGCTGTCGCGTAAGCGGCGGCTTACAGCCGCCGAGCGTGCCGGGGCCTGACGACACCTCGCGGTCAGCGGTTGCTGCGCGGCGATGAACGGCATTGCGCCGGTGCCGGCAAACCTCCCGACGGGAGCGACGTGAGATAATTCACGCCTATCGCTTCAAGGTCTCCCAGAATGTCGCGCACGATTCTCGTCACCAACGCCCTGCCCTACGCCAACGGTCCTACGCATCTGGGCCACATGCTGGGCTATGTCCAGGCCGATATCTGGGTGCGCTTCCAGCGCATGCAGGGCCATACGGTGCACTACGTCTGCGCCGACGACGCCCACGGCACCCCGATCATGCTGGCCGCCGAAAAGTCCGGGGTCAGCCCGGAAGCGTTCATCGCCGAGATCCAGCGTCAGCACGAGGCCGATTTCCGCGACTTCGGCGTGCAGTTCGATCATTACCATTCCACCCATTCGCCCGAGAACGAGGCACTGGCGGGGACGATCTACACCCGTCTGCGCGATGGCGGCGCTATCGCCCGGCGCTCGATCCAGCAGCTCTACGATCCGGTCAAGGACATGTTCCTGCCGGATCGCTACATCAAGGGCGAATGTCCCAAGTGCGGCACCGCCGACCAGTACGGCGACAACTGCGAAAACTGCGGCGCCGCTTACTCGCCCACCGACCTCAAGAACCCGCATTCGGTGGTCTCGGGCGCGACGCCGGTGCTGCGCGACTCCGAGCACTACTTCTTCGAGCTGGGCAAGTTCCAGTCATTCCTGGAGCAGTGGCTGGACGGCGAGGTCGCCGCGCCCTCGGTCAAGGCCAAGCTCAAGGAATGGTTCGCTGCCGGTCTCAAGGACTGGGACATCTCGCGCGATGCGCCCTACTTCGGCTTCCCGATTCCCGATGCACCGGGCAAGTTCTTCTATGTCTGGCTCGATGCGCCGATCGGCTACATGGCCAGCTTCACCGCCCTGTGCAAACAGCAGGGCCTGGATTTCGACCAGTTCTGGAAGGCTGGTTCCACCGCCGAGCTGCATCACTTCATCGGCAAGGACATCATCAATTTCCACGGCCTGTTCTGGCCGGCGATGCTGCATGGCTCCGGCCACCGCCCGCCGACCCAGCTGCACGTGAACGGCTATCTCACCGTCAACGGCGCCAAGATGTCAAAGTCGCGTGGCACCTTCATCCGCTCACGCACCTACCTCAATCATCTCAACCCGGCGTTCCTGCGCTACTACTTCGCGGCCAAGATCGGCAGCGGTGTCGATGATCTCGATCTCAATCTCGAGGACTTCAGCAACCGCGTCAACAGCGATCTGGTCGGCAAGTACGTCAACATCGCCAGCCGCTGCGCCGGCTTCATCGAGAAGCTGTTCGACGGCCACCTCGCGGTGGCGATGCACGAGCGCACCCTGTTCGAGGACTTTGCGGCAGAAGCCGAGAACCTGCGCAAGCTCTATGACCAGGGCGATTTCGCCGGGGCGATGCGCGAGATCATGCTGATGGCCGACGACGCCAATGCCGAGATCCAGAAGCTGGCACCGTGGGTGCTGGCCAAGGACCCGGAACAGCGCGAGCGTCTGCACCAGGTCTGCACCACCTTCCTCAACCTGTTCCGCCAGCTCACCGTCTATCTCAAGCCGGTACTGCCCTCGGTCGCCGAGCAGGCCGAGCGCTTCCTCGGGATCGAACCGCTGAGCTGGGCCGATGCCGGCAAGCCGCTGCTGGGCCACCAGATCCAGCCGTACAGCGCGCTGATCACTCGCGTCGACAGCAAGGCGGTGGAAGCCATGCTCGCCGAGGAAGCGGCGCCCGCAGCGCCTGAGAAGAACGTGAAAAAACCTGCTGAATCCGTTGCCGCCAAAACCGCCGTTGCGCCCGCTGGCGACAGCACCATCGGCGTCGAGGATTTCGGCAAGATCGATCTGCGCATTGCCCGCATCGCCAGTGCCGAACATGTCGACGGCGCGGACAAACTGCTGCGGCTGAAGCTCGATCTCGGCCCGCTGGGCGAGCGTCAGGTGTTTGCCGGCATCAAGTCGGCTTACGCACCGGAAACGCTGGTCGGCCGCCTGACCATCATGGTGGCCAATCTCGCACCGCGCAAAATGAAATTCGGCCTGTCGGAAGGCATGGTGCTGGCCGCCAGCGACGAGCGCGGCGGCCCGTTCCTGCTGTCGCCGGACGACGGCGCGCAACCCGGCATGAAGGTGAAGTGAGCACGGCCGTCGTCGCGGCGCACTGCCGCCGCGGCGGCAAGCATCGGGGGCACTGAGCATGCAGACCCTGCTGGCGGCGATCATGGGAGGCGTGCTGATTCATCACGCGCTGTTGCGGCCGGCGCTGGCCACACCACAGCCGGCGCGCAGCCCCACGCTCAGGGATTCGTTCGCCCAGGCGATGCTGCTGGCCAGCTCTCTGGCACTCGCCAGCGCCCTGCTCTGCGCCTTGCGACAGCAGCTCCTGCAACCGGCCGGACTGGAGGTGCTCAGCGGGCTCGCGTTCATCCTGTTGCTCGGCATCGCGCTGCTGGCCTGCCGCGGCGCTGCCACGGCAATGGGTTTCGGCACGCGGCAGCTCACTGAACATTGTGCACTGAGCGCCGGCGATGGCCTGGTCCTGGGCCTCTCACTGCTGATCCTGAGCCCGGCCACCGACTGGATCGATGCCGTCACCGATGCGGCAATCACCGCGCTGGCGTTCAGCATCCTGCTGTTGCTGTACACCGCCATGATTGACCGCATCGATCAGCGGCAGTTGCCGCCCGCATTCCGCGGTGCGCCGGTCGCGCTGCTCACCGCCGGCCTGATGCTGCTGGCGCTGCTCGGCTTCAGCGGGCCGGGCTGAGTACCATGCTGGCCACCTTGCTGATCCTCACCCTGCTTGCGGCCACGCTCGGCGCTGCACTGTTCCACCTGCGTGCACCGGAAGCAGCGGCCGCCAAATCTGCGCCCCTCGCCAACGACGATCCTTTGCCCCTGGTCGAACGCGTCAACCGTCTGCTACCGCAAACACAGTGCCAGCAGTGCCATTACGACGGCTGCAGGCCGTATGCGGAAGCGATCGTCGCTGGCGATGCGGACATCAACCAGTGTCCACCCGGCGGCGAACGCGGCATCGCGCAACTCGCGCAACTCCTCGCGCGCGAACCGATCCCGCTGAATCCGCAGCACGGCGTCGCCAAGCGTCTGCACACCGTCGCCGTGATCGACGAAACCATCTGCATCGGCTGCACCAAGTGCATCCTCGCCTGTCCGGTCGATGCGATTCTCGGTGCCGCACAGCAGATGCACACCGTGATCGAATCCGAATGTACCGGCTGCGAACTGTGCATCGCGCCCTGCCCGGTCGATTGCATCGAGATGGTTCCGGCGACGATCCAGCCGCTGGCATTCGCTGCCGCCGAAGTCGTCGGCAGCGACGCGCTCAGCGAGACGAAAGCCTGCATCCGCTGCGGGGCCTGCGCCGAAGTCTGCCCGCCAGGTCTGCTGCCGCAGCGCCTGCATCAGCAGGCCCAGCGACAGCAATACCAGGAAGCGGCAGAGCAGAACCTGTTCGACTGCATCGAATGCGGCCAGTGCGACACCGCCTGCCCCAGCGAACTGCCGCTGCTGCAAGGCTTCCGCGACGCCAAGCATGAACTGCGCGTACAGCGCGACCTGCAGCAACGGGCCGATGCCGCGCGCGCACGTTACGACGCGCGTACTCAACGTCTGGCGCGACAGCGCGACGAGAAGGCGCAACTGCGCGCACGGAAGAAAAGCCGCGCGAATGCAGAGCCGGCAACCCTGATCGCGGCCGCAGCCGCGGTGCCGGAGGCGCAGGCATCCTCGCCCCCCACCATCGATGATCCGGTTGCCCGTGCGCTGGCCGCAGCCAGGGCAAGAAAGCTAGCCAAAACCGCGCCGACCGACGGCAAGCCGCAACCATGATCTCGGCGCCCATGACACGACGTCGCGTCGACCACCTGATGCTCGACGTGCTGCTGGCGCTGCTGCCCGGCATCGCGGTCACGGTCCTGCTGTTCGGCTGGCTGCCGCTGCGCAATCTGATTCTCGCGGCAAGCGCTGCGCTGTTGCTGGAAACGCTGCTGCTGCGCGCACGCGGCAAGCGGCAAGCGCGCATCCAAGGTGACGGCAGCGCCCTGCTCAGCGGCGCGCTGCTGGCCCTCTGCCTTCCCGCCTCCGTTCCCTGGCCTCTGCTGTTGCTGGGCGCGGCGATCGCCATCGGCTGCAAGCAGCTGTACGGCGGCCTTGGGCAGAATCCGTTCAATCCTGCGATGGTCGCCTTCGTCTGCCTGCTGGTGCTGTTTCCCGCAGCGATCAACCACTGGCCCGTCGCAGCGTGGCCGTGGTCATCCGGGATCGATGCGGTCAGCAGTGCCACCGCGCTCGAACTGCTGCGAACACAACTGAACCTCAACCACACGCTGAGCGAGATCGCGCCGGCACTGTCATCGACCTCCGGCACCCGCACCGCGCTGGCCTGCGCCTGGCTGGCCGGCGGTCTCTATCTGCTGTGGCGCGGCACCATCCGCTGGCAGATTCCGCTCGCCGTTATCGCGGGCCTGAGTGTGCCGGCAACGCTGTTCTGGCTATTCGACACCGAACACCATGCCTCGCCGCTGTTTCATCTGCTCGGCGGCGCGACCCTGTTCGGGGCCTTCTTCATCGCCACCGATCCGGTAACCGCGCCACTGACCGTACGTGCACGCTGGCTGTACGGCTGCGGGATCGGCCTGCTGTGCTGGCTCATCCGCAGCAACGGCCACTATCCGGACGGATTCGCGTTCGCCGTGCTGAGCCTGAATCTCTGTGTGCCGCTGCTTGATCGGCACTTCGGGCATCACGGCAGGTCGCAGCCATGAATGCCATGCGCGATTCGCGCTGGAAAACCGCGGCGATGCTGGCCATCGTTGCGCTGCTCGCCGCTGCCTTGCCGATCATCATCCAGCAGTTGCTGCAGGAGCGCCTGACCGCCGCAGCGCAAGCACAGCAACTGCGGCCGTTTCACGTCCTGCTTGCAGGCGTGCCTTACGACAACGATCTGCTGCAGGACACACAACGCCTGTCCGACAGCCTGATCAGCGATGACGGCATGGCAACCGTCCATCGCGCGCGCTGGCATGGCGCGCCGACAGCACTGCTGTTTTCGCTCAATGCTGCCGACAGCTACAGCGGTCAGCTGCAACTGCTGATCGGCATCCGGCCGAACGGCGAGCTGCTGGGTGTACAGATACGTTCCCACGCCGAGACGGCCGGCCTCGGTGCCGAGGTCGCTCAACAAGACTCCGCATGGCTGCGCGCGCTAATCGTGACCGCCAACACCGATGGCACCCAGCTCGCCTTGCAACGCGACGGCGGCAAGCTCGATCAGCTATCCGGCGCAACGATCACCTCCAACGCCGTCATCGCTGCCGTCCGCCGCACGCAGCAGTACTTCGACAGACACCGCAAAGTGCTCCTGGCAGCCACCGCGACAGAGGCAGGTTCACCATGAACACACTCGCAGGCCGCTGGGCACAGACCCCGCCGTTGGCAAGGCAGGCGGTGGTGGTAACCCCTCTGCTGGCGCCCTGCGCGACGCTCGTCGATGGCCTGGCGCTCGGCCTCGCCTGTCTGGTCGTCATCGCCGGGACGGGGGCCGCGTTCACCGCCACGGTCAATGTCCTGCCGCGAATGCCGAAAGTGCTGGCATCGCTGCTGCTCGCGATGTCATTGGCCAGCAGCCTCGGCCTGCTCCTGCAGGCCTATCCGATCACGGCTCACGAACATCTGGGCTCACTGCTGCCTCTCACGGCGATCAGCGTCCTGCTGCTGATGCCAGCAATCACTCAGCGCGAGGAACAACGATCGTTGCGCACCGTACTGCCGGGCTTGCTGCGCGCCGGCGTCAGCTGCATGCTGCTGTTGATGGCGCTCGGCCTTTGCCGTCAGCTGCTGGCGCGGTTCAGTGCAGGCAGCACCACGGTGGCGCTCGCATTCATCCTGCTCGGCCTGCTGCTGGCCCTATACCGTCAACTTCACTGGCGCCGCGATCGCGGCGTGGATTCCTCATCATCATGAACGGCGCAAAACGCCACGAAATCTTCACCCGCCTGCGCGCCGGCAATCCGGAGCCGACCACTGAACTGCACTACAGCACCCCGTTCGAACTGCTGGTCGCGGTCGTGTTATCAGCGCAAGCCACCGACATCGGCGTCAACAAGGCCACAGCCCGCCTGTATCCGGTCGCCAATACCCCCGCAGCGATCCTCGAACTGGGCGAGGCCGGCGTCCGCGAGTACATCAAGACCATCGGCCTGTTCCAGACCAAGGCCAGGAACGTCATCGGCCTGTGTCGCATGCTGATCGAGCTGCATGGCGGTGAAGTGCCGCGTGACCGCGAGTCGCTGGAAGCGCTGCCCGGCGTCGGTCGCAAGACCGCCAACGTAGTCCTCAACACCGCATTCGGCGAACCGACCATCGCCGTCGATACGCATATCTTCCGGGTCTCCAATCGCACCGGTCTCGCGCCCGGAAAAACCGTGCGCGCCGTCGAGGACAAGCTGGTCAAAGTCACGCCCGCGGAATTCGCACGCGACGCGCACCACTGGCTGATCCTGCACGGCCGCTACGTCTGCAAAGCGCGCAAACCGGACTGTCCACGCTGCGTCATTCACGATCTTTGCGAATACCGGCACAAGACACCGGACCCGACGCCGCCGCTGAGCGACTGAATCCGCTCAGCGCAGCACCATCCATTTCCTTGAATCGAGTCATCCCATGTCCGCAGCGCCCCGCATGAAACTCACCGGATTCACCGCCGCCATGATGATGGTCGGCGTGGTGCTCACCGGCCACTACGGCATGGCCTGGTACGAACTGCCGAAGTACTCCGAGGACGACATCGCGATCTCGGCCATGCTCAACGTGCAGATGGACCTGCAGCGCCAGAACCTGCCCCCGCCGGCGGCCACGGAACTGGAACGCCTGCGGCTGCAGGTGCGCAACGAGATCCAGGCGGATATCGCCAAAGCCGAACGCGAGATCCATACCGGCTTTGCGGTCGGACTGGTGGCCTTGGTACTGGGAATCGGGCAGGCGATTCTGAGCAGACGTTTGCAGCGGAAAATGTCGTAGGTATCAGCGTCCAGGCGCCGCCATTTCCTTGCAAGCAACCGAAAACCAATCTAGACCTTAGGAGCGGGCATCTGCCATTTCAGCAGATGCCCGCCTCTTTACGATGTGCTACAGCGGGCTCACCGAAAACACCTTCGGCGCAGCATCGGCACCAACGCAACTGACTGTTGCCGAATCACCTTCCACGTGCGCGCCCGGGAGACGGGTGATAATCACTGAGCCAACTCCATTGACGTTCGTTTCAGGCTTGCTATCAGTGTTCAAGCCTGTCGAGACCGTGATATCGAAGCTACTGCCAACTCCGCGCGTCAGCGTCGAGAGGAAGCATGAGACGGGCACATAAGGCAGCGGCACAGTATCGCCGCCATCCCGCAAATCGATCTCAATCTCGGTGGAGCCCCCTTCAGCAAGAGTAACAGCACTGATTGAGGACTCTAGCGTCGCTCCTGCCACAGCCTTGAAGCAGAAATCCCCCTGATTGACGGCAACTGCATTGTCTCCCGCAGACGCAATGGTGATCACCTGCCGCGATTGCGGAATACGATCACGCCTATCGCTATCGTTGTACGAACGATCCGGATACGGATATCCATAGCAGCCGCTGAGAATCGTACGGACATTCGCGGGATAGGTCACACGGAACTCCGCAATACCATCCTTGACTACACCCGTTCCGGGAACCAGCCCAACACCATTCTCCGCCAGGCCCGCGATACTGGAGCCTGAAAGTGATGCCCCCACCCAGAACTCACCATTGTTGAGCGCGTTGAGGTAATTGGTGTGTGCGGTCAGCTGAGTCGCGTTGTCGATGGCACCGACAACTCGCACCTTGTCCTCAGTCTGCGCATTTCGAATGGCAACGATGTCACCGGTCCGAATGAGCCGAGAAATATCATTGCGGGTAATGTCACTGGAGAAGTCGCTGGCATCGGTTAAAGCGCCACGCGAGATACATGCATCGGCTTCCCCTCCTACCAGCGGCTCAGTAGTGCAGCGACGGCGGATCAAGCTGTCTCCGGAGCGACTAAGCGTCGGTGTGCCTGCGGCAACGACGCCTGTTGTGTCATGTGCAATAACCGAATCCATCAATTGGAAGTTGACTACCGTGCCATCCGGAACGGCGTTGCCATAACGATCCGTTACGTCGACCTTGCCCGTCAGACGGTAGTTGCCATTCAAAAGATTCTCGATGGCATTGGTAATCGGCCCGGTAAAGACAATGCTATGCGGCGAGCCGCCCGCGATTGACACTTGCGGCAATGCCGCTACGGCTGCCACGTGTGTTGGCACTGTGAAGTCTATTCCGGCGAACTCCAAAGCCGAGAAGCGAATCTGCACTACACCACTCAGCGTACCGCTGCGCAGCGTGAGAATCGCCGTGCCATTGCGCGTGCGTATATCCAGAATGCCCGCAGTGTCGGTCACTATCATGCCGTCGGCATCGGTCCCGCTCAGCGATTCACCGCCATTCGGCCGGCTGACGAACTGCGCGCGCAGATTGTTCAATGCGGCATTCGCATAATTGGATTCGTCAATCGGATTTCCTGCGGAATCAAGGATCGTCACCGTAATCTGGGTCTGGTCCCCCTGTCCGATGCCGGCCACGCTGATGCGCGTGCTCACTGCATTGAAACGGATGGAAGCCGGATCACCGGTACTACCAGACTCGAACGTCACATTCGTACTCAGTCCAGCCACGCTCGGCACGGCAACCGTTGCCTGGCCTGCCTGACTCGCCGATTGCAGGGTAAACACCGCGCGGCCACTGGCAAGCGGCTGTGAGTTACTCACAAGCACGCCACGTGACGAAGTCAGCAGCACCGAGTGCCCGTCCGGCAGCGGATTGCCGAATTGATCATTCAGCACCACTGCGATCTCGGAGGTGGAGGTGCCATTGGCCAGAATCGCCGATGGGCTGGCCGCGATAATGGAATTTGCGGCCGCCGCAGAACCGGGCACCACATTCAACGTGGCCTCCGTGTGGAATCCAGCCGTGGTGGCGGTCAGGCGTACCGGCGTGATGGCCGTAGGCGGAGCCAACTGCACCACCGCAATACCATTCCCGGCGGTAGGTTCGGTGATGGTCGTCACCGCTCCGGGAAATTCGCCCGCCGTCGTCTGGAACACCACCGGAACACCGACGACAGGGTTACCTGCGGTATCGCGTACCGTTGCCCTCACCGCCACGTCTGCCGCGCCGGCCTGAACCGATGCAGCCCCCAGCGCCAGGTCGATACCCCCGATAATCTGGGCCACCGGCGTCGCCGTCACCGTACCGCTGGCCGTGGCACTGCCATTGGCAGTGCGAACGTTCAGCGTATCCACGCCCGCAGTGCTGCCGACGCTGTACGTGACGGTTACCTCGCCATTCGCATCCGTGGTCACGACCGCATTGGCAAGCCGGCCATCCGTGTTATTGGTCCCGATGCTGAACTGCAAGGTGGCATCCGGAACAGGATTGCCGTTGCCGTCGGTCAGCGTCGCCAACAGGGTCGAAGAACCGCCGCTGCTGACCGAACTTGGCAGCGTACGCAGCTCCAGCGTATTGGCCGTACCGGCCACAAAACCGACCACTACCGTGCCACTGAGATTGCTAATGACATCAGCAGCGACCACGGCTTCACCGGCAACAGTCCCCGCCCGCAACGTGACTGTCGCCTCGCCCTGTGCATTGGTGGTGGGCTCTGGAGACAGCAACGTTCCGGCACTGGCATCGAAAATGATCGGCGCATTGCGCACCGGATTGCCATCCACATCACGCACTGTCGCACGTATCAAGGTCTGTGCCGACCCGTTGGCCGTCAGGGTCGGCGAGATGGCCACCAGTTCCAGCGAACCCATGCGCGGCGTAATCGCCAGCGTCACATCGGACGCTGCAACCGTAGAATTCGACAGCCTCGCGCGCAACAGATCGTTCACCACGGCAGAGCCGCCCGGTCCCGCGGTGTAGGTGGTCACTGCCCGGCCATTCGCGTCTGTCGTCACCGCCGCATTGGCGAGCGTGCCGTGCGAACCGTTGGTGGGCACATCGAACAGCACCGTTATTCCCGGTACCGGATTGCGGTTGGCATCCAGCACCGTGGCACGCAACGTGGTGGTGGCACTGTAGGGCAGCGAAGGCGCATCGAAGACGAACAGCTCCAGACTGTCTGGTACTCCCGCGCCCACCTGTACGTTCACACTGGCATTGAATCCGCCGATACTCCCCCTGACCGTCACAACACCAGGATCAGCCGGGGCTACCAGCGTTACATCCGCCTCGCCGCGCGCATTGGTGATCGCGGTCGCCGGTGCGAGCACACCAACCGAGTCAGTTTCAAAGACTACCGTCTTGCCCGCTACTTGACCGGCACTGGTGGATACCAACGCGCGAATATTGACCACGCTGCCCGGCGAAACCTGCGTGCTTCCCGCGCTCAGTGTGATACCGGTGATGACTGCAGCCGCACTATCCACCGTGACGAGGGCAGTGCCTGAAACAGCGGCCGTTGCGCGAGCGGTAATCGTATCCGTTCCCACGCCCGTCCCAGCGGTGTAAGTCACACTGGCCTGGCCGGCAGCACTTGTTACCGCCGAAGCCGCCGAGAGAGATCCCAATGCTGCATTGGTGGTGCTGAACTGAACCGCTTGGCCGCTGATCGGATTGCCGCTGGCATCCGTCACCGTGGCCACAACCGTCGCCGCCCCGCTGGGGACAATCGTCGCAGGCGACAGAACGATAGCAACGCTGACTGGTGTACCCGCCGTGAACTGCACATTGGCCGTTTGCATAAAGCCAGCGGTGAAGGC
>JBEBWZ010000074.1:0-16851 GCA_040391865.1 Solimonas flava
AAGCAATCCAGCGAGCCGGCAAAAGTGCGCTGCCCGACAGAGTCGTAGACCACGGCAACGCCCTTGCCGTCGGTCAGCTCACGCACCGCCCGGGTGAAATCCTGTGTCTGATAGTTGATGCAGTGATGCGCACCATGGCGCAGCGCCAACGCGCATTTCTCGTCGGATCCCGCAGTGCCGATCACCACCGCGCCCAGCGCGCGCAACCACTGACAGGCGATCAGCCCGACGCCGCCGGCGGCGGCGTGCAGCAACACCACATCGCCCGGCTGCACCCGATAGGTGCGCCGTATAAGGTACTGCACCGTCATTCCCCGAAGCATCATCGCTGCTGCCTGCTCGAAGGCAATGTCGTCGGGCAAGGCCACTACGCGTGCAGCGTCCATATTGCGCACTTCGCAAGCGGCACCGAGGCCCATCGCATACGCAACACGATCACCCGGCTTGAAGTCGCTGACGCCCGCGCCGATCGCTTCAACCGTGCCCGCCGCGTCGTTTCCGACGATCGCCGGCAGCGGCACCGGATAGAGGCCGCTGCGCTGATAGGTATCGATGAAGTTGAGGCCGCAGGCCGCGTGGCGGATGCGAACTTCACCGGCGCCCGGCGGCGGCACTTCGATGTCGTCGCATTGCAGAACTTCAGGGCCACCGAAACGATGGAAACGAATTGCCTTGGTCATGGGAGCACTCGCGGATCATCCTTGATGCTCACGGTAACCTCGTCGGTGCCGCAAGACGAAACCACCTCGCTGCGCGATGCAGGCAAGCACAGCGCAAGCCGGTTGCCGGGCGCGTTGCACGCCACGGCAACCGGCGTCCGCACCTAGAGGTTCTGGTAGACGGTGTGCTCGAACGCGTAGAACAGCGGCATCGCCTTGATATCCGCAAACGGCAGGATCTGCGTCATCAACACGCCAGCAACACCCGTACTTGGATCGATCCAGTAATACGAGTTGGCCAACCCGGCCCACATCAGGCTGCCGGCAGGTCGCCCGGTCGGCAACGGCTTGCTGTTGATCAGGAAACCCAGACCCCACTTATGCGGAATGTCCGGCGGCATCAGCATGTCGTTGGTGAACAGGCGGTTGGTACTTTTCACCGAAGGGACATCGAGATCGCCGATATGGTTGCGGGCCATCAGCGCCACCGTTTCCGGCTTGAGCACGCGGCCACCATCGGCCTGCCCTTCGTTCAGCAGCATGCGCACGAACTTCAGGTAGTCGCCCACGGTGCCGTACAGGCCGCCGCCACCCATCTGGAACTCCGGCTCCTGCGGCACTTCCAGCGGCATCGGCGTCAGCACGCCGTCATCGCCGCGGTGATGGATCGTTGCGAGACGCTTGCGCGCATCGTCGCTGATGCGAAACGCGGTATCGCGCATCTGCAAGGGTCCCAGCACATGCTCGGCCAGATAGTCACCGAGGGTCTGACCGCTGACGGCCTCGACGATGCGGCCGACCCAGTCGGTGCTGACACCGTAGGACCAGCGCTCACCCGGATCGAACAACAGCGGCAGACGGATGCTGTCCAGCGCACAGCTGATGAAGCCCGGCAGACTCTTCGCCTTCTGGTACTGCTGTACCTCCTCGCTGAGGAACTCGTAGCTGAAACCGGCCGTATGGGTCAGCAGGTGCCGCAGCGTGATCGGGCGCTTCGGCGCGCGCATGCGCGGCTGTCCGTCCGCATCGAACCCCTCCAGCACTTCGGCCTTGGCCAATTCCGGCAACCATTTCGACGCCGGGCTTTCGAGATCCAGGCGCCCTTGCTCGACCAGCTGCATGGCCGCTGTCGAGGTGATCGCCTTGGTCATGGAGGCAATCAGGCCGACGGTATCCGGCGTCATCGCTGCATCCTGACCCAGCTTCCGCACTCCGAAACCGCCGCGATACAGCTCGCCCTCGCGATTGGTCACCATCGCCACCACGCCCGGCACTTCGCCACTGGCCGTGGCGTGCTGCAGCAGCGCATCGACCGCCTGTTTCAATGACATCGTTGAACACTCCTCGGTATTTTCATGGCGCGCACATCCGCACGGTCGATGACCGTGCGGATTCATGCACGACGGATTCAGGCAGCAGCGCGGACCGGCGTCTTGCCGCGCGACTGCGCGGTGCTGCCACTGAACTGCAGCGCGCCATCCTCGATCGGATCCTGCAGCAGCATCGGCCGATCCTTCTCGTAGTTGTGCAGCACCTTCCACGGCAGATCGCGTCCCTGCCGCGGCAGCACCGACTTCGCGCGCTGCACGTAGCCGGAGCCGAGTGCACCGAAGATATTGTCCTCCTGCATCTCGCCTTCGGGCGCCTGCGCCACGAAGGTCGTGGCGCCGGTGGCATCCATGTGCTTGATCACGCGGCAGACGTAGCGCGATGCGATATCGGCCGTCAGGGTCCAGGGCGCATTGGTGTAGCCGAGGATGTAGGCCATGTTCGGCACGTTCTGCACCAGCGTGGCCTTGTAGGTCATCAGCTGCGAGGAGTCGCCGGCATGACCGTCGACAGTCACCTCCATGCCGCCGAACAGCTGAATCTGCAGACCCGTCGCCGTCACGATGATGTCCGCTTCCAGTTCCTGTCCCGACTTCAGCTTGATGCCGCGCTCGGTGAAGGTCTCGATATGGTCGGTGACCACCGACGCCTTGCCGGACTTGATCGCCGCGAACAGATCCGCGTCGGGTACCGCGCACAGACGCTCGTCCCAGGGGTTGTAGCTGGGCGTGAAGTGGCGCATGTCGTAATCCTTGCCCAGATTCTTACGCACGCTGGACAGCAGCCACGAACGCACCTGCTTGGGCCAGCGCTTGGCGGCCTTGTACAGCGCGCGCTGGATGAAGATGTTGCGCTGCCGCGCCATGCCGTAGACCCACTTGTCCGGCAACACCTTGTTCAGCACCGCCGAGATCTTGTCGTAGCCCGGCACCGAGAAGATGTAGCTCGGCGAGCGCTGCAGCATCGTCACATGCGCCGCATCACCGCACATCGCCGGCACCAGCGTCACCGCGGTCGCACCGCTGCCGATCACCACCACGCGCTTGCCGCGGTAATCGAGCTGCTCCGGCCAGTGCTGCGGATGGATGCGCTGCCCCTGGAAGCGCTCCTCGCCGGGGAAGCTCGGCAGATAACCTTGATCGTAGTTGTAGTACCCGGTGCAGCTGATCAGCACGCGGGTGGTGAAGCTGCGCTCCTCGCCGCTGGTCTCGTCCAGCGCGGTCACCGTCCACAGTGCCTGCTCGCTGGACCAGGCCGCATGCGTGGTCTTGAGCCCGAACTGGACCTTCTTGTCGACGCCATACTCGCGTGCGGTGTCGCCGACGTACTGGCGGATCGACGGGCCGTCAGCCAATACTTTCAGCGCGTGCCAGGGACGGAACTGGTAGCCGAAACTGAACATGTCGGAATCGGAGCGGATGCCCGGATAGCGGAACAGATCCCAGGTGCCGCCGATCGCCTTGCGCCGCTCAAGGATGCCGACGCGCTTGCCCGGACAGTCGCGCGCCAGGTGACAGGCCATGCCGATGCCCGACAGGCCCGCGCCAATGATCAGCACATCGTATTGCTCTCGCATACCGCTCTCCTCGTAGTTGTATCGGCCATCGCACCGTGGCAGCCAGGCCTCAGTGTGCCGCCGAGCCCATTCTCAAACTTGACTTTAAGAGACACAAATTGAACATTTGGAGCCATGAGCACCATGGTTCGAGCCAGCGGACTGCGCGGCTATTCCGCGTTGATGCAGCAACTGGGGGCCGATCCGGCGAGCCTGCTGCAGCGCTACCGCATCGCACCGCAACTGCTGGAGGATGACGATGCCCTGATTCCGCTGCGCTCCGCCGTGCTGCTGCTCGAAGCCAGCGCCACGGCCACCGCTTGTCCCGACTTCGGGCTGCGCCTGGCCTACAACCAGGACATCAGCGTACTGGGACCGCTGGCGATCGCGATGCAGAATGCGCCGACCGTCGCCAGCGCCGTCGACTACGCATCGCGCTATCTATTCGTACACAGTCCGGGCATGCGCCTGACCCTGCACGAGCACAGTTCGGTCTCGGCGGATGCCGCCGAGTTGCGCTTCGAAATCCATCTGCGCAACCAGCCGGTGCAACGGCAGACCATCGACCTGTGCATCGCCGACATCCATCGCATGCTGCTGCTGCTCGGCGGCAATCGCTATCACCTGCACGCGGTCGGCCTGCCGCATACGCCGCTGGCGCCCCTCACTGCCTATACCCGGTTCTTTGCCGCACCCGCATTGATCGAACAGCCGTACGCGACACTGCATGTGGCGCGCGCATCCCTGCAGGCCAACCTGCAGGCGGTGAACGACACGCTGCGGCAGATCGCCGTCAATTACCTGTCGCTGCATTTCCGCGATCCCAACCAGACGCTGTCGTCGCGCGTGCGTGAAGCACTGCGGCGCACGCTCGGCACCACGCGCTGCAACAAGTCCGACATCGCCGGCCTGCTGGGCCTGCATCCACGCACGCTGCAGCGGCAGCTGCTGCTGGAACACAGCTGCTTCGATGCCTTGCGCGATGAAGTGCGCAAGGAAACCGCACTGCGTTACCTGTGCGAAACCCGCATTCCATTGAGCCAGATCAGCGGCATGCTCGGCCTGTCGGAGCAATCGGCGCTGGCGCGATCCTGCAAGCGCTGGTTCGGCATCACGCCGCTGCGTTTGCGCAAACAGGCAGCAACCACGCCCGATTCGCTGCATCTGTAGTACGGCAAAAAAACGGGACCTCACGCGCAAACGGCATAATAGAGGCTCACTTTTTGCGTTGATGCTTCGATGACCCAGCTTCCTGCTTGCCCGAAATGCGCCGGAGAGAACACCTATCCCGATGGCGATCTGCTGATCTGCGCCGATTGCGCCCATGAATGGTCGCCCACCGCCGCTGCCGCAACCGAAGACAGCAGCGATGCCCTGGTGATCAAGGACTCGAACGGCAACCTGCTCGCCGACGGCGATACCGTGGTGCTGATCAAGGATCTCAAGGTGAAGGGCTCGTCGATCACGCTCAAGGGCGGCACCAAGATCAAGAACATCCGTCTGGTGGCCGGCGATCACGACATCGACTGCAAGGTCGACGGCACCCCGTACATGCTCAAGTCGATCTACATGAAGAAGGCCTGAGCAGCGGCGTCCTGCCGATGACCGCCGCAAGCGATCGCCGCTGGTTCGTGTACATGCTCGAATGCAGCGGCGATCGGATCTATACCGGCATCAGTCCTGATGTGAACGCACGCTATCGCCTGCACTGCAGCGGTCGCGGTGCGGCCTTCACCCGCATCAATCCGCCACGGCGCATTCTCGCGGCGATGCCTTGCGACTCGCGCAGCAGCGCCACCCGGCACGAAATCGGCCTCAAGAAACTGCCGCGGGCGCGCAAGCTGCAGTGGGCCGCGCAATGGGCCTGGCACGAGACCGTCGTCTAGCGCACAGCCTCTAGCAGCGCCTGCGGCAACAGTTCGATTTCCATCGCGGCTGCGTGGTGCATCAACTCGCGCAGGATCAGCAGACGCGCGGCAAACACCGGGTCCAGCAACACCTGTTCCCCACCCCGGGCCGGCCGCCCCATTGATACCGCCGCCAGTTGCTCGAACGCCTGTTCCACCGGTTCCCGCAACAGTCGCGGCGGCTGTCCCAAGTGCGTGCCGGCCACGCGCGCAATCCCGGCCAGCGTCGCATCCGCCGCAAACCAGCGTGGCGGCAGCGCCGGCGCACGGAGCAGCGCCGGCTGCAGTCGATCCTCGACCACGGCAATCGCTTCCTCCAGATCCAGCGCACTCGGCGGCCGGTCTCTGAAACCCGCCGCGACCGTGCGCCAGCCCGGCGCGAGCGCGAGCGTCTGCGCGGGCGTTGCGCCGTCGCCAATGACCATCCAGGTCTGCTCGGCATCCAGCCACAGACCTGCCACCGTCGAGCCATCGCTCACCGATGCACGCGCCGCACCATACAGCCGGATCAGGGCAGGGCTCATCGCGGCTCAGGGTTGATCGCCGCCGGAGAGGCGCAACACCCGGCCATCGTCGGCAGCAACGATCAGCAGATACCCCTGCCCCAGCCTGCCCGGCAACGCCAGCCCGCTCACCAGCCACAGATTGCCTTTGCGAAACGCGCGATATGGCGCCTGCGTCCGGGTCGGCTCCGTGCCGTAGCGCTGCGTCCACAGGGCACGCGCCTGCAGGATCGCATCCCGCCCATCGTCGATCGCACCCAGTGGCGCGACGCCGGCAACGGTTTCCTCTGCGCGTACTTCGGCCAGCACTGCGGCAGCCCAGGGCCGCCATTCGGCGTCGCTGGCAGCAGCCGATGCCTGTCGCGCGGTCGACGGGGTCTTGCGCAGATGCAGATCGTAGGGCGCCGGATACGAGGCCGGCAGCGGCACCGCCCGCGCGCCCAGCAGGCGATTCAGCGCACCGCGTGCCTGCTTCGCCACTTCGACCGGCGACGGCTGATTGCCGGGCCGGGTATAGACGATGCGTTGCTGGCCGTCGATCACCAGGAACCACGGCGTGCGTTCGATTGCGTAGCGGGCGATCAGGTCATCGCCATTCAGCAGCAGGGGAAAGCTCAGGCCGCGTTCGCGCATCGCCTGCATCGGATCGCCGTCTTCCTTGATGTTGATGGTCCAGACCTTGACCCCGGCCTCGCGGTAATCCTTCCAGATGTCCTGCACGTACGGTTGCAGCGCGCGACTGTACGGACACCATGACGGCCAGAACAGCAGCACCGTCGGCTGTCCCTGAGCGTCTTCCGGATAGCGCACCGTTTCACCGTCCGGTGTCTGCAACTGCCAGGCCGGAGCATGATCCGGTTGGGCGCGCGCGGGACTCATCATGAGCGCAGCCGCAAGCAGTGCAAGCCACGCCACAACCGACCAGGGATTTCTGCGGACATCGTGATGCATGGCACTTCCAGTCCGGGGTAACGGTCTTGCAGTCTACGTCGTCGTCGCAGCCAGGAAGCGACAGCAGGCGCCAAAAGTTAAACTGCGCCTCCCCCAACACGATGTCCGCCATGAGCTTCGATCCCGAACCCCGCAGCGGTGAATTCATTCCTGGCAGCCGCTCGCAGCAGCAGTGGCAGCATCGCGTCCGCATGATCCGCGTGCCGGCCACCCGCGCGGTGAGCTTCGGCTCGATGCTGGCGATCGCGATCAGCTACGACCACAACCAGTCCATCGGCTGGGCGATCCTGCATGGTCTGCTGTCGTGGTTCTTCGTGATCTACGCAGCGCTGTTCTACTGAGGCCGCACCAGCGCGCGGGATCGGCAAGCTTGCGGCCGGCGCCATGAAAAAAGGCGCCGGTCCTGAGACCGGCGCCTGTGGCGGCACTGCCGCGCAGCGCTACTGGATCACGATCAGCGCCGTCGCCGTGCTGCTGCCGCCGCGGCCATCACGCACCGTGATCTGCGCACGCACTTCGCCGCTGCTGCAGCTGTCGTCCAGCGTCAGCACCGCATTGGCCTGATCCGTCGCCTCGATCCCCGCAACACAGGGGCTGGCACCCGTCAGCGCCCACTCATAGCTGAGCGTGTCGAGATCCGGATCGGTGGCGATCGCGCTCAGCGGCACGGTGGTGCCGGGCCGCGCATAGACGGTTCCCAGCGTATTGAGCATCGGCAGCGCATTGCCGACCGCACGGCTGCTCACATCCGTCGGCAGATAGCCGCGGGTGAAGCAGGGGCGCGTGCCGCAGACGTTCACGTAACGATCGTCCTGCAGGAAGGCGCGGCGCTGGATGCCGCCGGCGTAGTCGGCGCGCGGGTCGCTGTGCGGATCGCGTCCGGCAAACGGCGGCACGTTGGTCGCGGGCGGGGTCTCGGTGCCCTTGTTGTCTTCGCTGTCCGGATTCGGCGGCCCGATATCCCAGAACACCATCACCGAACCAGCCTCGCCCTCGCGCGCCGCACGGATATTCCAGTGCGGTTCGACGCTGGCACTGCGACCCGGTTCGGTGCCCGGCAGATGGATCGCACCGTCGAAGCTGCGTGCCATCACCTCGGCAGTCGCGTCGGCCACCTGATGATCGCCAAACGCGACGTTCAGGATCACGGCGTGATCCGGCGTCGGATGACCCAGTGCGGTAAACGCATCCGGCTTCGCCAGATGGTTGGCATAGCCATTGGTTTCACCGCGATCCCACAGCATCTGGATCAGCGAAAAGATGAAACTCTGATCAAACGAGTTCGGATAGGCCAGATACATCACCGGCGCATAGGCATCGAAATCCACCGAGCGCCGCAGCAGCGTCGAATAGTTCATGCCCGGCACGCCCAGCGAGCCGCGCGTGATCTCGGTGGACGTGGCCATCACCACGCCACCCATGATGCCGCCCTGGCTGTTGCCGTCGTAGACCACCTTGCTGCGGTCGAACACCGCGCGACCGTCTGCGGTCTGGAACGCCGGATCGGCGGCAAAGCCATTGGGATGCGACAGCAGCCGCGTCAGGAAATGCCAGTTGACCATGCCCTGCTGCGCACGATCCGGCAGCGTCGGGAAGTTGCTCATGTCGATCAGGAAGGTGACCACCGACGGCACGTCGCGCGAGGCCATGCCGATCCAGTCGATCGCGCAGTGCAGGAAGTTCTGCTCGCGCAGACGGCGTGTGCTGCCGCCACCGACTTCACCCATCCCGCCCAGCAGACCGTGGCCGTACAGCGTCGGCGTGGCCGGCCGCAGCCAGGTGCTGGCATCGTCAAAGCTGCCAACCGCGGTGCGCGGAATCTCGCACTGGAAACGGTATTCCTGCGTCGGCTGCAACGGATTGATCTGCGGCAGGTCGCCACCGGGAATGCCGTAATACAGCCGCGAGAACGGCAGCTGCGCAAAGCCCATCGCCAGATCGGTGGCATCCGCCACCGCGCCGAGCAGATCGCCGAGGCCCGGCACACCGGTGCCGCTGATGCGGTCGACGATGCCGTTCACCGCCGCGCAGTAGTCGATCAGGTTCTGGCTGACCGGCGGCAGCAGGTTGTCGCAGAGACCATCCGGCAAGGTCAGGAAGTTGGGCACGGTGAAGCGGCCCTTGACGCGGCGGATCGATTCACCGCCGTCGAAGTCCTGAACCTCCTCGACCTTGAACGCGGGCGCGGCATCGCCCAGCTCGGCGAACGCGGTATCGCGCATGTGCAGCAGGCGACCGGCAATGTTGCGGGTGCTGGCCACGGTGAAATCCCAGGCCATGTACAGCTCGTCGCGCTTGACGCCGTGACGCTGCAGGCGACGGATGATGTCCTCCATGTGGTCGCGGCGCGCGTTCACTTCGTCGATATCGCTGGAATAGCGATCGCGATAGATCCGGAACCCGGCCGGCGCTTCGATGATCGCGCCGTCGGCATTCTTCAGGTTGCGCATCGCGACGATGTAGCGATGGCCGTCCTTGAAGTTCTTTGCCGGGCGCATCAGCAGCGCCGGCGGATCGACCTTCAGCGCATTGTTCGGCAACAGCGTGCCATGCAGGGTCGCACCCAGCGCGGCCAGCACCGGCTGCAGCGTCAGCGTGCAGCCGTCGCCCAGCGTGTCGGCAAAGCCCAGCAAGGTTTCCAGCGGCCCTTCGAGCCCGACCTCGCCCGCCACCAGTCCCAGCACTCCGAGCGCGCTGCCCGGCGCATCGCACAGCGTCTGCGCGGTCTGGCTGGCGTCGATCTCGGCCCAGATCGGATGCCGCTCGCCGGTATCGGCGTCGATCACCAGGATCGGCGCTTCCGGTCGCATCGACGCCCCGATGTCGGCAACCGAACCGATGCCGCTGACCACGGTATCCAGCCCCGGCACATAGGTCACCATCAACTGGCCCGGCGAGAAACCGTCGTTGCGATTCCACTCATCGGGCTGGATCGGCAGACCGGCCAGATTCTTCGGCGTACCGAGGATGTTCAGATTGATCCGCCGCCCGGTGTCGGTGCTGCTGTCGGCGACCGTGAAGAAGTCGTTGGGCCACGGGAACATGCAGTACGCAGGCTCGAGAAAATCGCAACCGCGGATCCGGGTCTGTGCCAGATAGGGCTGGATGCCATCGTCGAGCGTGTCGTCACGCAGGGGCGGCAACTCACCGATATCCACCCCATCGCCCACCGGCGAGCTGGAACCGCAGGCGCCCAGCAGCAGCGCCAAACCCACAGCAACAGTGGCACGCGCGCAGGCGTGCTTGCGAATACCGGCCATATTCCCCCCGAACGGAATTTGCGCTCGCCCTTGGCCACCACAGGCTGCGCGATCTAGGCCGTAAGGTTACAGCGGCGTGACCGGTGCTGGATTGTGAATTTCCGCCAAATGCACTGCTTGCTCACGCCAGTTCCGGCGCATCGATCACCGCGCGTGCCGCGCTCAGATCGTGTCCGGTTCGGCGCCATCCAGCGGCAGGCCCAGCTGATCGGGGCGCGCCCAGCCAATCCGCCCGGTGCTCAGGACCAGAATCTGCTGCCGCCAGGAATACTGCCCGTCACTGGGGCCCAGCAGCTTCAGTTCCGACAGGACCAGCAGCGGTTTCCCCCGCAACGCCTCGTTGCTGCTGGCCATCACCGCATCGGGACGAAAGCGCAGCCGCATCCCGATCGGCCACTGGCTCGCGGGGCGGCTGGGAACGCGGGCGATGATGGATTCGTTCATGTCGGGGGGAACACGTGGAGTGGTATGGCTGACATTGTTGGCAGCGCCGTGCGAGTTTCGCGTCCGGGCTGCCCCTGAGCCCCGCGTCAGCGGCAGACGACAGCGGCCGTAGGCCGGCGCCTGCCCGCCGCAAGGGTTTGCGCGCCCCCGGGCGCCTCGACAGGCCCTACCATTGCGGTGTCGCCCCTTCTGCCGATTCCGCCGACATGAGCACCGTCATCAACTTCAACAAGGCACGCAAACAGAAAGCGCGTGCGGACGCCGAAAAGCTGGCGGCCGAAAACCGGGTGCGCTTCGGGCGCACCAAGGAACAGAAACAGCGCGAACACGCCGAACAGGCCGAGGCCCAGCGGCGCATGGACCAGTTGCGCCGCGAACCGTCGGCCGAAGACGGCGACCGCAACGATTGATCCGGCAGTCCCGGCAATGGGCAATGGGCAAAAACCGCTCCGGGCGGACAGCAGCAGACGGCAAACGTCGTAAGCTAGCGCGGTATCCGCCGCTCACGAGAACCGCTATGCGCAGCCTGATCCTGATCGTTTCCCTGTTGTTCAGCCACGGCGCGCTGGCCGTCTGCCAGCAGCCGATCCTCGACAAGACCGAGCAACGCCTGATGGGTGGCGAAGAAAACCTGTGCGAAAGCTACGGCGGCAAGGTGCTGCTGGTCGTCAATACCGCCAGCAAGTGCGGGTTCACGCCGCAGTACGAAGGGCTGGAAACGCTGTACAAGACCAACAAGGACGCCGGCCTGGTGGTGCTCGGATTTCCGTCGGACCAGTTCCTGGGGCAGGAATTCTCCGACGAGAAGGAAATCGAGAAATTCTGCCGCGTGAACTACGGCGTCAGCTTCCCGATGTTCAAGAAGACCGAGGTCAAGGGCAAGAACGCCAGTCCCTTGTACAAGGCGCTGAAAGCCGCCACCGGCGAACAGCCCTCATGGAATTTCAACAAGTACCTGATCGGGCGCGATGGCACGGTGATCGCCCACTACGGCAGCAAGGTGAAGCCGGAAGCGCCGGAACTGGCCGCTGCGATCAAGGCCGCGCTGAGCCAGCCCGCACCCTGAGGCAGCCGTCACCAGCCGGGCTCAAGGGACGCGAAACCGCAGCGTCCCTTCAACCCGCCCTGCCGCCGCTCTCAGAACAGCTTTTTCGCCGAACCCAGCAATCCGCCCAAACCGCCGGCGGACTCCAGCAGCGAGCTGACCCCGCCGCTGCCCGAGATCAGCTGTGGCAGCACCGTGCTCAGGCCATCCACCGCCACCTTTTCGTTGACACCGAGTTGCGCCGCGAAGGTCATGACCTTCTCGTTGCCGAACAGGCCGAGAATCTGGCCGGCATTGAGCCCACCGGCGCCGCTGCCGCTGAGCATCGACGAAATCGCTTTCTGCACCGTGCCATCGCCGTTGGTCATGCGTTCGATCAACCCGGCCATGTCGATGCGACCATCCTTGCCGCTCAGCAATTGCTTCAGCGCGCGCGAAACCTGATCCGCATTGCCGGGCATGCCGACCTTCTGCATCAACAACTGGGTACCCATCTGAATGACGTCCATGCCGACTCCTGTGGAAATCCCGAAAGGGACAAAGGCCTAGGGCTCAGAGCTTAGCGCAAGCTTCACCGCAGCAAGCGGGGGTCAAAGTGCGTTGATGAATGCCAGATAGGCGAGCGCACGTTGCTCGGCGAAGTAATCCAGCATCAGCATGATCAGGCACTGCAGCACCAGACCGAGCCCCACGGCGCGCCATGGCGGTCTGCGGCCCCGCACCGTTGCCATCGCCACGCCCGCCGCGAGCAGCGCCAGCTCGATCGCCTTGTAGATCCGGAAGTTGCCCATCACCACCGCCATGCGCTCGCGCTCCACCTGCTGGAACAGCGACGGCTGTTGCCGCAACAGCGCGCTCAGGCTGGCCACCTGCTCATCGGTACGCAGATAAACGCTGGCACCGACCACGAACTGGATCGCGGCGATCGCCAGCAAGGGATAGAGCATGCCGCGGTAGCGACCGCCCCGCTGCAGCAACCACAGCGACAGCATCACCGCGGCAATGCTGACCGCGATGAACAGCAGGGCTTCCTGCCGCTCGGCGGCGAAGTAATCCAGCAGTGGCGCCTGCATCATGGCGACCGCCCAGCGCTACTCAACGCCGCGAGAGCAGGCTCTCGTAGGCCGAGACATCGGCCCGCGCACCATGACCACGCGGCGGGCTGCGGACGAACCGGTTGCGGGCGATCTCGTTGCGCCGCTGCAAATCCTTCATCAGCGCTTCGCAAGGCTCGCGCTCCGCTTCGCACAGTGCATCCATGCCGATGCTCACCGCCATGCCGTGTCCGACCACCACCCGCTTCACCGCGGCCGGATACGCCGGATGCGACGTCGGCACGAACGACCACAGCACCTGATGATGGCGATCCTCGATCTCGTCCCAACCGTCCTTGTTGGTACGCAGGATCACACCGGGCTCCGCCGCCAGCGTCGCACGCGTTTCCGCCACCGTGCTGAAGCCGATCGGCGATCCGACGCCATCACCGATCGCGAGCATCGTGCCCTGGGCCCAAACCGCGCCGGCCGCCGTCAGCAGCAGCAAACCCATCACCGCGGTCACGCTCAGTCGCTGCATCGAGATATCCATCGGGAACCTCCTTCTGGCCTGGCCGTCGCGGTTATGCCCCGGGCCAGGCATGGCATTGACCGGCCCTAGCGCGACAACAGGCTACCGATCGGCGTCACATCCGCCTTGGCCGCCGCACCGCGCGGCGGTTTGCGGATGAAGTTGGTGCGCGCGACTTCATTGCGCTTCTGCAAATCCTTCATCAAGGCCTCACAGGCACTGCGTTCCGCCTCGCAGAGACCGTCCATGCCGATCGCAACGGCCAGCCCGCGCCCGGACACGGTACGCCGCACCGCCGCCGGATACGCCGGATGGCCCTCGGGCACAAACGACCACAACACGTTCTTCTGCCCGTCCTCGATCTCGGTCCAGCCATCCTTGTTCTTGCGGATCGAAACGCCCTCCCTCGCCGACAGGCCCGCCAGGGCCTCGGCCACCGTGTTGAAGCCGATGGCGGAATCCTCGCCGTCGCCACGGGCATTGATCGAGGTCTGGGCGCCGGACTGCGCAAAGACCGTCATCGCGGCACTCAGCGTCAGTGTCGCCACAAGAACTGCCACGCTGCGTCTGGTCATGCCTCGCTCCTGATGTGCGGCTTGCGCCAGGCACCGCTGGCGCAAGCCGATAACGGCATCCGCGATACTTACCGCTTGACCACCACGGTCTGGAAACAGGTGTTGCGCAGCGCTTCGATCTCGTCCCGCGTCACGGTAGAGATCGCATTGTCGGCATCAGTGAGCGCGACATCGCCATTGGCCTGGAACACCAGCGACGCTTCCTTCAGTGAATCGCCGCTGCCGGTGCTGAGCGTCAGTTCGCCGGCAGTGATATTGCTGGCGGCCACCGTCAGCCCCGTTTCGGTCGTTACCTTAAGCTCGCCACCGACGCAGTCAGCTCCGGGGTCGGAGCCCGAAGTCAGACGTCCGTCAAGTTCGATCAGATTGACGCCGGCAATCTCGCGCCGCTCGAACACGCCGCCGACACCGTAGACAATGCCGTAAGTCTTGGCCCCTTCCACGGCACCAGACGCCGTTAGTGTCGACACGCTGTTGACATACGTCAGCGACTGACGCTTGACGAGCACATCACGCGCAATGCCACCCACGGTCACCGCATCACCGGGACCATCGAGCGTCGAGCCATGCAGTTCCGCACGTTGCCATGCATGGGCGCCGGCACCTGCGGGCGTCAGATACTGCACACGGAAATTGTTATAGCTGTTGTACGCAATCGCACAGGGCGTGCCGTCGCAGTCGCCATCGTCATTGCTGAAATTTAGCTCACCCACCGCAGCCCGCATCGTGGTACCGGTGTCGGTCACCGTGCAGCCAAAGGACGCGACCTGCGAAATATCGAAGGGGCCATTGCCATAAGGCGGCAGCGGGAATCCGATGGCTTCCTTCTTGTAGTACACGTAACCATCCAGCGCGCAATCCTGGCGGCCGTTGGCTTCGGTCAACGGCCGCTGGATGCCGTCGTAACCGCGATCGTTCAACACCGTCTCGTAGATCAGCGCCGCTTGATACGCCAGCGCATCGCCAGTCAGATCGGCGTCGGCGTCGGCCTCGTCCGAAATCGCGCTGGTCTTGATACCCGGGAAATTGGGATATTCGAAATCACCCAGATTGTCGTTTTCGGAACAGGCGCCCAGCGCCAGTCCAGCGGCGATCATCAGGGCTGCCAGCCGCAGGCTGCGCAGGGGTTTGGTGGGGGGGCTCATCTTCTCCATCTCCTCAAGTCGTTTAAGAGTACGGCTCGGTCATTGCCGTGCCGCCGCGATCCCCGGCAGACAGCGGGCCGTTTCGCATAACGGGGACCTACCTAACTAAGACGCACGCATCCTCGGAAAGTGCGGAACGAATGCCCAGACCGATCGCAATGGCCTCTGTAGCGCCGTCTAGCCAGTACCTGGCAGGCCTCGGCGTCAGGCGCCGTGCCGACATCCGGTACACGGTCCATCCTCGACCCGGTCGTGGCGGAGGGCCCAATCTCCGGCCCCTGTTATATAAGACGAACGAAACGCTCTAACCCGTAGGTCGCGTTCTGGCATTCCGGTCTCGGGGCATCGCAGTCGATCACCGAGCCGGTATCGATCCACCAGCGCGCGCTACAGCCTGCCGGCTGAAATCGCCCGGCAGCGGCACCGATCGAGTGCCGCATTCATCCGGTCACTGCAGCAACCAACGCAGTCCGTCGCGGATCACGGTGTGCGCGTCGTGCCCGATATCCTCGCCGTGCGCCACCAGCACCCGCTCGAACGGCAGTGCCAGAATCCGCTGCATCGATGCACGCGCCTTGCGACGGTTGAGATACGTCGCGCGCAACAGCGGATGCCAACCGGCGCGCCCGTAGATGCCGCCGAGCTTGAGATACCAGCGCGTGATCGCGTGATCGGCGTGCGAGAAATTCTCGATCAGATCCACCGTGATCAGGGTCTTGGACGCCGCGTGAAACAGCACCGTCTCGCCAAGCAGGCTGCCCTCGATCGTGATCGGCAGCAGATCCTGCGCCCAATCCGGATGCGGCCGCTCATTGAACTCGGCATCGAAGTGCAAATCCTTGCGCTTGCGCTGCAGCGCCGCGGGGCCATGCAGCATCGCCTGCGGCCAGGCCGCGAGCGCACTGCCGGCATGCATGTGGTGGAACATGTTGGGGCAGATGATGTGCCGCACCGGGCCGAGCGCATCGATGCTCGCCTTCAGCTCCGGCGTGATCGCGATCGGCGAGTGCAGCAACAAACCACCGCCGGACAAGCGCACCACCGTCATCTGGGTACCCACATGCAAGCCTAGAAACGCCTGTGGCGCCCGTACCGTCCACAGGCCTTCGGCAATCAAGCGGGGGGATTCCATGGAAAACTCCAGTCGACAAGCTCAGTTTCGGGCCGTAAGCCTAGCGAACCGCGCTGTCGACGGCACGCCTCGGCAGCACGGCCCCACCGCCGCAACATGCGCGCGGGCCGCAGCTGGAGCGGCCGCTCGCCACGCAAGTTCCGGATACCGCTGCCACGCGCCCATACTCTTCAGCCCCCACTCCACCCGATCCACCGCCCATGAACACCGCCCCGGTCCTCCGGACTGCAACCACCGCCGACCTGCCCACCTTGCTGCAGCTCGTCCAGGCCTTCTATACCCATTTCGAGTACCCGTACTCGGCTGAAGAAAAACAACACCTGCTCGCCACCGTACTCGACACACCCACGCTGGGCCGCCTGCTGCTGGTGCAACTGCCGGACGGCACCCCGGCGGGCTATGTCTTCCTCTCCTATTACTTCAGCCTGGAATATGGCGGCCTCACCGCATTCGTCGACGAACTGTTTATCGACCCGACCCACCGTGGCGGGGGACTCGGCTCAAAGGCCCTGCAGGGTGTGTTGGCACAGGCCCCGGCGCTGGGCGTGCACACGGTGCGGCTTGAGATCGAGCGCTACAACACCCGTGCCGCCGAACTGTATGCGCGACTCGGCTTCGTCGATGGCGACCGCCGCCTGATGGTCTACCACCTGACACCGTCGCGCGCCGCCGCGGACACCGATCGCAACATTCGCCCACCCTCCGCGTAAACCCTCAGCACCAAGCCATGACACCCAGGATCAGGAAAGAAATACCCACCGACATCGCTGCCATTGCGAC
>JBEBWZ010000075.1:0-16260 GCA_040391865.1 Solimonas flava
GGCCGCGATAGAAGGTATGGAAACGCGGCACGCGCACGCGGTGGTAGCGCATGATCTTCTTGCACAGCGCCTTGTCGTTGCACAGGTGCAGGGCCGCGGAGCCGGCACCGGTGTACGGCACCTGCAGGATCTCGAACAGCGCCACGATGTTCTTTTCCCAGCGCGTGGTGCCGTTGAAGACTTCGGCGAGGTTGAAGATCACGTCCGGCTTGAAGCTTTCGATCTCTTCCAGTAACGGACGGACATCGTTGTACAGGCCCAGGCGCCGCACGTCGTAGCCGTTCTCCAGCAGTGCGTTCGAGACATCATTCTCGGTGTAGTGACCATCCGGCCTGGCGAACTCTTCGACGTAGTCGTAATCGCGCGGGACTTTGTAGGGGATGTCGAAGACCATCAGCACACGCTTGGCGTCGGCCATGCTTATTTCAAACCCCGCAGGCGGTTGGTGTGGCGATAGTTCATCAGCAATGTCGTCAGATAGGTGGAGAGCTTGAGCACGGCAACCGACTCCGGTTCTGCCGTGACCAGATGTAAAGCCTTGCTGCGCTGATACATGGCTTTGATCACTTCATTGAGCATGTATTTGCGCTCGCCGGTCCAGTCGGAAACGGTGGTGGCCAGCGCTTTGCGATGTGTGCGAATCAGATGGGCGATCGATTGCCGCGAGTCTCCCTTGACCGCAATCGTGGGGAACATGCTCAACAGATTCTCGTCGTGGAACTCCGGCCGGTTCTCGGCTTCGTCATGCCGTCGCTGCCGGTAGTAGCGGCCCAGGGTGCTGCGTATTTTCGAGGACTGCCAATGACGGACGCCGGTTTTCTTCAGCGGTGCCTTGTTGGCGAGGCCGGTCATGAGCCTGTCGACGAACAGCAGTTTGTCCAGCGCTTTCCAGCCGGCGTATTCCTTGCGCCAGTCCAGGCCCGGGGTCAGCCAGACCGCGAAGGTTTCGACGAAATCCTCGTCCGGGTGGTACTGCGCGTAGTAGTTGTCCAGGTGGTGGACGTAGCTCTTGCTGTACGGGCGGAAGCGGTAGGTGTCGCCATACGGCTCGGAGGATTTTCCGAACACCTGCTGCCAGCTGCGCTTGCGGTTGAGGCCATAGGCATAGGTGAGCGCGTGCCCGGCCTCGTGACGCAGCAGTTGCATGCACCAGGCCTCGGTCTCGCCCTCGGCTTCGAGCATCATTTTCTTTTCCAGCGCGATCAGCCGCGGATGCGCCAGATAGAACGGGATGCCCACAACCGGCTCGCCCTCAGGGGTCAGCCATTCGTCCGCCAGATAGCAGCGCGGCGTGAATAGCAACTGGCGTGCCCTGAGTTCCTGATGGAGCTGCTCGACACGCGGCTGCAGCCAGCTGTCCTCCAGGCGGATCGGCAGATCGCAGATGCGCAGCGACAGCAGTTGCTCGTCGGTCATCGCGTCGAGCGCTGCCGCATCGGGCTGCACGGGAGGCTGCTCCGCCAGTTTGCGCATGGGCTCTCGTCGCGTGGGGGCTGCCGGCATGGTACTGCCATTACCGAGGCCCTGGCACGGCAGGGCTGGGGGCCGATGCCGGCCTGACAGCGGGGCCTGGCTCAGGGGTGCTTGCGCGGATCGCTTGCGGCCGCGACAGTAAGGCTTTCCCAGAATCCAACGGAGTCCTGTCCGCTGTGAGCCAGAATCGCGATCTCATTGGTGCCGCCGCCCTGTTGCGGGGCGTGGTCCAGACGCTGCCGGATACCTTTGCGGTCAATCGCGGCCTGTTCAATCTGCTGACGGCCAAGCCGGACAAGCTCCATTCGATCGGGATGCTGATCCAGCGTCACGCCGAGCGCACGCCGCAGGCCACGGCGCTGATGTTCGAGGAGCAGCGCTGGAGCTACGCCGAGTTCAATGGCTGGGCCAACCGCATTGCGCGGGTGCTGAAGAACCTCGGCGTGAAGCAGGGCGATGCGGTGGCGATCCTGATGGAGAACCGTGCCGAGGTGCTCGCTTGCGTGGCCGCGGTGGTCAAGCTGGGGGCGATCGCGGGCATGGTCAATCATCAGCAGCGCGGTGAGGTGCTGGCGCACAGTCTGCGCCTGACCAAGGCCAGGGTGATCGTTGTCGGCGGCGAATGTGCCGACGCGCTGGCCGGCGCCAGTTTCGGGCCGCAGCACGACAGCGAGCGGCATTATCTGTGGGTCGACAGCACGCCGGCCCCGCAGGGATTCCAGAATCTGCAGACCCTGCTGCAAGGGACGTCCGCCGCCAATCTGCCGGAGACCGCGCAGATCCGGCTGCGGCAACCGTGTTTCTATATTTTTACTTCCGGTACCACCGGCCTGCCGAAGGCGTCGGTGATGACCCATTACCGCTGGCTGCGCGGCATGGCCGGCCTCGGGCAGATGAGTCTGCGGGTGAAGCCGGACGATGTGCTGTATTGCCCGCTGCCGCTGTATCACAACAATGCGCTGACGGTGTCCTGGGGTGCGGTGCTGGGCGGTGGCGCGGCGTTCGCGCTGGGTCGCAAATTCAGTGCCTCGCGGTTCTGGGACGAGATCCGGCGCTACGACGCGACGGCGTTCTGCTACATCGGCGAGCTGTGCCGCTATCTGCTGAACCAGCCACCGGGTGACGGCGATCGTCGTCATCGCGTGCGCATGATCGTCGGCAACGGTTTGCGGCCGGAGATCTGGGACGAGTTCCAGCAGCGCTTCGGCATTGCCCGCATCAGCGAGTTCTATGGCGCCAGCGAAGGCAATCTGGCGTTTGCCAACGGCTTTGGCGTGGCGCGTACCGCCGGCTTCTGCCCGCTGCCCTTTGCGATCGTGCGCTTCGATGCAGAGCATGAAGCGCCAGAACGCGGGCGGGACGGCTACATGCGCAAGGTCGGCAAGGGCGGGGTTGGCCTGCTGATCAACGAAGTGACCGAGAAGGCGCCGTTCGACGGTTATACCTGCTGCGCGATGTGTTCAAGAAAGGCGACTGCTGGTTCAACACCGGTGATCTGGTGCGCGACCAGGGTTTCCGTCATATCCAGTTCGTTGATCGCGTCGGCGATACCTTCCGCTGGAAGGGTGAGAACGTTGCCACCACCGAGGTCGAAGCGGCGCTGAACCGATTCCCCGGCGTCGAGCAGGCGGTGGTCTACGGTGTGCAGCTGCCGCAGACCGACGGTCGGGCCGGCTTGGCAGCGCTGACGTTGCCGGCCGACTTCGACGCCGCCGCGCTGGCCGCGCATCTGCAGGCGGCGTTGCCGGCGTATGCGGTGCCGGTGTTCCTGCGCCTGCGTCTCGAGCAGGAGACCACCAGCACCTTCAAGTTCCGCAAGGTGGAATTGAAGCAGCAGGGCTTCGATCTGCAGCAGGTGCAGGAGCCACTGTACGTGCTGGCCGATCGTGCGCGAGGTTATGAGCGGCTGACGCCGCAGCGTT
Source organism: Solimonas flava (assembly GCA_040391865.1). Lineage (GTDB taxonomy): Bacteria > Pseudomonadota > Gammaproteobacteria > Nevskiales > Nevskiaceae > Solimonas. The sequence continues at coordinate 3,396 of JBEBWZ010000075.1, forward strand.
ACGCCGACATCTGTGAAGGACGGCTGCGCCTGTAACGAATTGGCCTGAGCGCCGACCTTGAACGCGGCGCGGCCAAGGTCAGGCCGCCCGTTCGCGTGCGAGGCTTGTGCTCAACGGCTACTGCGCGTGGAGGCGCCTCGTCGTGAACGTCAATATCAAGATCGAGCGCAGTCTCGAAGTCGCTGCGCCATTGTCGGAAGTCAGCCGCCTGCTCGAAGACATCGAGGGCACCATCCGCCGCTTTCCGAAGCTGCGCAAGCTCACCCGTGTGGGCGACGATGCTTGGCTGTGGGAGATGGCACCGATCGGCTCCAAGGCTGCGGGGATCGCCCATGAAGTGCGCTATGGCGCGCAGTACACGGTCGATGCCCAGCGTGGCCGTCTGAGCTGGAAGCCGGTGCCGAAGCAGGGCAACGCCACCATCGAAGGTGCGTTTCAGCTGAGCGCCAATGGCAGCAACAGCACGCGCCTGACGTTCGACGTCAAGGGCGAGCTGCGGGATGTGCCGGTGCCGCTGGTCTATCGCCTGCTGGCACCGCCATTCATCCAGGGCAAGTTCACGCGCCTGGTGGAAATCTTTCTCGAAGCAACGCGCGACAGCCTGTTGGCCGATAGCGCGGTGAAATAGCGCGGTGAAGTGGGGCAGTCGCGTCTCGTCGTACGCAGGAATGCCTGCATCGGGCTGAAGTGGTGTGGCCGCGTGCCAGGCCAGGATTTCCGCGGTGCACTGGTCGCGATGTCGGTGCGATCCAATTGGGGAGAACGGTATGAGCTTCGTCGGCAATGCGATGGGCCTGGGTCTGCGGGTGATCAACCGCTTTGCCGGTTCGCCGCTGGTGGACCGCTTGCGCTTGCGCAAGCCGGCAGAGAAAGCCCTGTATTTCGGGGCCCGCGCGGGCTTCCGTACCGCAGGTGCGGCGACGCGCGTGTTCAAGGCCACGCAGAAGCTGGCAGGTCCCGAGCGGCTGGCGCGCGGCGGTGGTCGCGATCTGTTCGATCTGACGCCCAGCGACGAGCAGCAGATGCTGCGCGATGCTGCGCTGAGCTTTGCGATGGAGCAGCTGCGACCGGCGGCGCTGGCTGCCGATACCGGCGCTGCGGCGCCGGCAGCGCTGCTGCAAGGCGCATCCGATCTCGGCATCGGCCTGCTCGGCATTCCGGAAAGCCTGGGCGGCGCCGGCAGCGAGCGTTCGGCGATGACCGGTGTGCTGGTCGCGGAAGCCCTGGCGCAAGGGGACATGGGCCTGGCATTGGCCACGCTGGCGCCAGTGGCGGTCAGCAACGCGCTGGTGCAATGGGGCGATGCGCAGCAGCAGGCCCAGTATCTGCCGGCATTTGTCGGCGACAACGCGCCGCCGGCGGCATTGGCGGTGCTGGAGCCGCAGCCGCTGTTCGATCCTTTGCAGTTGCAAAGCCGCGCCCGTCGCATCGATGGCGGTTTCGTGCTCGATGGTGTCAAGGCGCTGGTGCCCGGTGCCGCGCGCGCGGAGTTGTTCATCATCGCGGCGGAACTCGAAGGCAGCGGACCGGCATTGTTCCTGGTCGAATCTTCGAGCGCCGGACTCACCGTGCAGGCCGAGCCGGCGATGGGCCTGCGGGCCGCCGCCACCGGGCGTGTGCTGCTGGAGCAGGTGCAGCTGCCCGCATCGGCATTGCTGGGCGGCGGTGCGGCGGCGGTGTATCGCGAATGCCTGGCGCGGTCGCGCCTTGGCTGGTGCGCCCTGGCGGTCGGCACCGCGCAGGCCGCGCTCGATTATCTGGTGCCCTATGTCAATGAGCGGGTGGCGTTCGGCGAGCCGATCAGCCACCGCCAGTCGGTGGCGTTTGCAATAGCCAACATCGGCATCGAACTCGAAGGCATGCGGCTGACGACCTATCGCGCCGCCAGCCGCGCCGATCAGGATCTGGATTTCGTGCAGCAGGTTGCGATTGCGCGACGGCTGTGTGCCGACAAGGGCGCGTTGATCGGTTCCGATGCGGTGCAGCTGCTGGGCGGCCACGGCTTCGTCAAGGAGCATCCGGTCGAGCGCTGGTATCGCGATCTGCGCGCTGCCGCGCTGATGGAAGGCGCGGTCCTGCTGTGAGGATGAGATCATGATCAATCTGGAAACGCCGAAGAAGTTTCGCGGGCTGGTCGATCAGGCGCAGCGGGTTGCGCAGGAGATCTTCCGTCCCAACTCGCGTCGTTACGATCGCGCCGAGCACGAGTATCCGCGCGAGCTGGACATGCTGGGTGCGCTGCTCGATGGCATGAACGCCAGCGGCGGCGCTGAAGGTGCGGGCGCAACCGGCGTGCGTCGCGATGCCGTGACCGACACCGGCAATCGCAATGGCAGCAACATGTCCACGGCGCTGGGCACCATGGAACTGTGCTGGGGTGATGTCGGCTTTCTGCTGACGATGCCGCGCCAGGGCCTGGGCAATTCCGCGATTGCGTCGGTGGCCAACGACGAGCAGCTGAAACGCTTTGAAGGCCGCTGGGCGGCGATGGCGATCACCGAGCCGCAATGCGGCTCCGACTCCGCGGCGATCCGTACCACGGCGCGCAAGGACGGCGATCATTACGTGCTCAACGGCGACAAGATCTTCGTGACCAGCGGCGACCGCGCCGATCTGGTGGTGGTCTGGGCGACGCTGGACAAGAACGCTGGCCGCGCGGCGATCAAATCCTTTGTGGTCGAGAAGGGCACGCCCGGCTTCGAGCTGGTGCGTCTCGAGCATAAGCTCGGCATCCGCGCCTCGGACACGGCGCAGTTCGCGCTGCGCGATTGCCGCGTGCCGGCGGAAAACCTGCTCGGCGATCCGACGGTCAATGTCGAGAAGGGCTTTGCCGGGGTGATGCAGACCTTCGACGCGACGCGGCCGCTGGTCGCGGCGATGGCGGTCGGTCTGGCGCGCGCCTGCATCGACGACACCCGCGCGATTCTCGCGAAGGCCGATGTCGAGGTGGATTACCACCGCCCTGCGTACAGCCAATCCGCCGCTGCTGCCGAATTGCTGCGGATGGAAGCGGATTACGAAGCGGCGCGTCTGCTGACGCTGCAGGCGGCGTGGATGGCGGACAACCGCAAGCCGAATTCGCTGCAGGCGAGCATGGCCAAGGCCAAGGCGGGCCGCAGCTGTGTCGAGATCGCGCTGAAGTGTGTCGAGCTATGCGGTGCGACCGGCTATGGCGAGGGTGAGTTGCTGGAGAAGTGGGCGCGCGATGCCAAGATTCTCGACATCTTCGAAGGCACGCAGCAGATCCAGTTGCTGATCGTGGCGCGGCGATTGCTGGGCAAGAGTTCGGCGGAGCTGAAATAAGGCGCGGGCGGGATCGCGGCATGTCCGCCGTCCCGCTTGCGGAACCGCGGTTGCAACGACAGCCGCGTCGGATCGGGCGGCGGTGCGCTCAGGCGAGTCCGAACGAGCGTGCCGAGAACGTGCCGATGCCGCCGTAGCCCTTGTTGGCCGTCCCCTTGCCGTAGACGCTGGGACTCGGATCGCCGCGCAGGACTTGCAGCTTGCCGCGCACCTGGCGGTGACGGGCATCGAGGATCGCGGCATTGGCGCTGTTGCGTTGCTGGCAGCGCGCGGCGAGGGCCAGCAGGGCCTGCCAGCGTTCACCGAGTGCCAGGCCGTCGGCTTGAGCGGCCAGCCACGCCGGCAGTGCTTCCGCTTGCTGGCCGTGCCGGCGCGTTAGCGCGGTGCCCAGTGCCCGCAGTGTTTCCGCGACAGCGGCTTTCTCGGTCGTCAGTTGCTCCAGTGATTCGATCTCGTCGCCGGCCAGCAAGCGGTTTTCGGTTTCCAGGATGTCGGCGAGCTGCAGCATCAGTGCGTGCTGTTGCTGCAGGTTGGCCAGCAGATCGGCGCTGTCGTTGGCGGCGGTTTCGGAAGGTGCGCTCATCGGCCCTGGAACTCCCATTCAAAGCGCGCCAGGCGCGCGGCGATGCGGCTGGCATCGATTGGATAGCTGCCGTTGTCGATCGCGGCGCGCAGACCGGCGATCCGCTGCGGATCGCTGTTGCCACCACTGGCCAGTGCCTGCTGCAGACCCTGCAAGCGCTGTGCGGCGGCGGTCAGGCGCAGAGCGTCGCCGGGAGTCGATGGCTGTTGCGGCGCCGTGCGTGTGGGCGTCTGCGTGCTCGCGCCGGTGTGAGCGCGAACATTCGAGACCGGCGACGTGCGGCTGATAGTGGGATCGATCTTGATGTTCATGACGGGCTCCGGCGGGCGCTGTCGCCCAAGCCCTTATCGGCCCGGCTGGGTCATTCTTTAGGGCCGGTTTCGCGTTCACAGCCTGACCTCGACCACGCCGGGGGCGGTTACGGTGCCTTCGACGATGCGTTTCGAGCGGTGGTTCTCGACCCGGACGCGGCCTCCGGCGGCGCCATCGGCCAGGGCCTTGCCGTCGGCGCGGACTTCGAGGTTGCCGGCGCGGCCCAGCAGTTGCACCCGCTCGCCACGCCGGATCCAGCGCGGCGGTTCGAGATCGGCGGGCGTGGGCACCGCGCCGGCCGCCAGCGGTCTGCGGAACTGCTGGCCGGCGATGGCGGCGAGATCGCTCACGTAGCCCAGGGGCAGTTGTGCCACATCAAAGGTCTGGGTGACGAACATCTGCGCCTCGACCAGGTCGCCGCGCTGGATGGCACGGTTCAGCATCAGCACCGGGCGCAGATCGCTGATCCGCAGCGGGACGTGCACGGTCCAGGCCGCGGGCGCGTCGCAGCGCACCGCGACCGTGGCGTTGGCGCCGCGGAGGCTGGGAGCCGCGGCCCGCGGTTTGCCGGCGCAGGGCGGCAGACGCAGGCGCGGGTCCAGTGCGCCGGCGGTGATGGTGGCGGTCGCCGGCAACTGCGCGCGGACGGCGGCGATCGCCGCCGCTTCAATGCGTGCCAGCGGCTCGCCGGGTTCCTGTGCGCGTGCGGCGCCATGGCCGAGCACCAGCAGCAGGCAGGCGATCCACAACGGGCGGAGTGAATGACGATTCATGCCCGCAGCCCTACAAGCCCTGTGCCAGCACACGGTGAGGGGCGCCGACTCAAGTTTTGCGCGGGCACTGCCGATAGCAGGGCAATCCTCAGGGGTAGGCATCATGGCGAGCGGTCTTCTCGAAAGCATTGATCGCAGCACGCAGCTGGCGGGACACAACCGTCTGGCGCTGCTGCTGTTCCGGCTCGGGCCGCGCCAGATTTTTGGCATCAACGTGTTCAAGGTCCAGGAAGTGATCCGGCGTCCGCCGCTGTCGCAGCTGCCGGGCGCGCATCGCCATATCTGTGGCGTGGCCGAGATCCGTGGCCGGGTGATTCCGGTGATCGATCTGCAGCGCGCGATCGGCGGCGAGTCTCTGGGCGAGTCGGTGGCGGCGCAGGCGGCGGTGGCCGAGTTCAACCGTTCGGTGCAGGGTTTTCTGGTCAGCAATGTCGATCGCATCGTGCATGTCGATGTCGCGCAGTTGCAGCCGCCGCCTGCCGGCAGTGGCGAGGGTTATCTGACGGCGCTGACGCGGCATCAGGATCAGCTGGTCGAGATCATCGATGTCGAGAAGGTGCTGGCGGAGGTGTCGGGCACTGTCTCGGAACTGCGCGACGAGACCCTGGCGCTGGCGCATGGCATCGACACCGGCGGGCGCAAGGTGCTGGTCGCCGACGATTCGCGCGTGGCGCGCGGCCAGATCGAGCGGGTGCTGCAGCAGGTCGGGGTCGACGCGATCATGGTCGCCGACGGCCGCGAAGCCTTGCGCCAGCTGCAGACGATGGCCGAGCAGGGCCCGGTCAATGAGCGCCTGCTGATGGTGATCTCGGACGTGGAGATGCCGAGCATGGACGGCTACACCCTGACGACGGAAATCCGCCGCGACCCGCGCCTGCGCGAGCTGTATGTGCTGCTGCACTCGTCGCTGTCCGGGGTGTTCAATACCGCGATGGTCGAGAAAGTCGGCGCCGACAGGTTCATCGCCAAGTTCGGCTCCGACGAGCTGGCACAAGGCGTGCTGGAGCGCTTGCGCGCACTGACATCACCCTGAGGCGCCCGTAAAAACCTCGCCGCACACGAGGCATTTCGCGCTCCCTGGAACAGACCTTGTATCTCCGCCTGCATCCCCTCACGGGCTGGAGGCAACGATGTCCGGAATCGATCCGCTGTTTGGTATCCATGCGCAGGCGCTGCAGTTGCAGCGGCAGCGGATGGAGCTGATCGCCGGAAATCTGGCGAACGCCGACACGCCCGGATTCAAGGCGCGCGATCTCGATTTCCGCCAGGTGCTGGCGGCGACGCAGGCCGGCGCCGATCTGCAGCGCACGCACGCGCAGCATCTGTCGACCGCCAGCGATGGTCTCAGCGGTGATCCCCTGAACGGCCCGCAATACCGTCTGCCGGTACAGCCCAGTGTCGATGGCAACACCGTCGATGTGCAGATCGAGCAGGCGCAGTTCGCCGACGCCGCGCTGCGTTATCAGGCCGGGCTGGGTTTCATCGACAGCCGCATGAAAAGCCTGATGTCGGCACTGACCGGCCAATAAGGAGCGCCGCCATGTCCTCATTCCGCATTTTCGATATCGCCGGCAGCGCGCTCAGCGCGCAATCGGTGCGTCTCAATACCGTCGCCAGCAATCTCGCCAACGCCGATTCCGTCTCCGGCAATCCGGACGAGGTCTACAAGGCGCGCATGCCGGTGTTCAAGGCCGTGACCGCACCCGGCGATGGTCCCGCAGCTTCGGTGCAGGTGCTCGGCGTGGTCGAGAGTCAGGCGGCGCCGCAGCAGCGCTACGAGCCGGGGCACCCGATGGCCGATGCCGACGGCTATGTCTATGCGCCCGGCGTCAACGTGGTCGAGGAGATGGTCAACATGATTTCCGCGGCGCGGTCCTATCAATCCAGTGTCGAAGTGATGAACACCGCCAAGGATCTGGCGCTGCGCACGTTGACGCTGGGCAAGTAACGGAGTTCCGGCATGAGTGCGATCAATGGCGTCACCAATCCCTACGCCGATCTCGGCCTCGCGACGCAGCAGGGCGCCGCGAAGCAGGAGCTGGGTCAGGAACAGTTCCTGCGGCTGATGACCACGCAGCTGCAGCATCAGGACCCGTTCAAGCCGATGGAGAGCGGCGAGTTCCTGAGCCAGATCGCGCAGTTCAGCACCGTCTCCGGAATCCAGGATCTGCAGGCTTCGTTCTCGTCGCTGGCCAGCTCGATGGTGTCGAACCAGACGCTGCAGGCGGCGGGACTGATCGGGCGCGAGGTGATGGTGCAGAGCGAGGTCGGCTTTCTGCCGGAAGACGGCAGACTGCAGGGCGCCGCCTATGTGCCTGCGGGCGGTCAGGTGCAGGTCGATATCGTCGATGCCTCCGGCACCGTGGTGCGCAGTCTCGATCTCGGCACACAAACTGCCGGTGCCGCGCGCTTCGACTGGGACGGACTCGACAACCGCGGGCGACGCATGGAAGAGGGCAGCTACACGCTGCAGGCGCGTCTGCAGCAGGGTGAAACGCAGCAATCGCTGCAGACCTTTGCCGTGGCGCAGGTCAAGAGTGTGGCGCTGGGTTCGTCGGGAATCGCGCTGGAACTGCGCGGGCTCGCGGCGACCGCGCTCAACGATGTCTATCAGATCCTGTAAGGAGAAACGCTCATGTCATTTCGTGTCGCATTGTCCGGGCTCAATGCCGCATCGGCGGATCTCGGCGTCACCGCCAACAATATCGCCAACGCCAACACCACCGGCTTCAAGGGCTCGCGCGCCGAGTTCGCCGACATGTTTCCGGTCTCGTCCTATGGTGTTGCGTCGAACGCCACCGGCACCGGCGTCACCTTGTCGCGCGTGGCGCAGCAGTTTTCCGGAGGCCCGGTCAACAGCACCGGCAACGCGCTGGATCTTGCGATCCAGGGCGACGGCTTTTTCACGCTGTCCGATAACGGTGCCACGGTCTACACCCGTGCCGGCGCATTCGGCACCGATCGCAACGGTTATGTGGTCAACGCCTCCGGCCAGCGGCTGCAGGTGTTTCCGCCGAACCCCGGTGGCGGATTCAATAGCGCCAACATGAGCGACCTGCAGCTGTCGATGGGGGAGAATCCGCCGCGCGCCAGCACCCGTATCGATGCCGGTCTCAACCTGCCGGCGAGCGCGCAGGCACCGACGGTGACGCCGTTTTCGGCGAGCGATCCGCAGAGCTACAACGACACGCGCTCGGTCACCGTGTACGACTCGCTGGGCGCGGCGCACGCGGCCAGCCTGTTCTTCGTCAAGGGCACGGCGCTGAACAGCTGGGACGTGCATGTGCAGATCGACGGTGCCGACGTCGGCGGCGCGCAGACCCTGAGCTATTCCGAATCCGGTGCGCTGCTGACGCCGGCGAACGGCGAGTTCACCCTGCCGGCGCATGCCACCGGCACCGGCTCGGCACCGATCAGCCTCAGTCTCGGCTTCGGTGGCAGCACCCAGTTCGGCGATGCGTTCAGCGTCAGCAGTTTGCGTCCCGACGGTTACGCGACGGGCCGCCTGACCGGCGTCGAAATCACCGCCGAAGGCGTGGTGCAGGCGCGCTACACCAACGGCCAGGCGACGCCGCTGGGGCAGCTGGCAATGGCCACCTTCGCCAATCCGCAAGGGCTGCAGCAGCTCGGCAACACCACCTGGGGCGAGACCCATGACGCCGGGCAGGTACTGCGCGGTGCGGCGGGCTCCACCAACATCGGCCTGGTGCAGTCCGGCTCGCTCGAAGGCTCCAACGTCGACATGACCGAGCAGTTGGTCAACATGATCACCGCGCAGCGCAACTTCCAGGCGAACGCGCAGATGATCTCGACCTCGGATCAGATCACCCAGACCATTCTCAACATCAGGTGATTCGGGATTGGGGATTCGGGATTGGCAAAGGCGCTGGTCAAGAACCAATCCCTAATCCCCAATCCCTAATCCCCAATCCCTAATCCCCAATCCCGGGAGAAGACCATGGACCGAGCGCTCTACGTGGCGATGACCGGTGCAACGCAGACGCTGCGGGCGCAGGCCGCCAACAACCACAATCTGGCCAATGCCAGCACCACTGGCTTTCGTGCCGAGCTGATCGCCAGTGCCGCGGCGGAAGTGCAGGGCGGCGGTCTGCCGTCGCGGGTGCAGGCCACCGGCATCGGCGCCGGCTGGGACGCGCGCAGTGGCGCGCTGCAGCAGACCGGTCGCGATCTCGACGTCGCCTTGCGTGACGATGTCTGGCTGGCGATCCAGGCACCGGACGGCAGCGAGGCCTTTACCAAGGCGGGCGATCTGCAGATCGATGTCTCCGGGCAGCTGCGTACCGGCAGCGGTCAGGCGGTGCTGGGCGATGGCGGTCCGTTGGCGGTGCCGCAGCACGGCCAGCTGCTGATCGGTGGCGACGGCACGGTCTCGGTGGTGCCGATCGGGCAGAGCGCGGCCACCACCGCGAGCATCGGACGACTGAAGGTGGTGAGCGCGCAGCCGGAGCAGCTGCAGCGCGGCAGCGACGGGCTGATGCGTGCGCGTGAAGGCGAAGTGCTCGCCACGGCACCAGGCAATGTGCTGCAGTCCGGTGCGCTGGAATCCAGCAACGTCAATCTGCCGGAAGCGATGGTCAACATGATCAATCTGGCGCGCCAGTTCGAGTTGCAGGTGAAGGTGATGAAGACCGCCGAAAACAACGCCCAGGCCTCCGCCGCGCTGCTGCGCATGGGTGGCTGATGCGACGGCTGCTACGTTTCGGTTCTCTTTTGGTAATGAGAGTCGAAATCATTTAGAGTTCGCGGCCATGTCGATGGCCCACAGCCTGTTTGCCGGTTTCCCCACACGCGGTTCGCGTCGTGGTGTGTGCGGCTGCGCCCTGTGGGCGTTGATCTGGCTGCTGCTGGCGCCGCTGGCGCAGGCCGCGCCGCCGTCGGTCGTGACCGCACCGATGGCCGCTGCCGTCCAGGCCTCCGATGCGCTGCAATCGACGGCGCAGCCGCGGCAACGGCCAGGGTCTGTCCGGCACTGGCAGATCAAGCGCAGGTTGCGGTTGCAGGCACTGACCGGCGCCACCGTCGCGGCTGCCGACCGGTCCGAGCACCATTACGCGGCTTTGCGTCCACAAGCTGCGGTGCTGGACCCGATACCGCGTTGGACGGTGGCCGCGCCGCCACCCCCACCGCGCGAGCATGGCCCGCGCATCCCGCACGCGCAGGCGCCGCCCACGGCCTGAGCGGTGTGCGCCGGCGCGCGTTGCCGGCCGTCACCCACCCTCCGCTGTATCGCCGCAACGCATTTGCGTGCGCATACCCGTTGCTATCGACCGTATCCAAAAAAACAGTTGTAAAAGGGAGTCACCATGGCTGCTCGTTCACCCCGCAATCCCGGATTCCGTCTCAAACCGATCACCGCCGCGATCCTCTGCTCGGGAGGGCTGGTCAGTTTTGCCGCGCAGGCACAGACCGAGCCGCAGGCGGCCGCCACCTCCGAAGCCAAGCCGGCCGCGGACGCGGTGCAGCTGCTGGCACCGGTCAAGGTGACCGGCGAGACGCAGCCGCTGCAGCCGGCGCTGGCGTCGCCGAAATTCACCGCGCCGCTGCTGGATACGCCGCAGACCGTGGCGGTGATTCCCGAAGTGCTGTTCCGGCAGCAGGGCGCGCAGGATCTGACCGATGTGCTGAGCAACACGCCCGGCATCAGCTTCAACGCCGGCGAAAACGGCTTCAGTTCCGGCACCGGCAACTTCAGCCTGCGTGGTGTCGATACCAGCGGCAGCATCTTCATCGACGGTGCACGCGATTCCGGCAACTACAGTCGCGACGTCTTCAATCTCGAACAGGTCGAAGTGGTGAAAGGCCCGGCAGCCGACAACGGTCGCGGCGGTGCCGGGGGCTACATCAATCTGGTGACCAAGACGCCGCATCTGCAGAACGCCTACAACGCCGGGATCAGCTACGGATTCGATCAGTACGATGCCGATGGCCGTGGCCGCGGCACCGCCGATCTCAATCAGGTCGTCGGCAAGGGCGCAGCGGTACGCCTGAACGTGCTGGGTCAGGCTGGCGGCGTGCCGGGTCGCGAGGAGGCCCGCAAGCGCGGCATCGGCTTTGCACCGTCGCTCGCCCTGGGGCTGGATGGGGATACGCGTTACATCCTCAGCTATCAGTATCTGGATCAGAACGACCGCCCCGACTGGGGCGTGCCCGCAGCGTTCATCGATGGGATGGAGGCCTACGATCCCAGCATCAGCGGGAAGGATCGCGCCAATTTCTACGGCCTGCTTTCCGACCATGACGATGTGACCGCGCATTCGCTCACCGGTCGCGTCGAACATGCGTTCTCATCCGATCTCAAGCTCAGCAACCAGCTGCGCTGGGCGCGTACGCAACGCGAAGCACGCTACACGGTGCCCACCGGCTACAACACCGGCCTGCGCGAAGTGACCACGCAGCGGCAGGCGTTCGAGCGCGAGAACGTCGCGCTCTCCAACGTCACCAACCTGTCCTACGGGTTTGCCACCGGCTCGCTCAGGCATCAGCTCGCAGCCGGTCTGGAAATCTCGCGCGAGGAGTCGGAGTCCGGGCGCTTCACCACGTCGAGCGGTGGCGTCACCGGCATCGACAATCCCGATCCGCTGCGCGATCCGGGTACGGCGATCACGCGCACCCAGACGGCGGCTGCGGAGATCGACACCATCGCGCTCTATCTCTACGACACGGTGCAGTTCAGCGAGAAATGGCAGCTGACTGGCGGCGTGCGGGGTGAACGCTACAAGGCCAGTCTCGACAGCCGTTCGCTCGCGGGTGCGCCGTTGGGTGGCGATGATTTCGAGGTCAGCGAAACCACCGTCGGCGGCAAGCTGGGCGTGGTGTACAAGCCCAGCACGCATGGCACGCTGTACGCGGCCGTGGGGCTGTCGTCGCTGCCGCCGGGCTCGTTCCTGTCCAATCCCGACATCTCGCGCGAGGGCGACAACGCGCTGCCTGGCCTGACCGGCGTCAACGCCGAGAACGCCAAGGTGCAGCGTGCGCTCAACTATGAAGTCGGCGCGAAGTGGGATTTCCTCGAGGAGCGTCTGAGTACGGCTGTGGCCGTGTTCCATACGCAGCGCAAGAATGTGGCGATCACCGGCCGCGAAGCGGGCGAAACCACCACCACCCTCAAGGGATACGGCGAACAGATCGTGCAGGGCATCGAGCTGAGCGCCAACGGCAGGATCGGTACCGCCTGGAACGTGTTTGCCGGCGCGGCGTTCATGGAGACCGAACGCCAGCACAGCGCGTTCCTCGACGAGGTACGCTGCCGCGCCAACCCGGGCGACTATCTGTCCGGTGCGCCGGCCGGCGATTGCACGACCATCGTGTCCGGCCCGCTGGGAACCGACGGTGATGAACTGGCGTTCTCGCCGAAGTTCTCGGCCAACCTCTGGGTCACCTACCGCTTCCCGTTCGGCCTGACGCTGGGCGGCGGCGGACAGCATGTGGGCGAGGCCTGGCTGGGACGTCCGGATGACGCGGAACGCATCATCCCCAACGCGAAGGCCGATCTCGGCAAGCTGCCGGACTACACGGTGCTCAACGCGATGGCGTCCTACGAAGCGACGCCGCAGATGACCGTGCGTCTGAACGTCGACAATCTGGGCGACGAGCTGTACGCCAAGTCGGCCAACTGGAACGGCAGTCGCGTGCTGCTGGGCGATGCCCGCAGCGTGCTGCTGAGCATCGACTACCGCTTCTGAGTCGCTGCACGATTCATTGCCGGAAAGAAACCCCGGACGCCATCGGCGTCCGGGGTTTTCTCGTCTGCGGGGGCATGCTGGAAGCAGCGGCTACGGCGCCGGCCACAGCACCGAGCGATCGATCTCGGACAGCGTGCGGCAGCCGCTGGACACCATCGCCATTTCCAGCTCGGTGCGCAGCAGGTGCAGCA
>JBEBWZ010000076.1:0-16225 GCA_040391865.1 Solimonas flava
AATCCCTAATCCCTAATCCCTAATCCCTAATCCCTAATCCCTAATCCCTAATCCCGTCAGTTTGTAGTCAACAGACCACATTCGCTCTTGGGATCAGGCTTGGTCGGATCGAAGTAGTCCCAGTTGTTGGGCAAACCATGCTGCTTCAGGTATTCATGCAGCTCGCGCGAGCTCCAGGCCAGCAGCGGCGCTACCTTGATCACGCCGGCTTCATTGATCGATACCGGCTGCATCTGTGCGCGATGCGCCGTATCTTCTGCGCGTGCGCCGTGCAGCCAGACCGCCGTATCGTGCTCGCGTAGCGCGCGCGCGAACGGTTCGAGCTTGATCTCTTCGACGAAGGCTTCGTGGCGCGGATCATCGGTCGCCGGCGGCGGCCCTTCCAGCGCTTCGCGATGCGCACGCGTGCGGCGCGGCATGTAGATCCGGAGATCGAGTCCGAGCTGCGTGCGCAGCGCCTCGGCATGCTGGTAGGTCTCGGCGGTGTTGTAGCCGGAGTCCATCCAGATCACCGGAATGTCCGCACGCACACGGGTGACCAGATGCAGCATCACCGCCGCGAACGGCCGGAAGTTGCTGGTCACGATCGTCGGCTTGCCCAGCGACAGGGCCCAGCGCACCAGCCCCGGCGCATCGCCACCCAAGTCACGGTTGACCTGTTCCAGGTCCAAAGCCAGCTCGGTCTGCGCTACTGATGCCACTGTCACTCCTTGCTCGGTGATGGGTTTTGCTAGGCTCCGCGGCCCGCCCATCGAAAAAACACGATTCCATGCACGCTGTCAGCGACTATCTGGACCAGACTGACGCTTGGTCCTCCTCCGCCGGCGTGGGTCCGACCTTGCGCGGCCGCCGCAGTTCCGGTCACGGCACTGCCATCCACTTCCTGCACGGCAACGGCTTCTGCGGCGGTACTTACTGGCCGTTCCTGCGCGAGGTACGGCAGCAACGCCCCCTGTTCTGCCATGACATCGAAGGCCACGGCGCCAGCGACGCGCCGACGCAGTTCTCGGGGAAGTCGCGCATTATCGCGCGAATTCCACAGATCATGGCTGAGCAGGGCCTCGGCGGAACGCCATCGATCGGGATCGGGCACAGCTTTGGTGCGGCGCTGACCACCCGGGTCGCCGCCGCAAATCCCGGCATGTTCAAGGCCTTGGTGTTGCTCGACCCGATTTTTCTGCCGCCGTTGACCTGGCTGGGCCTGCGGCTGGCCGCCAGCCTCGGTCGCAATCCGATATCGCAGGCCGCACGGCGGCGGCGCAGCCGCTGGGCCTCGCGCGAAGAGGCGGTGACCAAGCTGCGCGATCGCGGCATCTACCAGGGCTGGACCGAGGAAGCCTTGCAGTGCTTCATCGAATACGCCACCCGCGACGACGCCGACGGCACCCGCGTACTGAGCTGCCCGACCACGCTGGAGGCCGCCATCTTCGACCATCCGATCTACCCCTGGGCCGCCCTGCCCCAGCTCGATTGCCCGGTGCTGCTGTTGCACGGAGAACAGAGTTACGGCTTCATGGCCGGTGCCGCCCGCAAGGCCGCGCGCAGCAACCCGCGGATCGAGCGGCAGGCCTATCGCGGCGGTCACTGCTTCATGCAAGAAGACCCGAACGGCAGCGCCGCCGTGGTCCGCGAGTTCCTCGGCCGGCACGCACCGCAATAGGCGCGGGTGACATTGGCCGCGAAGCCAGCGCGGCACTTCTCCGGAGTGATAGCGGGACGCAAGCGGTACAGGCAGAATCCTGCCAAGGCCCGACAGAGGCCGCGGTATCCCCCACCCCAAAACGCGGATTCGACATGAGCCCATCGCCCGGCGTTGCCAGACTCATTCTTGCGTCGTCGCTGCTGTTCGGCAGCCCCGCAGCCCATGCGCTCAGCTTCTCGATCGGTGACGGCGAGATCGAGGGCATCCTCAATACGACGATGACGCTGGGCGGTGCCTGGCGCATGCAGGATCGCTCGTCGGACCTGGTCGGCAAGGCCAATCTCGATCCGTCGCTGTGCGGCGGCATCTATCAGTCCTGCCAGGGTCTGTTCAAGGAGCAGTCCTATCCCGCTGCGCGGCTGGCCGCCGCGCCGGGCCAGTTCAGCATGCGCAACGACGATGGCAACCTGAACTACGACAAGCACGACATGGTGCAAGGCGTGTTCAAGGCCACGCAGGATCTGACGCTGACCTACAACGGCTTCGGCCTGTTTGCGAAATGGCTGTACTTCTACGACTTCGTGAACAACGATTTCAACGAGTACCACCCGAACCGGATCACCCCGGAGAACGTCAGCCAGGTCGGCACCACCGGCGATCCATTCGCCTCCAACCGCTATTTCGCCCGCACCTACGGCCCGGGCGGCGTGGTCCGCAACCGCCGCAACGACGGCGGCGTGCTGAACCAGGTGGGCACCGATCTGCAGATTCTGGATCTCAACATCTACGGCCACTTGCCGCTGCCGTCCTTCTTCGGCGAGCGCGAACTGCAGTTCAAGATCGGCCGTCAGACCGTCAACTGGGGGGAATCGACCCTGCTGGTGGTCAACTCGATCAACCAGGCGCAGCCGGTCAACGCCAACAATCTGTACCGCGTCGGCACCATGGTCGAGGAAGTGTTCACCCCCGTGGGCATGGCCTTCGCCAGTATCGACCTGTTCGACGGCGCGACGCTGGAGGCCTACTACCAGTGGGAGTGGCGTCCGCTGGAAGCGCCGACGCCCGGCAGCTACATGTCGTTTGTCGATCTCGGCACCTACAACACCGGCGACAACCCCAACCTCAGCTTCGGCAGCGCATCGGAAGATCCGGATCGTGCGCACCGCGGCGACACCGCCGCCACCCAGCTCGGCTATCTCGACAACCCGCTGACGCTGATCACGCCGATCAGCGGCACCGTGCGCCGGCTGCAGGATCGCGACGCGCGCGACAGCGGCCAGTTCGGCATCGCACTCAAGTATTACGCCGAAGATCTCGGCAACGGCACCGAGTTCGGGTTCTATTTCATGAACTACCACTCGAAGCTGCCGTACGTGAGCTTCAATTCGACAGATGCGTCCTGCGCGCGGCGCGAGGGCAACACCTCCGGCGCCAACGGCCAGGGCATCGACGCGTATAACACCATCACGTTCCTGGCCGCGTGCCCCAACATCCCGGTGCTGACGGTACCCTCGGCCCGCAATCAACTGCTGGCCGACACCGGCGCCCTGATCCTGGGCAACATCACCCAACCGCTCAAGTTGACTTCCATGCTGCTAGAACTGGGCGTCAACCCGGCCACGATCCCCGCGCTCATCGCCAATCCGGGTGCCATCGCCGGCGCCCTCGGGGGCCTGCTGGTGGGCGGCGATGTCAATTCATCGCTGATGCGCGATGCGGTGCCGCTGGACTCCGGTCAGATCTTCTTCGAGTACCCGGAAGATCTGAAGATGTTTGGCCTGAGCTTCAACACCACCCTCGGAGAACTGTCGGTGCAGGGCGAAGTGGCCTATCGCCCCGATCAGCCGCTGCAGGTCTCGATCGCCGACCTGTCGTTCGCCGCCGCCGGTCCGACGCTGACACGCTGCCATGACCCGGCGCTGAAGTGTGCCGGCAGCACCATGGGCAGCGGCTTCGACGACAGCAGCACGGACCCACGCAAGACTTATGGCTCCTCCGATTTCGGCGGCAGCTTCAAGGACACCATCAACATCCTGCTGGGCCATGCGCCCGGCTCTGCGCGCTCGTTCCCCAATTTCATCATCCCGTATCGCGGCGGCAAGCTCGGCGAGAATGCGCCGAACAGCTATATCCGTGGTTACGAGGAATTCGACACGTTCCAGTTCAACCTCGGCTTCACCCAGGTCTACGGTGCCACCGACAACGTGTTCGGTGCGGACCAGATCCAGCTCGTCGGCGAATTTGGCGCGGCCTGGATTCCCGATCTGCCGTCGCTGGACGTGCTGCAGATCGATGCGCCCGGCGTCTATACCCATGCCAGCGCCGGGGCCGATGGCTCGGGTGCCGACGGCTCGCAGCAGGCCTGCGGGCCGACCAACGTCACCTGCGTGGTTGGCGTGGATGGCCTGCGTTTCAATCCGCATCAGGCGGATCTCGACGCCTTTGTCGACAAGTTCTCCTGGGGCTATCGCATGATCGCGATCGTCAAGTACGAGAGCGTTTTTCCGGGCATCAGCTTCCAGCCATTCATTGTCTGGAGCCACGATGTCAACGGCACTGGCCCGGGACCGGCCGAAAACTTCGTCAAAGGCCGCAAACAAGCGCTACTCAATCTGGAAACTCGTTACAAATCCGATCTTTCCTTCACGATCGGTTACTCCTGGTTCTTCGGTGGCGGCCCCTACAATCTGTATCGCGACCGCGATTTTGCCCAGGCATTCGTGAAATATCAGTTCTAATCGGATATGTTTCCTGCAGGCCGGCAAGATACTGCGGTTTCCTGTCGACCTGCCGTTTCTTGACGATTCCTGCCGAACTCTTTCTGCCGCGGCGCTGCCAGCGCAGCCGAGCATCAGGTTTTTTTGACGGACACATTGCGCAACTCTGGTGAGTGCGGCAGAGTACCGCCGTGTCCGTTACGGGCGGCCGTTCGTCGGAAGAATCGCTCCTCTGATCGGCAGTCTGTGAACTCCGACACGCTTAATTAGGCTGCGCTCGGCAAACTTGGCGCCGCTTGACGGCCCCCCGGTACCGGTCGTGGTTCAGTGTGCTGAAAAATAGTTAATAACTTTACCCCCCAACAAGGGGCGATGTCGCGAACGGGGCTCCGTCTGCGTCGCGCTCTCTCGGAAATGGAGTCTCCCCGATGAAGATTACAACTGGCTTTCTGGGCGTTATTGCTGCCCTGGGCTTGAATGCCGCTGTGGCGCAGGACGCGGAATCCGAATACGTTGCCGCAGAGGAAAGCGTCTCCGAATTCCAGCCGGTAGAAGAGACCATCGCCGAAGAAGTCGCGCCGGAAGCGGAAGCTGCCCCGGAGTCCTACGGTGATGCTGCGGAATCCTACGGCGAAGCCGCCGACAGCTATGCCTCCGACACCGCTGCTTCCGACGCCTACTCCAGCGAGAGCACCGAGAGCTACGCCGCCGAAGGCAGCGTTGCCGAAACCGTCAGCGAGCGCACCGAACTGGTCGCGCCGAGCTACATCGGCATCATGGGCTACGGCGTTGATCCGGATAAGGATCGCACCTACAAGATTCCCGGCTATGACACCAAGATCGACCATGGCGTCGGTTTTGACCTGTTCTATGGTTACCAGGGCCAGAATCGCTTCGGTTATGAAATCCATGGCTTCAGCCAGGTGTTCGAAACCGGTGATGACCTGCGTACCGACTTCTACCGTTATGGCCTCGGCGCGGACCTGACCTACTCGTTCGGCGATCGCACCGGCTTCACGCCGTTCATCCTGGTCGGCGGCGGTGGTAACTACAACGACGTGTTCCCGGCGGAAGACAAGCTGAGCTGGTTCGCCAACGCCGGCATCGGCTTTGTCACCGGCCCGTTCATCCAGACCGGCCAGCTGCGTCTGCGTGGCGAAGCCCGTTACGTCTATGACGATTTCGAAGACGGCTACGGCGACATCCGCTATGCGCTGGGTATCGAGATTCCGCTGTTCGCCGAGCGCTCGGTGGAGATGGCGGCGCTTGAGCCGCAGGTCAAGGTGGTTGAAGTGGCAACCGGCCTGAAGGACACCGATGGTGACGGCATCATCGACGACAAAGACCAGTGCCCGGATACCCCGGCTGGCGAGCGCGTCGATGGCAACGGCTGCCCGCTGGGCAAGGTCATCGCGCTCAAGGGCGTGACCTTCGAGTTCAACAAGACCCGCCTGCGCCCTGACGCGCAGACGATCCTGGACTGGGCGACCGACATCCTGAAGAAGTACCCGGACATGCAGGTTGAAGTGGCTGGCCATACCGATAGCGTCGGTGGCGATGCCTATAACCAGAAGCTGTCCGAAGGCCGTGCTGGCGCCGTCCGCGACTACTTTGTCGAGAAGGGCGTGCCGGAAGCGCAGGTGACGGTGAAGGGTTACGGCGAAGCCGAGCCGGTTGCCGACAACGGCACCGAAGCAGGCCGTGAGCTGAACCGTCGCGTCGAACTGCGTGTGCTGAACTGAAGTTTGCCCCCCAAAGAGTTGATGGAGTAGCAATGAACATGAATGATTTACTGAAAAAGACAGCGACCGCGGCCATGCTCGTGGCAGCGGTCGCCCTGTCGGGCTGCGAAGCCGACGGCGATGCCTCATCGCTGCCCGGTGGCGGTAACGGCGGCGGTGGCGGTGGCGTAACCGACGTCGTGAATTGCCAGGTGCCGGTCGCCGGCATCTGCGTCCTCGACAACGCCGGCGAGAAAGATGGCCTCGTCAACCTGCTGCTGGACCCCGCTACCGGGCCGCTCGGCCCGATCGCCGGCGCGGTCAATGTCGGCGCATTGACCGATACGCTCGCCACGATGCTGGAGAACGATGGCGATCTCGTCAGCCTCCTGACCGAGCTGCTGCAGGGCGGCCAGTTGCAGGACGGTCTGCAACTGCTGCTGCTGGGTAACGACCAGGGCAACGGCGGCCTTCAGGACATCATCTCCGGCCTGCTGCTGGGCAACGACCAGGGCAACGGTCTGCGTGAGCTGTTCGGCGAGAACGGCCTGCCCGGCCTCGTCCAGGCACTGGCGCAAGGCACCGACAGCAGCTGCCAGGCGCCGCTGGGCAACCTTTGCCTGATCGCGGGCGAAGGCACCAACCGCGAAGGACTGGTCGATCTGCTGCTGACCTCGAACGGTGTGCTCGGCGCACTGGTCGAAAGCCTGCCGCCCAATGCCACCGACAACGTGGTCAGCATCCTGGGCGATCTGCTCGAGAGCAATGGCGGGCTGGCGGACCTGGTCACGGGTCTGGCCGCGGAAGGACAGCTTGCTGCCGGTCTCCAGGCCCTGCTGATGGGCAACGAGGGTGCAAACCAGTTCGGCCTGGTCGAACTGCTCGGCAATCTCGGCAGCGGCCTCGGCGACATCGTCACCGATCTACTCGGCACGATCGGCGGCCTGTTCTCGCTCGGCGGCAAGTAAGCCATCTGGCGGTACTCAAAAGCCCGGGTCCGCCCGGGCTTTTTTGTGGCTGGCCCTCCCTGGCCACCACCCGCCCGTCATCCAATCGTCATCTTTCTGCAACATGCATGAAACCGGCCGCAGCGATGCTGCCGCGACATGAGCCAGATACCAGAAACGATCACCCCCTCCTCGCCCCGCCGCCGTGCCGGCAAGAACGCGGGCAAGACGCACTATCGCGCCATCTGGATTTCCGACGTGCATCTCGGCACGCCGGGCTGCAAGGCCGAACACCTGGTCGATTTCCTGTCACAGCACACCTGCGACAAGCTCTATCTGGTCGGCGACATCATCGATGGCTGGAAGCTGCGCACCTCCTGGCACTGGCCGCAGGAACACACCAACGTCGTGCGCAAGATCCTGACCAAGGCCAAGCGCGGCACCAAGGTGTTCTACGTCACCGGCAATCACGACGAGTTCCTGCGCAAGTTCGTGGGCTACCGGCTGGATATCGGCAACGTGAAGCTGGTCAACGAAGTCATCCACGAGACCGCCGACGGCCGCAAGCTGCTGGTCATGCACGGCGATCTGTTCGACGTCATCACCCGCTATCACCGCTGGGTCGCGCTGGCGGGCGACGCGCTGTACGAAGGCACGATGCGGCTCAACTACTGGCTCAATCGCGGTCGCGCGCTGTTCGGGATGCGCTACTGGTCGCTGTCGGCGTTTGCCAAGCAGCACGTCAAAACCGCGGTCAATATCGTGTCGACCTTCGAGGACTCACTGGTGCACGAGTGCCGTCGCCGCCAACTCGACGGCGTGGTCTGCGGCCACATCCATCATGCGGAAGCGCGTGCCATCGACGATGTCACGTACTACAACTGCGGCGACTGGGTCGAGTCCTGCACCGCGCTGGCGGAAAACGAGAGCGGCCAGATCGAGGTCATCCGCTGGGTGCAGCTCGATCATTTGAACCAGCACAACCCGTCGCGCAAGGTCACACCGCTGCAGCGCCGCGCCGCCTGACTCAGGCGCTGGCGCTGGCGCTGGCGAGGATCGGATTGGTGACACGCCACAGATACCAGCTGGCCACCGACCGGTACGGTGCCCAGACGCGGGCGATCTTCAGCGTCTGGGCTTCGTTCAGCGCCTTGCCTTTTCCATAAAGCTGGTCGACACCGCGACGCAAGCCGACATCGTCGGTCGCAAAGATGTCCAGGCGGTGCAGCGCAAACATCAGGAACATCTCGGCGGTCCAGCGACCGATGCCCGGCAAGGCATCCAGCATCTGGATCGCGGCTTCATCATCGAGCTTGGCCATCACCCGGAAATCCAGCGTGCCGTTCCCGGCGGCCATGCCGAGGTGCTGCAGCCACTTGGCCTTCGCATTGGAGAGCCCGAAGCTGCGCAGCTTCTCGGGACTGGCCGCCAGCAGCTGCGCTGGCTGCAAATGCTTTTCGGCGCCCAACCCGGCCAGCACTCGCGCCAGGATGGTGTCGGCGGCACGCGTCGAGAGTTGCTGACTGATGATCGACTCGCACAGCACATGGAACGGATCACGGCGCCTGTCCCCGACCAGCCCGCAAGGGCCGTGCTGGCGAATCAACCCGGCCATCACCGGGTCCGCAGCACTGAGATAGGCTTCGGCCTCACGCACCTGCTGCGTGACCGTGCGGAGACTAGGTGTCGTCGCGGCCATAATGCGCCCCTGCCCGAATGTTCATGTGGTTCGATGCTCCGCCCGTGTGACTTCAGTCTAGCGCGCAGCTGCGATCTGCTCACGTGACACGACTTTGTGACAAACTTTCGCCATGCTTTTTACATTCTTCTTCACCCTGCGTGCCGCAGGGCTAAAACCGAGCCTCAGCGAGCTGTTGACCTTGCTGGAAGCCTTGTCCAAGCACGTGGCGATCTTTTCGCTGGAGGACTTCTACCACCTGTCGCGCGCAACACTGGTCAAGGACGAATCCCAGTTCGACCGTTTCGACAAGGCGTTCGCGGCTTACTTCAAGGGCGTCGAAGCGGTAACCGGTGAGCTGTTCGCCGAGTTGCCGGAGGAATGGCTGCGCAAGATGACCGAACGCCATTTCACCGAGGAAGAGAAGCAGAAGATCGCCGCCATGGGCGGCCTCGACGAGCTGATGGAAACGCTGCGCAAGCGGCTCGAGGAGCAGAAGGGCCGTCATGAAGGCGGCAACAAGTGGGTCGGCACTGGCGGCACCTCGCCATTCGGACACGGCGGCTACAACCCGGAAGGCATCCGTATCGGCGGCCCCGGCGGACAGAAATCGGCGGTCAAGGTCTGGGAAAAGCGCGAATACCGCAATCTCGACGACACCATCGAACTGGGCACCCGCAACATCAAGGTCGCGCTACGACGCCTGCGCCGCTTTGCGCGCGAGGGCGCACCCGAAGTGCTCGATATCGACGACACCATCACCTCGACCGCACGCAACGCCGGCTATCTCGATCTGAAGATGATCCCCGAGCGCCACAATGCGGTGAAGGTGCTGTTGTTCCTGGATGCCGGCGGCAGCATGGACCCGCATGTGCGCGTCTGCGAGGAGCTGTTCTCTGCCGCGAAGACCGAGTTCAAGCATCTGGAGTATTTCTACTTCCACAACTTCATCTATGAATCGGTGTGGAAGGACAACGCGCGACGCCACAGCGAAAAGATTCCGGTCTACGACATCCTTCACAAGTACACCGCGGACTACAAGGTGATCTTCGTCGGAGACGCGACCATGAGTCCCTACGAGATCGTGCATCCCGGTGGCAGTGTCGAGCACTGGAACGAAGAGGCCGGCGCGGTCTGGATGAAGCGGGTCATGGATCAGTTCCCGCGACTGGTCTGGCTGAATCCGGAAACCGTGGATCGCTGGGACTACACCCCGTCCATCCAGGTCACCAATGAACTGCTGGGTGCGCAGCGCATGTTTCCGATGACGCTGGCGGGACTGGAACAGGCCATGCGCCGCCTGACGCACTGAGGCGCATCAACGCAGCGCCGGCAACGGCCCTCTAAACGCCGAACCGGTCCCTCGCCCGCAGGTCGCGGCCTGATCGGTGTCCGGTGCCTGCACGGCAGAAGCCGCATCGGCGAATCACGGGGCACCACGTCGACCTGACGACTCGCCCGCCACCGCATCAGGGCCTGCCATCAGCCGCATGGACGCCACCACCGCTACCGATCCGGCCACTATTCCGGGCTAGAATCGCGCTTCAGATCCATAGGGGGCGTGACATGACTGGAATGATGGCGTTGATTGGCTTTACCGCGTGGACCCTGCTGCTGGTGGTCCTGGTCGTCGGCTGGCGCGGCATCGAGATCCTGCGCGGTCGCAAGGCCAACAGCTGGGGTCGCGGCACCGCGATTGCGGTCCCGTCGATCGTGACCCGCGCCGAACATGCGCATCTCAACACGCTCGAGAACCTGCCGGTATTCGCGGTGATCGTGCTCGCCGCTCATGCACTGGGCAAGAGTGCGGTCGTCGATACGGTCGCCGCCTGTGTGCTGTACGCGCGCATCGCACAGAGCGTGACGCATCTGATCGGCACCTCGCCGATACTGGTGCTGCTGCGCGCCGTCTTCTATTTCGTGCAGGTCGCGCTGTTTGCCTGGATGCTGTGGAGTCTTGTGGCTTGAGACCTTCTGTCCGCAGACTGATCCGTCGTTGGCTGATCCTCGGCATCGCAGTGGTGCCGGTGATCATCCTGCTGGGCAACCGCTGGGTGATCAACAGCACCGACGCCTACATCTACACGGAAGGCGCATTGCTGCCCTTCAATGATGTCGGCGTGGTGCTGGGCACCAGCAAGTACCTGGAAAGCGGCAAGCCCAGCCCCGAGTTCCGCGGCCGCATTGCCACCGCCGCGGAGCTGTACCGCCTCGGCAAGGTCAAGCACTTGATCGTCAGCGGCGCCAATCCGGACAGCAGCTACAACGAGCCGCGTGCGATGTATCGCGAGCTGGTGAAGGCCGGGGTGCCGGAGAAGGTGATCACGATGGACTTCGCCGGCTTTCGCACCCTCGATTCGATGGTGCGGGCGCAGGCAATCTTCGGCTTGACCCGGTTCACCGTGGTGACGCAGCGCTACCACAGCTATCGCGCCGTATTCCTGGGCCGCAAGATGAACATGAACGTGGTGGCGTTCCTCGCGCCCGCGACCTCAACCGGTGGCATGGGTGTACGCAACCCGCCGCGCGAAGTGCTCGCTCGCGTCAAAGCCGTACTGGACGTGTTCCTGCTGCGCACCGAACCGAAGTTCCTAGGCCAGCCCGAGCCGATTCAGCTGGCACCGGAAGCGGAAGGCGCCTAAACCTTGCGGATGAAAAAAAGGCCGGCTCATAGAGCCGGCCTTTTCGTTTGCCTCCCGCTTCAGAACGAGAACTTCAGCACGGCTTCGACGAAGTCGCGGTCCGACAGCAGGTTGCTGTCGCCACCGCCCCAGTAACGGGTATAGCCCACTTCCGTCGACCAGTTCAGGTAGTACGCGGTGACGCTGGTGGTCAGCTGCTTGCGGTTCTGGATGAAGTTGGTGATCGGCGTCGGCGTCACACCTTCCATGTCGTGATCGAAGCGCACCATAGGCTCCACGCGAAACACGCCCAGCACGTTGTTGTAGGTGCCTCGCGCCAGCAGCTTGTAACCCCACGAGAAGTCGGTCGCGTAGCGTCCCGTTTCGGCAGTGATTTCCAGTGGCGTGCCGGTCACACCCAGGGCGTTGGACACGAATGCGGCGGCAAACGCATCGCCGGGACGGTAGGTACCCGGCCCTTCGTAGCGCATCACGCTCTCGTCCGGCAGGTCATGCACGTAGACCGCGCCGGCCTCCGCCAGCAGGATCACCTGGTCGGTACCGAGCCACTTGCTGGGCCCGAAAATGCGCGTCAACCCGACATCCGCCTGGCTGACGTTATGCCGGCGCCAGCCTTGCAGATAATTGCCGCCGATCGCGCAGCCCAGAACCGGACAGGGTGCCGGGGTCAGCTGGCTCGGCAGACCGACGCCGGCCAGCAGCAGTTCCACGTCGTCGAGTTGCAGCGGCTGATCGACCTTGTAGCTGTACTCGCCCTGGATCGACCAGTCGCCAACCACCGAGTTGAACGACATGCCGTACAACTGGATGTCTTCCGGGTATTCGATGAAGTAGCGGCCGTTGGCGACCGCAGGCTCGGCGAAGGTCTTTTTCGAGATGCCGCTGATCAAGGGCAGCCGGCTGTGGTAGTTCATGCCGTAGAACGACAGGTCCATGTCGTTCAATGCCGGAATGACGAACGCCAATTTACCGCCGAACTGGCCGCTGTTGCTCGGCTTGCGATCGGGATCGCGCGGGATCGTCGATCCCGGCGAGTTCTCGTCCGGCAGACCGAATCCGATGTTCGCTCGGGTACCGCCAGGTCCCACGAAATCGTTGGTCGCCCAGTATGTGCCGGCGGCATCGATCTTGGTGGATTCCCAGTGCAGCTGGTAGAACAGCTCCACCGACACATTGCGATAGGGGCTGACCGAGAACCACGCGAGATTGGTCGGCAACAGCAGTTCCTCGATCTCGAAGCCCGGTACCCGCTGCCGATTCTGGTCGAAGGTCAGGATGCTGTTGACACCGTGCAATACGAAAGTCGATTCGCCCCAGTTGATCACCTGACGACCGATCTTGAATCCGACCGGACGATCCGCGATGTCGAAGCTGCCGAAGAAGAAGGCATCAAGCAGATCGGCATTGTTGCCGACGTAATTCTGCACGGTGCGGGTCTTGTCGTAGTACTCGGACAGCGGTGCTTCCTTGCCGACGCCGTAATCGCCGATATCGAAAAAATCGTAGTTGTGCAGGCGGTCGTTGTAGAGATAGCTGCCGCGGATGAACGCACCGAAGTTGCCACGCGACAGTGTGATGTCCGAGGTCAGCTTGAACGCCGCGGAGACCACGTCGCCCTTGTCGAATGCCAGGTTGCCGTCATCGCCGTTGGTGGAAAAGGCGTTGCCCTGACCGTTGTTTTCAGCGCGGTTGCCGATGCCGACACGATTGGGATCGCGATCCTCGACACGCCAGGCGGCGCCCACCGAGACCTTGTTGTCGACAGCGATCGACACGCCCAGCTTCTCATCCGTGAAGCCCTGTGCGGTCGTCGCACTGGCGGCAACAGCTGCGGCAGCGAGTGCAATGATTTTGGTTTTCATGTTGTCTGATCTCCTCAGTTCGACGCGGCTGCGGCGGGTGCCGCCGCAGGCGGGCACGGATTGCCGATCTTCAGCACAGCGCCGTCGGTAGCCAGGAAGGTGGCGACCTGCGCCTGCATTTCACAGGTCACATCCATGGACGCCTGCGGGCTCAGGATCGATCCATGGTCGCCCTGATTGAAGCGCACGACGTTAAGGCGGGCAGCAGCACCGGTGATCATCTGAGCCGGCGCACCCGCGTTCGGAGCAACGTCCAGTCCGTCGTACTGCGTTGGCCCCGGCACGAAGCTCAGCCCCATGACGCGCGCCAGCGGGTCGGTGCCGGACAGGTAGCCGGAGAGCGGGATCGTATCCATCGCCGTGCAGTTTTCATCGTTCACCGCACAGTTCGGAACAACCGCGTCACCCTTCACTTCCAGCATCAGGATCGGATGCTTTACGGCGGCCGCGACCGCATAGTTGATCGGATCGCCGGCATCGACCAGGGTCTGCGCAAACCGCAGGAAGGTCTCGTAGTTGTCGTTGCCCTCCTTGATGCTGCCGGCACTCGACGCTTCAAGTCCCGCAGCGATCCGCGGACCGAAGCTGCTGGAGGCATCGAGCAGCTTCGCGATGCCGCCGCCCGGCATCGCCAGCACGCTGGCACCCGCCGTGTCGTTCACTCCGAGATAGGTACCGCCGACGATGCCGCCCAGTGAATGGCCGATGAAACGCACCTTCGTGCCGTCGAGCTTCTCGCCCGTGGGTACGGCTGTTGGCGTGGTGGTCTGCAGCAACGTTGCCGTGTCCAGGGCACGGGTCAGCGTCATCAGATCGACGGCCGCCTGACGCAGGTTGTCGCGGCTGGTGATCACGCTGCTGAGATTGATGAAGTGGGTCCCCGAAGCATCCGGCAAGGTGTCAGCCGGCGGCGCCCCGGTGGCGTTGTTGACCAGGTTCAGGCCGAAGGTCCGCTCGGTGGTTCCGGTTACCCGCAGCCGGCTGTCGGGATCGACAATGCCATGCAGCGGCAGATCGATCGCGATCACCGCGAAGCCGGCCTGCGTCAGCGCGGCCGTCAGCGGCGCCATCTGCGAGCGATCGCCGGTGATCCCGTGCTGGAAGATCGCCACCGGCCAACCGGCAGCCGGCATGGTGTGACCGCTCGCGGCATTCGGCACCGACATCAGCACCGGAACCGTCTGTGTGGCGCGCGCCTTGGGCATCGGGAAGCAGCCGGTGGTGCTTTCGCTGGGCTCCAGGCTGGAGCACAGGCAAACCGCGTTCCCGCCGATCACGGTCGGCACGGCGCAACTGCTGCCGCTGGGGGCAATGCCCGGAGCAACGACCGCCGGATCGGCACGCCAGAAGGTGTTGAGCGGATTGTCGGCAATGCCGACATCGTCGCCACCGGGGGTTGCATCGGCCAGGTAGTACGGCAGATCGAGGCTACCGAGATAGACGTCGGCAATCGGCGGAAAGCTGGGCACCAGCGCGTCGATCTTCAGCCCGCTATTCACCGCCATCAGCGGCTGCGGTGCCGCGGCGTTGATCTCGCTCTGCAACCGCTTGATCGACGCCGTCACCGACTGCGTGGTGACCGGCCAGGCGATCACGATATTTTCCGTCCCGATCGCGCTCAGCTTGGGCAGGATCGCGCCGGTATAGATCTGGCGCAGCCTTTCCAGCGTCGCCTTCTGTGTCGGATTCAAGCCGGCGAGTATCGGCATGGTCTGCGCGGACACCGGCGTGGCACTGGTGATGACCTTGAACAGGTCGGCGGATTCCGCGCGCACGCCGTCGACGGACTTCAATGCCTTGGTCACCACCACCAGATAGGTCGTGGCTTCATCCAGCGGTTTGAGTGGCTCGATCAGCAAGCGCGTACGCAAGCGGTCCAGCGGCAGGCCCGTACCGGGATCAATGACATTCGATTGCGTCACGCGGTAATCGACACCGATGCTCAGCGGGACACCGGTACGGCCATTGATGACCAGTATGGTTCCCGGCGCATTGGCGCTTGCCAGATCAACCCGACCGATCAGGTCGGTGAAGAGAGACGCAACGGTGGAGAAACCATCCTGGCGATTGGCATCGGTCACGAACGGTGGATTGGTGGCCCCTGCAGCCGGCTGCACGTTGACGGTGCCGTCGTTACTCCCGTCGAACAGCAGATCGACGGGAAACGGCACGATCTTGCTTGCCGCTACCGGATCGAACAGGGAGTAGACACCCGAATCGATCTGCGAAAGTCCGCCATCGCCATCGTCCGAACCGCTGCATGCCGTCAGCGCCAGCGCGGACAGCACGAGCGTAAGCCCGAATCTCCTCATTTCGCTTCTCCTTTCCACCATATTGCGGTCTGACCGACCCGCCAGAAATTGAGAGCCGGATATTTGACCCGACCCACTGGTTATCAGGGTCAGTATGGACTCGAGTAGGAGAAAGCCTCAATCGGGAATTCACTCAAGACAGCGGCGCATCAATACCGCTTGTCGGAATGTGCAGTGCAGCATTCGGCACGTTTTTCAGCATCAGGAGTGTGCGCTGGCCCACTTAGCGCGTGTATCCGCTTGATCGCAAAAAGGCGTTTGAAAACTCAGCGGTGCAGCGATGCCTGTTCCTCGTCGAACAGCCGTTGCAACGCCGGGCGCCAAGCTTCACCGCGCACCAGCAAGGTCAGCGGCATCCGTCGCCGCACGATGTCGTCGACGCTGCCGGCCATCTCGGCGCGAATCGCATACACCGCTTCGGCAAGCACGAACGGCGCCTGCTCATCGATACGCGTTGCCCATGCGGGACGCTCACGCAACAGAGCGAGAATGTCTTCGATACCGGTGCCATGACGCAGCGTCAGCCAGCGTGCCGCTTCCAGATCGACACCGGCCGCCGCCAGTTCCGCGATCGCATGCGATTGCCATTGCTCGAACGTGGCTTGCGGCGCGCCTGGCAAAGGCCGTGCAGCGGTGGGGGCCGCCCCGGCGGGGCGCCCCAGCAAACCAAACAAACCCGCCACCAAAACGGGGGGGTGGGCGAG
>JBEBWZ010000077.1:0-15805 GCA_040391865.1 Solimonas flava
TGCTGAAGAAGAAGCTCGATGCGGTGACCGCAGCAATGGCCAAGTACTGGACCACCGACAAGCAGTTCGAGATCGCCGATCTGTGCCTGCAGCTGCACGGCGGCTACGGCTACATGGACGAATATCCGATCTCGCGGCTGTGGCGCGACTCACGCGTGCAGCGCATCTACGGCGGCACCAACGAGATCATGAAGGAGCTGATCGGTCGCTTCCTGTAAAGCCGCGGTTCAAGCGTCATGCCGTATAAATAGCGGCTATTTTCCGCAATGTCTGGAGTGATACCTATGTTCGGCGCGCTGATGAACTGGATGAAGTCCAACAAGATCCTGCCGCAGATCTCGGATACTGAGCGCCAGGCGCTTGAGGCCGGATCGGTCTGGATCGACGGCGGGCTGTTTGCCGGCAAGCCGGATTTCGCACAGGTGATGGCCGAACCCTACGGCAAGCTGTCCGCGGAGGAACAGGCGTTTCTCGACGGACCGGTCAATGAACTGCTGGAGATGATCGATCCCTACGAGATCGGTCGCAGCAAGCGCATTCCCGACGAGGTGCTGGCGTTCATCAAGCGCAAGGGCTTCATGTCGTTCCTGATCCCCAAGCAGTACGGCGGCCTGGAATTCTCGACGCTGGCGATCTCGACCATCATGGCGAAGCTCGGCGCGGTCAACGCCACCGTCGGCACCTTCGTGGTCATTCCCAATTCGCTGGGCGCGGCGGAACTGATCATCCACTACGGCACCCAGGCGCAGAAGGACGCTTACCTTCCCAAGCTTGCCAGCGGCGAGTACGTGCCCTGCTTCGGTCTCACCGAACCGACCGCCGGCTCCGATGCCGCGAGCATCAAGGCCGAAGGTCTGGTGTTCCGGGACGGCGACGGCACGCTGAAGATCAAGCTCAATTTCCGCAAGCGTTACATCACGCTGGCACCGATCGCCAATCTCGCCACCATCGCCTGCCGCCTGCACGATCCCGGCAAGCTGCTGGGCAAGAGCGAGGACGTGGGCATCACCTGCGTGATGGTGCACCAGGGCACGCCGGGCTTCAGCAACGGCGATCATCATGATCCGATTGGCGATCCGTTCTACAACGGTCCGCTGATCGGCCAGGATGTGGTGGTGCCGGTGGACAACATCATCGGTGGCGCGGAGTACGCCGGCCAGGGCTGGAAGATGCTGATGGAGCAGCTGGCCGGGGGCCGCATGGTGAGCCTGCCGGCTGGGGCCGTCGGCGGCGCCAAGGCCACTGCCACGGTGGTCGGCGCGTATTCGATGGTGCGCCAGCAGTTCGGCATCGCCATTGGCCGCATGGAAGGCGTCGAGGAAAAGATCGGGCGCATCGCGGCACTGACCTACATGATGGAAGGCGCCCGCGTGTTCGGTTGCACCGCAGTCGATAACGGCATCAAGCCACCGGTGGTGTCATCGGTGATGAAGGCCTACACCACCGACATCGCACGCCAACTGGTCACCGATGCCATGGACGTGATGGCCGGTGCCGGGGTGATGCAGGGCCCCAACAACATCCTCGGCATGGCCTACAAGTCCGCGCCGGTGGGCGTCACCGTCGAAGGCGCGAACATCATGACGCGCACCTTGATGATCTTCGGCCAGGGCGCGACGCGCTGCCATCCGTATGCACTGAACGTGGTCGAAGCAGTCGAGAACGACGACGTTCCGAAGTTCCGCGAAAACCTGCTGGGCTGGATCGGGCATTTCATCAAGGGCCTGCTCCGCGCGGAGATCAATTTCCTGACCCGCGGCCTGCTGGTGAAGGTGCCGGGCAACGTCACCGGAGAAACCCGCAGCTACTACCGCCGTCTCGGCTGGGCGGCATCGCGCTACGGCGTGATGACCGATCTGGCGATGTTCGCGATCGGCGGCAAGTTGAAGGCCCGCGGCAAGCTCACCGGCCGCTACGCCGATGCGCTGGCCTGGCAGGTGCTGGCGATCGGTGCATTGCGGCGCTTCGAGGCCGAAGGCCGCCGGCGCGAGGATCTGCCGCTGGTGCAGTACGCCTGCGAATACGCGCTGGCGCAGATCCAGGAAGCCTTCGTCGGCATCTACCGCAACTTCGACGGCCCGATGGGCCTGTGGCTGAAGACCGTAGGCCAGTTCGAACTGCGCATCAATCCGCTGGGCGCACTGCCGGACGACGCTGCCTCGCAGCGCGCGGCGCTGACACTGCAGGCCTATACCTCGCAGTATCAGCGGCTCGCCGCTGGCGTATTCATCTCACGCGACGAGTCCTACGGCGCCGGTCGCCTGCTGCGCGCGTTCCGCCTGGTATCGGCCGCGCAGGATGCCAACGACCGCATCGTCAAGGCACAGCGCGCGCGCAAGCTGCCGCGTGCCGCACACGCCGCCGACATTGCCGACGAGGCGGTGGAGGCCGGGATCATCACCGCGCCGGAAGCGCAGCAGCTGCGCGATGCGCTGGCCGCGCGGCTCGACGCGATCGAGGTCGATGTGCTCAAACCCGAGGACTATTTCGGTGATGTCCACGCCAGGGGCGGTGCCGAATACCGCAAGGCCGCCAACCAGTAGACTTCACCTCTGCCAACGCCCGCTCCGCGGTTTGCGAGCGGGCTTTTTCTTGCTCATCCCACGTCAGAATGCCCATGAACAACTCCCTGCTTGCCGGCGTCAAGGTCCTGGACCTCTCGCGTCTCCTGCCCGGCCCGCATTGCACGATGCTGCTGGCGCAGCTCGGCGCCGAGATCATCAAGATCGAGGAACCCAACGGCGGCGATTACGCGCGCAGCCTGTCCGCCGAGATGTTCGCGGTGGTCAATCGCGGCAAGCAGTCGCTGACCCTGGACCTGCGCAAGCCGGAGGGCGTGGCGCTGCTGAAGCAGCTGGTGGCCGATGCCGACGTGCTGCTGGAATCGTTCCGCCCCGGCGTCATGGACAAGCTCGGCTGCGGTTATGAAACCCTGAAGGCCATCAATCCGAAACTGGTGTTCGCCGCACTGACCGGCTACGGCCAGAGCGGCCCGTATCGCGATCGCGCCGGCCACGACATGAACTACTGCGGTTATGCCGGCGCGCTGGATCAGATCGGCAATGCCGACAGCGGCGCGGTGCTGTCCAACACCCAGATCGCCGATCTCGCCGGCGGCTCGCTGACCTGCGCGGTCGGCATTCTCGCCGCGGTGATCGGCGCACGCACCAGCGGCCACGGCGCATTCGTCGACTCCGCCATGCTCGACGGCACGCTGGCGCTGCAGGTGGTCGCGCTCAGCACCCTGCGCACCGCCGGCAAGACCCTGCCGCGCGGCAGCGACATGCTCACCGGCGGCCTGCCCAACTACAACCTCTATGAATGTGCGGACGGCAAGTGGTTCGCGCTCGGCTCGCTGGAGATGAAGTTCTGGCAGAGCTTCTGCGAGCGCGCCGGCCGCCCCGATTTGGGCAAGCGCCCGATCGCACCCGGCAAGCTGGCGCAGGAAGTCCAGGCCGAAGTCGCGGCGCTGTTCAAGACCCGCACCCGTGACGAATGGGAAGAAGCCCTCGCCTCCGCCGATGCCTGCACCAGCGGCATCTACACGCTGGAGGAAGCGCTGCAGAACGAACAGGTGCTGGCACGCGGCATGGTCGAAACGGTCGACGGCAAGCCGGCCATCGGCGCACCGTTGCAGTTCCGCGATGCGGCCGCGGTAAAGACCGCCGACGCACCCGGGCTCGGCGAGCACACGCAAGCCATTCTCGAGAAGCTGGGGCTCGACGAAGCACAGCGCACGCAGCTCAAGGCCGCGCGCGTCTGCTGAAGGCGCGGTTCATGCCTGGTGCCACTCCCGGCATGAACCGCGCTGACGACCGCTTCGCGCCGGAAATGACCTTGTGCGCTATCCGCTTCCGTGAAGCGACCGGAAGCGGAAATCCACGGCAGCGATTGCGGCATGGCCCTTCAACTGCCGGGCGCCGACGGCTCACCGTCAGCCCGTTCGCTGCGCTGTCGGTACTGACAGCGCGGCAGACGACTCGGCCAACAGGCGCTGTCTACTCCGGCAACGTGATTCCCGATCCGCCCATCTCGGCCGGAAAGTCCTTCAGCTTGGGCAGACCGTCGCGGACGCTCAGTACCTTCTCGGCGTAGTTCACGTGCACCGCAGGCTGGAACTGGAGGCTCGGAATCACCGCCGCATACACGTCCACCAGGCCCATCTGCGGATGATCGGAAAAAATGTGCCCGCCACAGGACTTGCACCACTTCCGAGCGCTGTTCGGGGATTTGTTGAAAGTGCCGATGTGGTCTGCACCCTTGGTCACCTTGAGCGCCTCCGGCTTCCACAGGCTGAAGGCATTGACCGGGCCTGCAGACCAATGCCGGCAGGACTCGCAGTGACAGTAGCCCATCGCGGCAGGCTCACCGCTGACCGTGAATTCCACCGCGCCGCAGAAACAGCTTCCTTTGTGCTCGCTCATCATTGCTCTCCTTGAAATAGTGCAGGTCGTCTCCCTCGGGGCCTTGCTCGCCTGAGCCAGCCGCAACGCGGCATTTTTGGGTGGCCCGTGTCAATCATTCTAGCCGCCAGATTCGCTGCCTTTCGCTGTCATCGGCGGCACGCAGGAAGAACGCCTGTGAAGTGCGCTGCGCCTGCGGGGTTGGTACTGAAAGCATGGCAATCGCCGATCAGTCGAGGACGCGCAACGCCATGCGGATGATGTCGCCAAGTTCGTCCGGGCGCGGGTCCGTCTTGCACGAGACCATCAGGCCGGAGATCGTGTTCAGCAGGAACCGCCCCGCGGATCGGGGATTGGCGCCATTGCGGATCGCGCCGCTGGCCTGACCGTTGGCGAACGCAAGCGTCAACGCATCTTCGGTCTGCTTGCGTCCGCGCAGAAAAAGCTCCCGAAGCTCTGCATCGTGCAACGCAAGATCCGTCATCGAGTTCCCTATCAGGCAGCCTTGGCGGCCGCGAGGGCTGGTCATGTAGTCGAGAAGCTGGGCGAAGGTCTTCTCGATCTCGGCACGCCCCGCGTTTTCGGCGCCTAACGGCAACAGGAGGCCATCCATGCCGGTGTCCAGGTACCGCTGCACGGCGCGGATCAAGACGTCTCGCTTGGTCCCGAAGGCGTTGTAAAAGCTGCCGCGGGAGATCCGCATGGTCTTGAGCAGGTCGGGCAGCGTTGCCGTCTCGTAGCCCTTGCGCCAGAACAGGCGCATCGCACGCTGGACCGCCACCTCTTCATCGAACTCACGGGTACGTGACACGGAGACTCTCCAGTCGGACTGCCCTCACTGAGGTCCGCAGTGTGCGGCGTCCAGGCCAAATCGGGAAGACAGCATCGCAATGCCTGGCAACAGCGTCGACGCTGTTGCTCTGGCGCTATTCTAAACCATATGGTCTAATTAAATTAAACTAGGTAGTCTAAATACGTCCGCGAAGCGCAGCCTGGTGTCCAATGACCTCCGAGGCACTGGTCTCCGCTTCCGGATCGCCTGGATTTGCGATTTCCAGCCGTAGCGCTTTCGTGCTGGCAGAAGCCAGCGCAACCCTGCCAGCCCTTCACCAACGAGGATGAGAACAATGACGATCGTGCCGCGGCGCATCTGGTACTTCACGCTGATGTTCGCGGCGATGCCCAGTCACGCCTCACTCGGGCTCTTCGAACATGGCAATGGCATCAAGTCGATGGGCATGGGTGGCGTCTCCTACAGCTACGCGGCCGAAACGACTGCGCTCAGCGGCAACCCTGCGCACGCATTGGGTCTGGGCAACCGCGCTGATATCGGCGCGGATATTTTCCACGGGGATGCGAAAGCCACGATCTCCGGAAACGCGCTTGCGCCAGACAGCGTCGACGAGTCAGACGGCCAGCGCATTTACGTGATTCCGCAGGGCGGCGTGACGCGACGATTGAATCCGAACTGGGCATTCGGGCTCACGATGCTCAGCGCAGGGATCGGCCCCGACTATGACGGCAGCCCCTTCGCCCGCTTCGGTGGCAACCCGGACCGCGCAAGCCTGCAGCTTGCGTCGACCAGCATCGTCAGCGCGCTTGCCTACCGCCTCGTGGAGGCGGTCGATATCGGGGTGAGCCTGAGCACTGGCTACCAGACGTTTTCAGTCACGGGACTCGAGTTCCTGGACGACCCGGCACTCTCATCGTCACCGGGATACGTGACCGACCGGGGCAAGGACGGCGTATTCACTTTCGGGGCCTCACTGGGCGTGCTGTGGCGAGTCAATCCCTGGCTGACGGCGGGCGCCTCCTACCGCAGCAAGAACTACAACGGCAAGCACAAGGACTATCGCGGCCTGATCGCCGGCGACGGAAAACTGGAGCTGCCTTCCATCTACGGCGGCGGTTTCTCGATCCAGGCTTCACCCAAACTCACCATCGTGCTGGAAGCACAGCGTTTCACCTATGGAAGCGAAGACGCGTTTGGCAATGGACTGGATCGCCTGGCAGCGGGCGCGCCACTGGGTGCGCCCACCGGGCCCGGATTCGGTTATGACGACCAGAATGCCTACAAGCTCGGCGCTTCCTTCGACGTGTCCTCGCGACTGACGGTACGCGCTGGCTACAGCTACGGCACCCAAATGGTGACCGAGCAGAACACCTTGTTTTCCTTCATCGGCCCCGTGACCTTGCAGGAGCAGTACAGCATCGGCACCACCTACAGCAGGGGCAGCTGGGAGCTGACGGCCTATAGCCACATAGCGCCCAGCCGGAAGGTCAAGGGCAAGGATTCGATTCCAGCAAACTTTGGCGGTGGCGAGGCTGATATCGAGAACCAGATCATCGGCGTCGGATTTTCGCTGGGCAAGCGCTTCTAGAGAAGCCATCGGCAACCAGATCGATTCCGGCACGTAGCGGTCGCTGGTTCGCGGCAGCAAGAGCGACCGTTTGGGGTCGATTGCATCAGTGCCACTGACCGGCGCGGGATTGGCCCAGTCGCGGCTCTGGCTAGAATGCCGCCCCATGCGAACTTTCTCTGGAACCGTGATGCTGGTGGCCGCCTGCGCCCTTGCCCTGGGCGCAGCGGCTGGCATCTGCCTGGGCTCGATGACAGCCCGCCCCGCAAGCGCTGCGGTCGCACTGATGCCCGGCCCGGTGGACATCGGTTTCGCGCAGGCCATGAGCCTGCATCACCAGCAGGCGATCGGCATGGCGCAGTTGATGCTGGATGGACGCCCGACACCGCTCGCCACCCTCGCCCGCAGCATCGCCGCGGCCCAACAGCTGGAGCTGGGCGAGATGCGCGGCTGGTTGCGGCTCTGGGGGCAGGCACTGCTGCCGCCGTCGCGGAGCATGGACTGGATGCTGCTGGGCAAGGCACCGCCGAGTGAGGAGTTGCTGCAATACCTGCTGGACTGCCAGCGCGCTCCCTCCGGCATGTCGGGCCTGGCCACCGATGCCGAGATCCTGCAGCTGCGCCAGCTCGATGGTCGCGCACGGGATGCTCATTTCCTGAAGCTGATGCTGGCGCATCATCAGGGCGGTATCCCGATGGCCCGCTTCACCGCGGAGCAGGCCGATGTCGCGGTGGTGCGCGAGCTGGCGGCGCGCGTGGTGCTGGAACAGTCCGAGGAAATCGCCTTGATCCTGCGCATACAGCAGGCCATGGCGGCCGCTGCGGAGTAGCGCGCTCGCCGATACAATCGGCGCATAACAAGAACGTTCCGGGGGGAACCATCCATGAAGCCCATCGTGCGTGCGCGCATCGGCGTCACCGCTGCCGTGGTTCTGCTGGCAGCCTGCGGCAGCAGTAACGAATCCGGCATGGTCCATCCCGTGGTGTTCGACGGCCCGACGCCGAGAGCGGTCTGCGGTCCGGGCTCTACGCCGGAAACCGGCATGCAAGGCCGCGTCAGCCGCGAGGACCACCAGAGCGGCCGCGCCGCCGAGGGCTATACCTGCAACACCGAGATGGTCGGTTTCTTCGGCGCGGCCAATCCCATCGGCACGATCGGCGGCTTCAAGGTCGAGCGCTACACCGACAAGGCCGGCCGCGATTGCGCCTACTACGACACCACGCTGCTGTATCCGACCAACATCGCGGATCTTGAAGCCGGCGTGAACGTGCTCGACATGAGCGATCCGACAAAACCGGTGCGCACCGCGCGCCTGGTCACGCCGGCGATGCTCTCGCCGCACGAGTCGCTGGTGGTCTCGCAGGAAGGCGGCGTGCTGGCGGCGGTGCTGGGCAACCCGGCGTTCTATCCGGGCATCGTCGATGTCTATGACCTCGAGCCCGATTGCCGCAGCCCGCGCCTGCGCTCCCTGGGACTGACCGGCGTACTCGGGCACGAGAGCGGCATGGCCCCGGACGGCAAGACTTTCTACTCGGCCTCGCCCGCCACGCCCACGCTGACCGCGGTCGACATCTCCAGCCCGCTGCTGTCGCAGCGCCTCTGGACCGGCAACTACACCTCGCATGGCCTGTCGATCAGCAACGACGGCAACCGGGCCTATCTTGCCGCCGGCAACGGCAAGGGCGTGCTGATACTCGACGTCTCCGAGATTCAGGCGCGCAAGGCCAATCCGCAGGTCCGCGAGATCGGCAGCGTGTCCTGGGACAACCAGACGATTCCGCAGAATGCGATTCCGTTCACGCGCAACGGCAAACCCTATCTGCTGGAAATCGACGAATACTCCTCCAACGGCGGCACGGTCGCCGCGCACGGTCGTACCGTCGGCGCGGGCCGCATCATCGACATTGGCGACGAAACCCAGCCGTTCGTGATCTCCAATCTGCGCCTGGAAGTGCACGAGCCGGAAAACCGCGACGAGATCGCCGGCGACCCCGGTGCCTTCCTGCCGATCCAGGGCTACGCCGGCCACTACTGCAACGTGCCGACACGCGTGAACCCGGACATTGCCGCCTGCAGCATGATCGCCTCGGGCCTGCGCATCTTCGATATCCGCGATCCGCATCGCCCACGGGAAATTGCCTACTTCGTCGCGCCGGCAAAGGCACGCCTCACCCCGCCGCCGCTCGCGGCCAGCAACTGGGCGATGTCCAGCCCCTCGTTCGTGCCGGAGCGCAAGGAGATCTGGTACTCGGATGGCTACGGCGGCTTCTACGTGGTGCGCGTCACCAACGACGTCTGGTAGGCGGGTCACCGCTGGGGTTAGGCCCGGCGAGGATCCCCAGCAGATGTCGGCTCCGTGCTGCGCGCTTGAGACCGATCTACGGTGTAGCGCCGTCACCCGATCCGGCATCGTTCGGATCAAGCCGCAGGCGGGTCCGAGATCCTCAATCGCCGAGCATCACCCGCGCCGCATTGCGGCCCGGAGCGCCGCTGACGCCGCCACCGGGGTGTGCGCCGGCACCGCACAGATACAACCCTTTGACCGGTGTGCGGTAATCGCTCCAGCCCGGCACCGGGCGGAAACCGAACAACTGATGCAGAGGCATCGCGCCGTGGAAGATGTTGCCGCCGGTGAGGCCGAAGCGGCGTTCGAGATCCAGCGGCGACAGCACCTGACGGTGCAGCACCGACGCCGCGAAATTCGGCGCGTAGGCGTTCACGGTATCGATGCAGCGCTGCGCGAACGCATCCTTGATCTCGTCCCAGTGCGCGCCTTGCAGCGCGTACGGTGCGTACTGCACGAACATCTGCACGATGTGATGTCCGGCGGGTGCCAGCGTGTGATCGACCGAGGTCGGAATCGTCAGCTCGATCACCGGCGCGCGTGACGGCATTCCACGGCGCGCGTCTTCATACGCCGTTTCGAGATACTCCAGTGTCGGGCTGATATGGATGGTGCCGCGATGCTGCGGCCCGACCTCGCGCTTGCCGGGCATGCAGGAAAAATCCGGCAGTTCCGACACCGCGAGATTGATCTTCATCACCGCGCTGGAATAGTCGATGCGCGCCACCGCTTCGCGGAACGCGGTGGGCAAAACCGATGACTCCAACAGCTTGCGAAAGGTGACTTCCGGAGTCGCATTCGAGGCCACACTGCGCGCGGCAATGGTCTCGCCGGACACCAGTCGCACGCCGCAGGCACGACCGTCGCGAACCTCGATCTGCGCCACTTCTGCATCGGTGCGGATGGTGACACCCGCCGCCTCGGCAGCGCGGCGCAGCGCCTGCGTCAGAGCGCCCATGCCGCCTTCGACATATCCCCAGACGCCACGCGCGCCACCGGCCGTGCCCATGACATGGTGCAGCAACACGTAGCCGGTACCGGGCGCGGACGGCGGCGCCATTGCGCCGATGATGGCGTCGGTGGCCAACGTGACCTTCAGCGCTTCCGACTCGAACCAGCGATCGAGGATCGGCCGCGCCGGCCCGGCCAGCAGTTCCAGTGCTGCCGGCAGATCGGCGCCGAGCTTCTTCAAGGCACCATTGAATTTCAGCGCGCGATGAAGATTGGCGAGCTTGTCGCGCCAGCCGCGTCGGCGCCATGCGCTCGGCAGCGGCAGCAGGTCCGGCGGGATGTCTTCGAGCGCCGGCTCCAGCGCCTCGGCCACGCGCGTCAGCCAGGCCTCGTAGCGCGGATAGGCCTCGGCATCACGCGCCGAGAATCTGGCGATCTCGCGCCGATTGAGCGCGGCATCCGGGCCCATCAGCAGCGAGCGCCCATCCGGCAACGGCGTGAACGACGAAGGATTGCGCGCCAGCACCTGGTAGCCGTAATCCTTGAGCCGCAGTTCCCGTTCGACCTGCGGCAGCAGCAGCGAAATCAGGTACGACGCCGTGGACGCGCGATACCCCGGCGCGATCTCCTCGGTGACCGCGGCACCGCCCACGATTTCACGCCGCTCCAGCACCAGCACCCGCTTGCCACCACGCGCCAGATACGCGGCGCAGACCAGGCCGTTGTGGCCGCCACCGACCACGATGCAGTCATAGGGCGCGGTGGCGGCGCTCATCGCCGTCTACGGCAGCTCGCTGAGCTTGATACGTCCGATCGCGGTATCGCTGAGGCTGCCGAAGTACAGATACTCGCCATGCTCCTCGGCACTGGTGATCGGCGCGTACGGTTTTTCACCGGCGTACTGCAGATTGGCCACCACCTTGCCGTCGAGATCCAGGCCCAGTACCCAGCTGTGCATCTTGGGCGCCGGCTGCACAAACGCCGGCAGGCGCGACACCACCTTGCGCAGGAACGGATACGGCGCCATGCGATCGAGATCCGGTACGCGCGGCGAATACAGCGCCAGCCAGATGCGGTCGCGGCCGTTGAAGCTGAGGTTGTCGGGGAAGCCGGGGAGATTGTCGATCAGCACTTCAGAGGTGCCGGCCTTGTCACCCTTCAACCAGTGCCGCCAGATGCGATAGGCGCCGGTTTCGTTGACCAGCAGGTAATCGGCGTTCGGCCCCACGGCCACGCCGTTGGCGAAATTGAGATCACGCATCAGCACCGTGGTGGCGCCACTGTTGAGGTCGTAGCGCAGGATGCGTCCGTGCCCTCCGTGCTCAAGAATGTCCGGCATCACCTCATGCACGCCGAAGCGCGACGACGCGTCGGAGAAATAGAGATAGGGTTCGCCCGGATAGGCGTCGACATCGTCCACGAACTTGAACGGCACCCCGTCGGCACCGGCGCTCAGCGTCTTCAGCGAGCCATCGGGCTGCAACTGCAGCAGATGCTTGACCGCATCGGCGATCAGCAGCTGGCCATCGGGACCGAACGCGAGGCCCAGCGGCCGGCCGCCGGTGTTGGCCAGCAGCTCGCCGCCGCTGCCATCGGCGTTGAAGCGCATCACCCGGCCATCATCGAAACCGGCATAGACGCGGCCCTCCGCATCCAGCAGCACGCCCTCCGGGCCGCGGCCGACGTTCTCGGCGAGGCGTTCGATGCCCTTCAGATGCTCGTTGTAGGGGTAGTCGCTGGCGCTGGGCGCCGGCGACGGATGCCAGGCCACCGGCTCGATCGGAACCGGCCAGAACAGCAGATACGCGCCCAGAATCACCAGCAATACCAGCAATCGCAGCAGGATTTTCATGGCTTCCCCCTCGTCGGACCTGACCGGATTGTCATCCGCGCCTGTCCGGACTGTCCACGGTTTGGCCCGGAAACCTATAATGTTCCATCAAGCCTGTGGTGTTGGCCGGGGAAAACTCCGGCGCAACCCGCGGCATGCAGCCTGAACTGTTGCCGAGTGGATCGGCGTACCGCTGGGGGGCGGTCCGACAGTCGGGTGGCACCGAGGCCCTAAACAAACCAGATTTCAGGGGAAGAACGCGATGTCAATGAAGAACCCGGTCGAAACGCTGCTGCAGTGGGCCAAGGAACGCCCGAATCAGGTCTGGCTGCATCAGCCGGTCAATGGCGTCTGGAAAACCTATACCTGGGCGGAATGCGAAGCGCAGATCCGCTCCATGGCCACCGCCCTGCGCAACCTCGGCCTGGCACCGGGCTCCCGCATCGCCATCTCCGGCCGCAACACCGCGCACTGGTTCATGGCCGATCTCGCGATCGCGATGGCCGGCTACATCAGCGTCGGGCTCTATCCCAAGCAGGCATCGAGCGCCGTCAAGTTCATCCTCGAACACTCCGAGACCAAGGCGATCTTCATCGGTCCGATGCCGGACGCCGATGAATTCCTGCAGGCGCTGCCGCCGGAGATGATCAAGATCTCGCTGCCCTATCCCGACGTCACCCCCTGCGAAAAAGCCTGGGACGATCTGGTGCGCGCCTCCGAGCCGTTCTCCGGCTACCAGGCACCGGACCCGAAGTCGCTGTGGACCCTGGTCTACACCTCCGGCACCACCGGCAACCCGAAGGGCGTGATGATCACCGGCGAGAACATGGCCTTTGCCGCCAACGGCATGCTCAAGGCCATGCCTTCGACCAGCCGCGAGCGCTTCTTCTCCTACCTGCCGCTGGCGCATGCGTTCGAGCGCGGCGCGGTGGAGCTGGGCTCGATCTATTACGGCGCGGAAGTATTCTTCCTCGAAAATCTCGAAAAGCTCGCCGAGCAGTTGAAGGAAGTGGCGCCGACGCGCTTCTTCGGCGTGCCGCTGGTGTACGGTCGCGTCCAGAGCGGCGTGCTCAAGAAGATGCCGCAGGCCAAGCTCGACCGGCTGATGAAGATTCCGCTGCTGTCGTCCTTCATCAAGAAAAAGATCAAACAGGGCATCGGCCTGCAGAACGCGCGCTACCTGTTCGTCGGCGCCGCGCCGATGCCGATCCCGCTGATGAACTGGTTCGAGAAAATCGGCATCACCGTGCTGCAGGGCTACGGCATGACCGAAAACAACATCTACGCCACCGCCAACCTGCCGACCGCCAATCGCATCGGCTCCGTCGGCCGCGCGCAGCCGGGTGCCGACATGCGCATCGCCGATGATGGCGAGATCCAGTACAAGCACGCCGCGGTCACGCCCGGCTACTACAAGGACGCGGAAAAAACCGCCGAACTGTTCACCGCCGACGGCTGGCTGCGCACCGGTGACCAGGGTCGCATCGATCAGGACGGCTACCTGTTCATCACCGGCCGCGTGAAGGACATCTTCAAGACCCTGAAGGGCAAGTACGTGGCCCCGGCACCGATCGAAGGTGCGCTGGCCCGCAACACCGACATCGACCAGCTGTGCTTCGTCGGCGCCGGTCTCAAGCAGCCGATCATGATCGTCACGCTCACCGACGCTGCGCAGCAGAAGCCGCGCACCGAGGTCGAGCAAGCGCTGATCGCCGACATGGCCGAGGTCAACAAGAACCTCGAAGCGCACGAGACCATCGCCAAGATCATTGTCGCCAAGGAAACCTGGAGCATCGACAACGACATCATGACGCCGACCATGAAGGTCAAGCGCAACATCATCGAAAAGCACTACGGCGCCCTGCTGGAAAAGCACGCTGCGGACACCAAGACCAAGGTGGTCTGGGAGTAAGTCTCTCACCGCTGCAAAAAAGCCCCTCATGTGAGGGGCTTTTTTGTGCTTCATGAAACCTGCTGCCCGCGCGCTGCCCGCAGCTCGGATCAAGCTACAGTCGGAACCGACACCGCGCTCCGAGCATCCACCGCGACTCAATCCCGCGCCAGCCAGCCGCGCCGCCAGAACCACAGCAGCGGCAGCAACGCACTGAGGCCGATCGTCGCCAGTGCCGCGGGATAGGCCCAGACCGGTGCCAGCTCCGGCATGTGGCTGAAGTTCATGCCCCAGATGCCGGCGAACAGGATCGGCGGGATGGTTGCGACCGAGGCGACCGTCAGCAGCTTCATCACCATGTTCTGCGTGGTGTTGATGAAACCCAGAATCGCGTCCAGCAGAAACTGCAGCTTCTCGGTCAACTGCTCGTCGAACTCGTCGATCGACTTCAGATCGTTGCCGATCACGCGCAGGCGCCGGCACGCGGCATCCGCCATCCATGCCGGCGGACAGTGCTCGATGAATCCCACCATGCGCGCAAAGCCCAGCTGCGAGGGCCGCAGTCGAGCCAGGCGCCCTTCCAGCCGGCCGACGTCCAACATCAAGCCGTGCAACTCCGGCGTGCGCAAGCGCTGCGAGACGAAAATCTGATCCGACAGCTGTGCCACGTCCGCCGCGATCTCCTGCAAGCTGTCGGCAAACGTATCGATCGTCGCTTCCAGCAGCCGCGCGAAGGCAACCGTCGCCGACGACGGCTCGCCATCCTCCTGCAACGCAAGCGCCGCCGCATCGATAAACGCCGACGGCGCGTAATGCAGCGTGACCAGATAGCGTTCGTTGAGCGCGATGCCGAGTGGCGACGCCACCGCTAGCTCGCCCTCGCGCGGCAGCGGCATCTGCAGATGCAGGGTCTGGCCGTCACCGCGATTGCGGCGCGACAGGCCGATGCGGCTGATCTCCTCGCGCGTCGGCAGCGTCAGCCCGGTCAGCGCCTCGACACCGCGCAGTTCCGCATCATCGGGCCGGCAGAGATCAAGCCAGAAAACACCGTCGGGCAGTGTCATGCCGGGATGCCAGCGTATCGGCTCCGCCGTCGCCACCGCGTGGATAGTCAGCATCATCGCTCCTGTCACGATCGCGGCCGGCCCGGTCCGCCTGCCCTATCTTGCGACGACACTGCAGCAGACGCCACGTCGGCATCACCACTGGATCAGGAAAAAGCGATGGCCTTGTTGCCATGGGAAACACCCGGCGAGCCAGCTTGCCCGGCCCCCACCTGCTCGCGAATCAAGGCCTGTGCCCTGGCGATATGCAGCTCCACCATGCGTTGCGAGATACCGCAGTGTTGCGCGATCTCGCGCTGACGGAATCCTCGTAGCCGGCTCATCACGTACATCTGCCGGCAACGCGGCGGCAGGGACTGGATGGCC
Organism: Solimonas flava; assembly: GCA_040391865.1. Taxonomy (GTDB): domain Bacteria; phylum Pseudomonadota; class Gammaproteobacteria; order Nevskiales; family Nevskiaceae; genus Solimonas. The sequence continues at coordinate 15,211 of JBEBWZ010000077.1, forward strand.
AACGCCACCTGCGTCACTTCTTCTTCCTGCATCAGACGCTGATCGGCCGGCAGATCATCACTGACCAGCTCGTAGTCCTCCAGCGACACCGCATGACGACTGCCCGCCTGCCGCTGATGGGTCACGGCGAGATTCATCGCCACGCGGAACAACAGGTACTTCAGTGAATCCGGCCCGCAGTGGCGATAGCGCAGCAGGCGCAGGAAGGCGTCCTGCATGATTTCGGCGATGTCGTCTTCATTGGGCAGCCGCGACCGCAACATACGCAGCACGGCGTCTTTCTGTTCACGGTAGAGGGTGTCGAAGCGCAGGCGGTCGGCAGCGGTCAGCCGCGGGCTTGCAACGCTGGCTTCTGCTTCGCACGCAGCAACGTCAAGCGGATCATCTGCCAGCGCCTGCACCACGTCCCTCTCCACCGTTCGTTTCCTCCTGTGAATAAAGGCGGGATTGGGGATTGGGGATTGGGAATTGGCAGAAGCCCGTATTCACGAATCCCTAATCCCTAATCCCAGCCGCAGGCCATCGAGGGATCACCGGCACGCCGATTGGCGACGAATCCTCACCATTGATAACGGAAGCCCGCCGACGCGCCGAG
>JBEBWZ010000078.1:0-15597 GCA_040391865.1 Solimonas flava
TCACCGCCGCGGTGGTGATCGTGATGGGTGCGTGGTCGATCTGGGCTTCTTTCCAGCTGAAGATCGGCAACCCGGTGGAAGGCAGCAACCTGCTGTGGGAGGACTCCGAGTTCAATACCGCGGTACGCGCCATCAATGACTCGTTCCCCGGCATGAACACGGTCGAGATCGTGCTGGAGTCGAAGAATCCCAACGACGGCAATCGTCGCGTGGCGCTGACGCCGGAAGCCATGGCGGTGCGGTCGCAGCTGCAGGCGCTGATGGAAGCGGATCTTGCCGAGAAGCCGCGGGCGACGCTGTCGTTCACCGACTACATGATGGAAGGCAACCGCTTGTACTCGGGCGGCACCCCGCTGTGGTGGCCGATCGACATGGAAGACAAGGCTGCTTACGGCGCCGCCAGTGCGGTGATGTTCGGCTCCAATCCGGTCAACTTCGGCCACGTCATCGACTACCAGTCGCAGCATTCCACGGTTTCGGTCTGGTACAAGGACAACAAACAGGGAACGGTCGATGCGGCGCTGGCCAGCGCGCAGCGCGCGGTCAACACCGTCGGTGTCGATCACGAGCATTTCACGGTGCGCATGGCCAGTGGCTTCATCGCACTGCAGCAGGCGATGAACGTGGTGGTGGAGCGCTATCACTGGTTCATCCTGGGACTGGTCAACCTGTGCATCATCGGCATCGCGACCTACGCCTATCGCTCGGTGGTGGCTGCACTGATCCTGCTGGTGCCGGTGAATCTGTCCAACTTCATGCTCAATGCGACCATGTACGTGCTCGGCATCGGCCTGGACATCAACGCGGTGATCGTGGCGGTGATGGGCGTCGGCGTCGGCATCGACTACGGCATCTACCTGTTGTCGCGCATCTGCGAGGAGTACGGTGCGCAGAACAAGGACTGGAAGAAGGCGATCACCGCGGCAATGACCACCACCGGCACGGCGATCATGTTCACGGCTGCGATCATGATGATCGGCATCGTGCCCTGGTACTTCCTCTCCGACTTCAAGTTCATGGCGGACATGGGCATGCTGCTGGTGGCGATCATGCTGATCAACATGGTGCTGGCACTGATCGTGCTGCCGATGCTGGTCTGGTTCATCAAGCCGAAGTTCGCTTCGCGCGAGGACCTGGCAGTGGGCGAGAGCGTCGATCTGTCGAAGTTCATGCCCAGCCCGGCATAAGACGGCATTGCCCAGGCATCCCTCCCGATGGTGTATCGGTGAAGGGTGCAGAAGCCGCTCAAGCTTTGCTTGAGCGGCTTTTTTGATGGGTCAGATTTTCTGCGCACAAAACAAAAAGCCCGCCAGATGCTGGCGGGCTTTACGGCGGTGCTGACTACCTGAGGATCTAGGCGCGGCGCAGCTTGCGGCTGTTGGTCCGTTCCTGCAGCCAGGCGCTCAGGTCATCGAGCACCGCTGCGCGCTGCTCCGGCCGCTCGTTGAAGATCTCGTGGCCCAGGCCATCGTAGATCTTGAGGGTCTTGTCGAACGATCCCAGCCGCGACAGCAGCATCTCGCTGCCGGCGACACCGGCGAGGCGGTCGTCGCGACCATGCAGGATCAGCGTCGGCAGCTTGATGAACGGCAGCACCGCCGGCATCCATTCCAGGAACTTGACCAACTCACCCAGGGTGCGCGCCGGCACCTTGCCGTGACAGTTCAGGGGGTCCTTGGCGTAGGCCACCGCCGTTTCCGGATTGTTGTTGACGAGCGAAGGGTCGATGCCGAACATGCCGACCTTCGGTGTCAGGAACGACAGCAGCTTGCTCAGCGGTTTCATCATCGGGGGCGCGCCATCGAGCGCCACCGCCGGGCCGGACAGGATCAGCCCGTCGAGCTTGTCGGCATGCTTCAGCGAGAAGCTCAATGACAAGGCGCCGCCGAGACTGTGCCCCAACAGGAACAGCGGTTTGCCGCGATGCTCGCGCTGCACCATCGTGGCCAGCAGGTCGAGATCGGCCACCGCATGGGCGAAGCGGTCGATCATCGCGCGCGCGCCTTCCGAGCGACCGTGGCCGCGATGATCGATCGCATAGACCGAACAGCCCTGGGCCACCAGTGCTTCGGCAACATGGCCATAGCGTCCGCCATGCTCGCCGAGGCCGTGCGCGATGATGACCGCGGCCTTCACGGGGGCGGTGTCCGGTGCCCAGTTCTGCCAGTGGATCTTCAGACCCTTGCTGCCAGGCAGGCTGCCTTCTGTGTGGGACATCAAAGCACTCCTTATCGAGGTGTGGGGGTAGCCAGCGCCAGGACTTCATCGAGCCCCTGCTGGAACGACTGCAGCAGCAGCTCCGGCTCGGTGACGGCGGCGCGGTCGGTGTTGATGCCGATGCAGCAACGGCCGTTGTGGGAAATCATCGCGATCATCATTCCGCAGCCGGGCACCGGAGCGAACGGCATGAAGTGGGTCACTTCCGCGCCGGCCAGGTACACCGGATGCGCGATGCCGGGGATGTTACTGATCTGTGCGTCCTGTGCCACGGTGTAGTCGGCGATCATCGCGGTGACCGCAGCCAGCGGCAGGCGGCTGACCAGCGGCATCAGCCGCAGCATGATATCCAGCGCAGGTTCGGCGCGGACCGTGCTGACGAATGTCTGGATGTGCCGGATGCGCGCGAGTGGATCGGTTTCGGCGACCGGCGCCGCATATTGCGAGCCGGCAAAGCGGTTGCCGCCCATCGGGTCCTTGGCGGTGCGCAGGCTGATCGGAAAGCCGATCGGCATGGTGTCGACGGGAACGCCCAGTTGTTCGTGATAGCGACGAAAACCGCCGATCAGTCCGGCGAGAAACACGTCGTTGACTGAAGCGTCCGCGGCTTTTGCCGCAGCCTTCATCTGCAGCAGCGGAATCTCGAGGCTGTCGAAACGCCACGACAGGCTGCGCCGTTTCAGCAGGCTGGAACCGCGTACCGGGCGCATGGCAAGGACGCGACGTGCCGAGGACAGGTATTGCAGGCCTTCGTTCGCGCTATCGCCATGCAGGCCGCAGCTGGCGGCGGCCTGTGCGAGCGCTTTCTTCAGTGCCATCGCGTCGCGCGGTGTGTGTTGCAGCGATCGGCGCCACTGCCGCGCCGCGAGCGCGCCGGGCGACGGCGCACGATCGACCACGGTTTTGGCGGGCAGCGACGGCCGTGCCATCGGTTCGGCGCTGCGGCTGAGGATGCGCGACAGCAGCTGGATGATGCCGAGCCCGTCGGAAACCGCGTGATGCAGTTTCAGGATATAGGCGGCGCGTCCTCCTTCGAGCCCTTCGACCAGCATGCCCTCCCAGGGCGCGCGTGCCTTGTCGAACGGCGTCATCGCCAGCGTCTGCGCCAGATCGTAAAGCTGTCGCTGGCTGCCGGGTTCCGGCAGGCGCGTGCGCCGCAAGTGATAGTCGAGATCGAAATCGGGATCGTCGACCCAGGTTGGCGCGCCGATGCCGAACAGCGGCACCACTACCCGCTGGCGCAGGCGCGGAACCGCGCCCATCACCCATTGGTGTCCCTGCAGCAGCCGCTGCCAGTCCGGCACGCGATCGAGCAGCAGTACCGAGGTAGTGGTCGAGCGCAGTCGCGGGTCGATCTCGGAGCGCCACATCACCGATTCGAAGGCACTCATCTCGGCGTCGCCGCCCCAATGCTGCAGTTCGTCGAGCAGTGCTTGTGTAGCGGTTTGCGAGGAAGGCGCAGTCATGTTCATTCGAGAATGGGGGGCGATAAGCGGGTGGCGAGGATGGTTGCGTTTACGCGGATGTCGGGGCGACGGGCGCATCCGTGGGCCAGCATTCGAGGGTGTCGACAAAGCGCTGGCGTACGGCCGCGATGCGGCTGTCGAATTCCTGTGGCTGCCACTCGTTGACGTCGATCGGCGGCAGCACCGCGATCTGCACGGTGCCCGGGCGCATCACCTGCGCGTTGCGGCCCATCACTTCGGCTGCGTTGCGGATCACCACCGGCACCACCGGCACCCGCGCCTGCTGCGCCATGTGAAAGGCACCTTTCTTGAAGCGACCGACGCGCGGCGAGTAGGAGCGGGTGCCCTCCGGAGCCATCACCACGCTGAGTCCCTGCTGCAGCCGTTCGACCGCCGGGCGCAGTGCGTCGATCGCCTTCTGCGGATTGCTGCGATCGAGAAACGCCATGTCGGCCATCTTCAGGAAGGTGCCGAAGCCGGGCGTCGCGGCGGCTTCCTGCTTGGCGACGCCGGTGAAGCCGCGGCGGACCAGGTACATCATCAGGAACATGTCGAACTTGCTCTGATGATTGATGATGAACACGCAGGGACGCTGCGCCCACAGGTGCTCCTCACCGTGGACTTCGACGTCGACGCCGAGGATCGCCAGTGCGGCATCGCTGGAGGTTGCGGCGATGAAGTCGACGGCACGCCGGGTCTTGCCGGTTGCCTTGGCGTAGCCCAGGCCGGCGAGAAAGGTGGTGCCCATCGCCGCGTAGGCACCGACCGTGCGCGCCACCGAGGCCAGCGGGGCGCGCCGCCGCGGTTCGAAATCCAGCAGCGGCCAGCCCTGGCTCAGCGCGGTTTGCCGCAGCCGTTCCTTGGCCTGCACCGCGCAGGGTTTGCCCAGCGACTGCAGGAACGGAATGTCCTCGTTGCCGTTGGCATAGCCGTGGCTCAGTGTCAGATCGATCCGGTGCTGCCGTGCGAACTGGCGCACCGCCCCGGCTTTGCCTTCGCCCCAGGGCGGCGTGCCGTCGATGCCGCCGGTGAGACGGCCGTTGCGCAGCAGCGGACGGGTGCACAGCAGATGCGGGATCTCGTACTCCGCAGCGAGCGGTTCGATCTGGTAAGGCGTTGCCGACGACGCGATGACCAGGGTGTGGCCCATGCGGCGATGTGCCTGCACCAGGCGCCAGGCCTCCGGAAACATCGTCGGCGAAATATGTTCGGCAAACAGACGTGTCCACAGCTGGCGCATCTCGTCCTCGCTGCGCCCGGCCCAGTCGAGAACGCCCTTGCCGATGACCTCGGCAAATTCGCGCTCGCTGAGATCGCCGCGCAGGGTCAGTTGCAGGGTCTCCAGCAGTTCGCGCACGCCCATGTCGCGACGTTTGATGCGGTCGCCGAGATACGCGGCGGCGGAGTAGCCGTCGATCAAGGTGCCGTCGTAATCGAAGAACGCGCCGATGTGCGCACCTTCGGGGCCTTCGAGTACGGTCTGTACAGCCAGGTCTATGGCGTTCAAGGGTGCGGATCCCCGGCGTCGCGACGCCGTTGGTGGTCAAGTTGTTCGATGGCGGCGACGCGGCTGACGGCGTCCCACAGTTCTGCGGAAAATTGCTGGCGACGCTGTGTCAGCGTTTCGTCACCCGGCTGCAGCAGGCCGCGGTTGTCGGCCAGCCGCAGCGCATTGCCGAAGACTTCGCGCGACACGCATTCCGGATTGCGCAGCTTCTGCTGCAGCACGTACTGATGGCCCACCTTGACGCAGCTTTCGATCAGCGCGCCGCGGTCGATCGCCTGTTCGGGCGGCAGGGCCGCGAGCCGGTCGGCGACGATGAAATAGGCTTCGAGAAACGGTGTCAGCACGCGGTGCGCGAGCAGGAACGGTGCGCGCATCAGCATCGCGTGACGTTCCCGCGGCGTGTTGAGGTGCTCGCGGAATGTCGGATCGAACTGCAGCGATTCGGCGCGCAGTTCCTCGCGGAAGGTTTCCTTGTCGCTGAAGAAGAATTCGAACTTCAGCAGATCGCGCAAGGCGAAGGCCGAGACCCAGGCCAGCTCCAGCGGATCGGCCTGCAGGGTGTCCGAGACATCGACGAACGCCACTTCCATGATCGCGCGATTGACGAACCAGTGGATCGCGGAGTTGCGATAGAACGCGGCGACGGTGTGTTGCCCGGCGGCGACCTTGAACACCGCTTCGGTGCCGGCGGTATAGCGCGTGACCACGCCGCTGGTCACCAGCGTGTCGAGTGTTGCGCGGGTACCCTCGACGGTTTTCAGGTCCTCGAGATGAGACTGCGGCAGTTGACGCGCGGCGGCATAGGCCAGCAAGGCGCTGACCAGTTCCTGCAGCTCGGCCAGTGTCAGTGCGCGATCGCGCACGCCCAGCAGCGCGAAGGTGACCAATGCCGGGCCGGTGACCGGCGTGACGCGATTGATCCGCTGGAAGACTTCGAATGCGATCTTGGCGACCGTCCATTTCCCCGGCCCATCACTGTCGGCGCGGGCCAGTGCGTCGCGCAGCGACAGCGGTTCACCGAAGCGCACGTAGGCGGTGCCGACCCACTTCTGCTGCATGCGCGCATAGCCGGCCAGCCACAGCAGGCCTTCCTTGCCCTTGGCCGCGCCGGCTTCCTCGGCCGCGAGCTTCGAGACTTCCTGCATCTGGTTGTAGGTGGTCGAGACCGGAACCAGCAGCATGTCCTCGACGCCGCCGCTTTCGATCGCATCGACCAGATAGCGCAGCAGCCCGTACTTCGGCGGTCGCAGCTTGCCGGTGCGCGAGCGGCCGCCTTCCATGTACCACTCGAGATTGTTGCGCTGTGCCGCCAGCCAGCCGAGGTACTCGCGCACCACCAGCTTGTAGACCTCGTCATCCTGGAAGTTGCGGCGGATCAGTACGCCACCGCTGCGACGGATGATGGTGCCCAGCGGCCAGAAACCGAGGTTGTTGCCGCCGAGGATGTAATTGCGGCGAAGGCCGTTGTCGCGCAGCAGCCGCGACAGGATGAACGCGTCGGCATAGGAGCGGTGGGTCGGCAGGAATACCAGCGAGCTGCCCTGATTCAGCTGCTTGAGTTGCGCCAGCGCGTCCAGGTCGGCGTCGACGGTCCAGGCGCTGGTATGCATCGGACCCAGGCCGTAGTCGAACATCAGTCCGTAGGCCGGGTCCTGGACGGTGGCGATCTCCCGCAGATCGCGCTCGGCTTCGGCGCTGACCGTGGCCAGAGGTCGCGCGAGACGCGTGGCCAGCAGCTGCAGTTGCTGCGCGAAGCGCCGGCTTTGCATCACCTCGCGCACGACGCGATTGCGGGCGGTGACGCCAGGGGTGAGCAGCGGGCGCAAGCGGGACAGTGCGGAGATCATCGTGCGGGCCCCTGTTCGGCACTGTGAGTGGTGGCGAGAATCAGCGTGGTGAGCGCCTCGGGGGCGTCGTACATCGGCACATGACCGGCGCCGGGAATCAGCGAATGACGGGCACCCGCGATCGTCTGCTGCAGGGACGCCCCGTAACGGTCAAAGGGAATCACCTGGTCGCAACTGCCCCAGGCGATATGGATGGGAACGTCTCCGGCGCTGAAGGGGGCGATCGGCCCGTCGCGACCCATCGTGCGCAGCAGACCCGGCAGGATCGTGGTCCGTCTCATTGCCCGCAGCGACGCGCGGAACTCGCCGGGTGAGAGCCGCTCGCCGTGCTCCATGGTCTTGCGGCCCAGGGCGCGACGCAGCCATGGCAGGCACAGCAGCCAGCGGGTGAGCAACAGCAGCAGCGGCATCAACGCGAAAATCAGACGGAACGGGATGGCGATGGCGCGATAGTCGGCGGCGTTTTGCCAGCCACCCGCCGGCGACAGCGCGACTACCGATTGCGCATGTCCGCGCCGCGCCATTTCCAGTGCCAGCCAGCCGCCCAGGGAGTTGCCGACGAAATGCGCGCGCTCGATGCCACGTTGCTTCAGTGCGGCGACCACGCCTTCGGCCAGCTGCGCGATGCGGGCGTCGTCGCTGCCGGACAGCGGCGGTCCGCCGTCATGGCCGGGCAGCGTCAGGGCCAGCACGCGATGATGCTGTGCGAGCGGTGCCAGCAGCGGCTTCCAGATCGCCCAGTTGCCGCCGAGTCCGTGCAGCAGTACCAGCGGTGTGCCGTTGCCGCTTTCGTATGCCGCATCGCTTGCGCGGGTGTCGTGCTGTCCGCTGGTCGTCGACATCCGCTATCTCGTGACTGATGCAGGTGGGGAAGCGATGGAACAGACATTCGACAGTGGCCGGGATGTCGCATCCGTGCAGTTGCTGCCGGATGCCTTTACCTGAGCCTGTGATCGATAGTAGTATGTTGCCATACTAATGGGAATTTTGAAATCCACTCTGGTAATCGGGAGCAATGGCGTGCGCGGATTGAAAGACAAGGTGGCACTGGTCACGGGTGCGGGCAGCGGCATCGGCAAGGGCATCGCACTGCGCCTGGGTGAAGAGGGCATGATCGTCGGGGTGCTCGACATCAATGCCGAAGCGGCGGCGCAGACGGTGGCCGAGATCAAGAGCGCCGGCGGTCGTGCCGATGCGCAGGTCTGCGACATCACCGACTACGAAGCCGTGAAGAACGCCGTTGCGGCGATCGAGGAACGTATCGGCGCCACCTGGGCGCTGGTCAACAACGCGGGCTGGGACAAGCCGATCCCGTTCCTGAAGACCACGCCGGATTTCTGGAAGAAGGTGGTCGACATCAACTATATGGGCCCCCTGCACATGACCCATGCGGTGGCGCAGGGCATGGTGGCGCGCGGTGGCGGCCGCATCATCTTCATCGCCTCCGACGCCGGCCGCGTCGGTTCCTCCGGCGAGGTGGTCTACTCCGGTACCAAGGGCGCGACGATCGCGTTTGCCAAGGCGCTGGCGCGTGAAGTGGCGCGCAAGAACGTCACCCTGAACTGCCTGTGCCCGGGGCCGACCAACACCCCGGCGATGGATGCCTTCGTCGGCACCGGTGCAGAAGGCCAGAAGATCCGCGATGCCATGGTCCGCGGCGTACCGCTGGGCCGCATCGGCGAAGCCGGCGATTACCCGGGACTGGTGGCGTTCCTCGCCAGTGACGATGCCAGCTTCATGACCGGACAGACGATTTCGGTCTCCGGCGGTTTGACGATGCACGGATAAACCCGCGTGGGCGTCGTCGCAAGCGGCGGCGCCCACCTGCGGTCTCGCGGTTACGCAAGCCAGACAATTTCCAGCTCCAGGAGTACCCAGATGAGCGAATACAAAGACATTACCTATGAAGTGGGCGCCAATGCCGTCCGCATCACCATCAATCGTCCGGAGGTGTTCAACGCCTTCCGCACGCAGACGGTCGAGGAGCTGATCCTTGCGTTCCGTCGTGCCGATGAGGAAAAGACCGTCAATACGGTGATCTTCGGCGGCGCCGGCGACAAGGCGTTCTGCACCGGCGGCGACCAGAAGGTGCATCTGTCGGAAGACGGTCTGTACGGCCCGCGTGGTCTCGTCGGCTTGCCGATCGAGGAACTGCACAGCGCGATCCGCGACTGCCGCAAGGTGGTCATTGCCCGCGTTCAGGGCTTTGCGATCGGCGGCGGCAATGTGTTCGTGACGATCTGCGATCTGGCCATCGCCTCCGAGAAGGCGCAACTGGGCCAGGCTGGCCCGCGCGTCGGATCGGTCGATCCTGGGTTTGGCACCGCCTACCTTTCGCGCATCGTCGGCGAGAAGAAGGCACGCGAGATCTGGTTCCTGTGCCGTCGCTACAAGGCTCAGGAGGCACTGGAAATGGGTCTGGTCAACCGTGTCGTGCCACATGACGATCTCGATGCCGAATGCGAGGCCTGGGCCGCCGAGATCAACGCGATGTCGCCGACTGCGATCGCGATCGCCAAGCGCTCGTTCAATGCCGATACCGAAAGCATCCGTGGCCTGACATTCCTCGGCGTCGCCGCGGTCAAGGGCTTCTACCAGAGCGAAGAGTCCAAGGAAGGCGTGCGCGCGTTCAACGAAAAGCGCAAGCCGGATTTCAAGAAGTACCTGTGAGTGAACGGGCGCGCGACATGTCGATGAACGAATCCAATATCCAGACCGAGATCGATGCCGATGGTGTGCTGCTGGCACGCATCGATATGCCGGGCCGATCGATGAATGTGTTTTCCAGGGGGCTGATGGATGCCCTGGAGCAACTGATCGACCGGGTCGAGCAGGATGCGGCGGTAAAGGCCGTGGTGCTGACCTCGGGCAAGTCGGCGTTTCTCGCCGGTGCCGATCTCGACATGATCAGGATGTTCACCGAGCGCGCCCGTACTGATACCTCGGAACAGCTGCACGAATTGTGTGGTCACCTCGGGCGGCTGTTCCGGCGCATCGAACTGAGCCGCAAGCCCTATGTCGCGGCGATCAACGGATTGGCGCTGGGCGGCGGTCTGGAAGTGTGCCTGGCCTGTCATGCACGGGTGGTGGTCGATGATCCGGCGATCCAGCTCGGCTTGCCGGAAATCAAGCTGGGCCTGCTCCCGGGGGCGGGCGGGACGCAGCGCCTGCCGCGCCTGGTGGGCATCAGCAAGGGACTGTCGATGCTGCTGAGCGGCGACTCGGTCTCGGCGCGGGATGCATCGGCGATCGGGCTGGTCGATGAGCTGGCCAGTCGCGAGCAGTTGCTGGAGGTTGCGAAGCGTCGCGCCTTGTCGGCGAGCACGATGGTGGCGCCCTGGGACCAGCCGGGCGCGAGCTTCGATTCTGCCCCGTTCGATTTCACCCGGATGGCGGCATTCGATGCGATCGCTTCCGCGCTGAATCTCAGCGACTACCAGCTGCAGCGTTATCCGGCCTACGAAGCGATCATGGACTGCGTGGTCGGCGGCTGGAATCTGCCGATGACCGAAGCCAGCGACCGCGAGATGGATATCTTCGTCGAGCTGATCCGCGATCCGGTGGCCGGCAACATGGTGCGCACCCTGTTTCTCAATCGCCAGAAAGCGACGAAGCTGGGACTGCTTGCCGCAGACGGACCGCTGGCGACGACACTGCTGCAGCGCCTGGGTGCGGCGCGGGACCGCGCACGGGCGCTGGGCTGTGACGAGGACGAGATCCTGCTGGCCACCGCCTTTGCCGGGGTACGCAGCTGGCAGGAAGGCGAAGTGGCTCAGCCGGAACTCGCGGATGTCGCTGCGGTACTGGGCGGACTGTACCCCGCGTTTGCCGGCGGACCGTTTACCTACGTGAAGCAGCAGGGCGCCGATGCCTTGCAGACACGCGCTGCAGTGGCAGCCAGCAAGGACGCCGATCTGTTCGCGGTTCCGGCGCAGTTGCAGCAGTTGCTGGCCCAGGGCTTGCAGGCTGCGGCATGAGCGCCATCGATCGCCGCTTCATCGGCTATGCCCTGCCGGCATTCACCGTGTTGCTGGAGCCGCAGCGTCTGCAGCGTTTTGCCAGGGCCGTCGGCATGGCCGATGCGCAGTCGCTGAGCGTGATTCCGCCCACCTTCTTCAAAGCGATCGAAGGCGAGGACAACAGCTCGCGCCGGATCATCGATGCGCTGGGCGTGCCTTTGCAGCAGGTGCTGCATGTCGAGCAGCAGTTCGACTACCTGCTGCCGATCACGGTCGGAGAGCAGGTGCGCGTCGAGCGCAAGGTGGCCGACATCTACGAAAAGAAGGGCGGTGCGATGCAGTTCATCGTGATCGAGTCGTCGATCTTTCGCGGCGACGCGCAACTCGCCGGCCGCTCGCGACAGATCGTGCTGGTGCGTCGTCCGGCGCTGGCGAGTGCGGCATGAGCAGCCGTCTTGGCGATGCAACGGTCGGCAGCATCCTGGCCGAGTACCAGACCGAGGTGATCACCCGTGAGCGTCTCGCCCTGTACGCGGAAGCGTCCGGGGATCTGAATCCGCTGCATCTCGATCCGGCGTTTGCGCGCAAGGCCGGGTTCGACGATGTGATCGCACACGGCATGCTGGGCATGGCGCTGCTCGGGCGCTTTCTGACCGAGAAATTTTCAGCGGCGCCACTCAGCCAGTTCAGCGCGCGCTTCACCGGCATCATCAAGGTCGATCAGGCGCTGCTGTGTCGTGCGCGTCTGGCCGCCCGTAGCCGCAACTCGGTAACCCTGGAACTCGAAGCGCTGGATGCTGCCGGCAAGCTGGTGATCAGCGGCTCGGCGGTCCTGGCGACCGGAGCCTGAGCGTGGCCGGCCCGAGTCTGGTCAGCGCAGCGCAGATCGTCGAGCGGTTGCGTCCAGGCCTGACGGTGTATGTCCCCGGCGTTTCCGGCGAAAGCCTGGCGTTGTGGTCGGCACTGCAGCAGAACCCGCAGGCCGCAGCGGGTGTGCGCTTCGTGGGCATGCACTTTCGGGGCATCAACCGCTCCGATTATCTGGGGCTGGACCCGACCGCGCGGCAGCGCGCCTACGTGATGCAGCCCGGCCTGCGCGCTGGTTTTGCCGATGGCCGCAGCGAACTGTTGCCGCTCGATCACCCCGGCATCTTCCGTGACCTGCAGCAGGGGCTCGAGATCGATATCGCGGTCGCACAACTGACACCGCCGGATGCGGACGGTTATTGCAGTCCCGGCCTGTCGTACGATTTCCTGCCGGCGGTATGGAGCAGGGCGCGACGGCGCATCGCGCATTTCAATCCGCGTCTGCCGCGTACCCGCGGTTCCTTCCGGGTGCATGTCAGCGAAATCGATCACGCGTTTGAAGCGGATCATGCCCTGCTGCAGTACGACGCCGGCGCGCCCAGTGCCGCGATGCGCGACCATGCGCAGCGGGTTGCTGCGCTGGTGCGGGATGGCGATACGCTGGAGTTCGGGGTCGGCAAGTTGCAGGCCGGTATCCTCGGCGCCCTGAGTGCCCACCGTCAGCTGCGCATCTGGTCGGGGATGGTATCGACGCCGCTGCTGGGTCTGCTCGATGCCGGTGCGATCGCCAGCGATGCGCGCATCGAGGCGGGTGTGGCGCTGGGCGACGATCCTTTCTATCGGCGTGTCGGTGACGATGCGCGGTTCTACTTCCGTCCGGTCAGCGAGACGCACGACATACGGCGCATCGCCCAGATCGAGAATTTCTGCGCGATCAATTCCGCGGTCGAGGTCGATCTGTTCGGCCAGGCCAACGCCGATGCGCTGGGCGGCAAGCTGGTCGCCGGCGTCGGCGGTCTGCCGGCCTTTGTCGCAGGCGCACAGTTGTCACCCGGCGGTCGTTCGATCATCGCGTTGCCGGCGGCCACCGACGATGGCCGGATCACCCGCATCGTGCCCACGCTCGGCGAGCAGGGGCTGGTGGCATTGCCGCGACATGTCGCCGACTACGTGGTGACCGAGCACGGCGTTGCATCGTTGCGCGAACTGACGGTGCATCAGCGTGCGCAGGCGCTGATCGCAATTGCCGCGCCGGCCTTTCGTGAAGAACTTTCGCAGCGCTGGGACGTGATCGCACGACGGCTGTAGTCGTGCGCGGTCCCGGCGAGCTGTGGTCCATCCATTCAGGAGCCTCATCCGATGTCTGACACAAACTCGAAGATTCTCGACGGCAAGGTGGCACTGGTGACCGGTGCCGGTCGCGGCATTGGCCGCGGTATTGCGCTGGAGTTGGCCCGCGCCGGCGCGCGGGTGGTGGTCAATGATCTCGGCGTTTCGTTGACCGGCGACGGCACCGGCGAAACTCCGGCCGATGCCGTGGTGGCAGAGATCAAGGCGCTGGGCAGCGATGCGGTGGCCGACACGCATTCCGTCGCCAGCTTCGAGGGCGCGCAGGCGATGATCGCAACGGCACGCGAGACATTCGGGCGCATCGATATCGTGGTCAACAATGCCGGCAATCTGCGCGACGTGATCTTCCACAAGATGAGCGAGGAAGAGTTCGATGCGGTGATCGCGGTACACCTGAAGGGTTCATGGAATACCAGCCGTGCCGCCGCGCCGTTCTTCAAGGAACAGCAGTCGGGTTCGTTCATTCACATGACCTCGACCTCCGGGTTGGTGGGCAACTTTGGTCAGGCCAACTATTGCGCCGCCAAGCTGGGCATCGTCGGACTGTCGAAAGCGATTGCACTCGACATGCAGCGCTTCGGCGTGCGCTCGAACGCGATCGCGCCATTTGCGTGGACGCGCATGGTCGGCTCGATTCCGGACGAAACCCCGGAGCAGAAGAAGCGCGTCGAAGGCCTGAAGAAGCTGATCCCGGAAAAGATCGCACCGTTCGTGGCGGCGCTGGCCTCCGATGCGGCCCGACATGTCAGCGGCCAGATCTTTGGCGTGCGCAACAACGAGATCTATCTGTTCAGCCAGCCGCGCCCGATCCGCACCGCGCATACCAGCGACGGCTGGACACCGGAAGCGATCATCGATCGTGTGTTTCCGCAGTTCGAGAATGACTTCTATCCGCTGCATCGTTCGGGCGACGTGTTCACCTGGGATCCGGTCTGATCCCGTTGCCGGCAAGCCGGTGAGATGAGGATCTCGGTGTCGCTGCCGGTGCTGGGCGCGGTGGCGGCGCCGGTCGCGCCCCGCACGGCGGCCTACCGGCCGCCGCCGCGCGCACTCGCAGCACGCGAGGTACTGCCGGCGGTGCTGGTGCACGCGGCGGCGCTAATGCTGTTGACGATGACGCTGCAACAGGTGCTGCCACCTGACGGGCAACCCGAGATCGGACCGCCAACGCCGATCAGCGCGGTCCTGCTCAGCCGGCCGGCGGCGCCGGCGATGGTGGTGAGCGTGCCGCCACCGCCGGTGCTGCAGCCGCAAGCGAAGCCGAAACCGGTGACCGAACCGCAGCAGCCGGCACCGGCACCACCCGCACCCGCGCTGCCGCAACCCGTGCAAGCCGCCAGCGCGGCGGTGGCCGGAGCCGCGGAGGTGCGTGCGACCGCCGAACAGAAAGGTCTGTTCGATCGTGTGCGTTCACGCTGGCTGCTGCCGCCTGACATGCCGGCGGACCTGAGTTGCGAGGTATTGATCGAGCTGGATCCCGACGGCAAGCTGATCAGCGTGCGTATCGGCCGCAGCTCCGGCAATCGCCACTTCGACGATTCGGTGGTGCGTGCGATCTACAAATCCAATCCTCTGCCGGTGACCGCCGAGCCAGGCCAGGCGCGAACGGTGATCCCGTTCGAAGTCACTCTGGCATCGCTGCTGTAGCGGGCGGCAGGTCGCGCGCCACGCGGAATCCGAGGGCGTCGCTGCGGCCGTCGGCAACGTCGGCATCACGGCTGGCGCTGCGCATCGTGCGCGGATGATTGCCCCAGCCGCCGCCGCGATTGACACGCTTGCTGCACTGCCCCTGCTCCAGCCATGCGATGCTGGTGGTCGGCGCCTTGCGGTAATCGGGGTGCCAGCAGTCCTGCACCCACTCCCAGACGTTGCCGTGCAGATCGTGGATGCCCCAGGGGTTGGGTGGATAACTGCCCACGGGCGCGGTACGGGCATGACCATCGTCGCAGGGCACGCTCCAGTTCCACTCGGGATGCTCGCGTGCGCCGCTGCTGTCGAACACGTTGGCCGATGCGCAAACCCATTGGGAGCCATCGCCCCAGCTGTAGCGCGTGGTGGTGCCGGCGCGGGCAAGGTATTCCCACTCGGCTTCGCTGGGCAGGCGATAGGGTTTTCCGGTGTGCCGGCTCAACCAGCGCACGTATTCCTGCGCATCATGCCAGCTGACGCCGATCACCGGTCGCCGACCGCGGCCCCAGCCCTGATCGTCGGCGCGGTTGCTGCAACCACCCGCACGGTGGCAGGCATCCCATTCGTCGAAAGTGACTTCGTATTTGCCGATGGCGAAGCCGGCGACCGTGACCGTGCGTGCCGGGCGCTCGTAGTCGCTGCCGCTGCCATCGAGATCGCCCATGCGGAAGTGGCCGCCGCGGACGCGCAGCATCTTCGGCAGGGGGATCGTGCCGGTGTCTGGCGCGGTCCCCGGCGTGAGCGCCGGGGCTGCG
>JBEBWZ010000079.1:0-15532 GCA_040391865.1 Solimonas flava
AACTGGCCCTGATCGTAGTGCAGCGTGCTGTCGAGAATGCTCAAGTCGCCATCGCTGCCGGTATCCAGTGTCAGCGAGCCAAACGTCATCACCAGTTGCTGCAGAACGATGTTGGCACCGCTCCAGTTGGCAAGCTCCCCCGACAGCCGCGTGCCACCGCCGTCGATGGTCAGCGTTCCGAGCGCGTCCAGCCGTGACCCACTCTGATTCAGCGTGGTGTCGCTGCCAAACGTCA
Organism: Solimonas flava; assembly: GCA_040391865.1. Taxonomy (GTDB): domain Bacteria; phylum Pseudomonadota; class Gammaproteobacteria; order Nevskiales; family Nevskiaceae; genus Solimonas. Next base: position 236 of record JBEBWZ010000079.1, read on the forward strand.
GCGCGATGTTCTGCGCCGCGATCGACAGCGGCGTCAGCGCAACCTCGCTGCTCGGCGGATCGTCCGAGTTCTCGGCCGGATGGCTGAAATCGGCGTGGAATACGGGCAGCACGGTGTCGATGGCGCCACCGGCGCGGATGCTGACATCGCCACTGGCCGCGATATGGAGGCCGAGATGGATGGCGTCGGCGGCAACCACGTCGAGGCCGCCGATACCGGCGGCCGTGGTGCTGCCGGTGCTGATCAATACCGCAGCATCGCCGAAGCCGGGTTCGGTGGGCGCAACCGTAAGCCAGTCGTTGGACCCCGTTCCCGCGTCGGGGACGATGGCAAAGTTGTTGGTCCAGGTTCCCATGTCGGCGGTGACGGCAATATTGCCGGTGACATCCACCGTGCCAGCCTGCAGCACCAGAGAAGCCAGACCGGTGCCTTCGACCCGTACGTTTCCGCCGATGCTGATGGCGTCCGGACGCTCGGTCTGCCTGTAGCCAATGGCGGCCCTGCTGTGATCGCCAACCAGATACAGCTGTTCGCTGGCCAGTGCCGGGCCGCCGTTGACAGGCGTGTAGCTGCGGGTCAGCGCAAGCGTCGGCGTATCGGCGCCACGACCGCCGAGCACTTCGAGGTCGCCATCGATGGAGACACGGGCAGCATTGCCGATGGAGAAATTCGCCGAGGGGCCTTCGATCCGCACCTTGCTGGCGCTGAAGTCGCCGCGTGCGTCGCCGGAGTTGAAGTCGAAGCGGGCATTGCCATACCGGAGCAGGCCAGTAACCTGATCGCCGTCGTGGCTGCCGCCCACCATTTCCGTCACCTGATAGTCGGTGCCGTTGATGGTCTGGATCGATTGGTCCGCGATGCCTGATGCGGTGCCCGCGGTGGCCACCACGCGGATGCCGTTGGCACCGCGGACGTCCAGACTCGATGCGTAGATATCGGCGGAGGCAGTGCCCTGGCCGTGGACCGCAAGATCACCGCCGATGGTCACATCGCCGGCAAGTGACTGGTCGAAGTAATCGAGTGCTCCGCCGCCCTGGGTCGGCAGACCACCGATGATCAGGCCTGCGGTGCCCCAGTCCACATCACCGGATTCAAGTTGGAGTGGCACCAGGAAATCGTTCACACCCGCAGCAAATTCGTAAGGCAACAGTGAGCCCGTGCCGTGATTGCTGAAGCCGGTGCCGTCCACACGGACATCGCCGTCCAGTTGCACGCCGTGTGCGCTGGCTAGATACAGCAGACCGTAGGGGCCGCTGACGCCGATGTCGCCGGAGGCGCTGATGCTGGGATCCGTCTCGCTGCCACCACGGCCGATCAGTTGGGCGATCGCATAGGCAAAGCTGCTGTCGGCGACGAGTGCGCCATCCGCATCCCAGTGTTCGAGCAGGGAGCTCTGGTCGCCGGTTTGCGTGGCGACGCGGACATCGCCATTCAGTTGCAGATGTTCGCCGGACAGCCCCAGTGCGGCGTTGGGACCGACGATATCGATGGCCCCGGTTTCGACGTCCTTGCCGAACAGCATCAGCGAGGCAGAACCGCTGCGGGATCGGGAGCTGCTGCCATCTTCGTATTCGATCTCGTCGATGCCGGCGCTGGCGCTGATCGTGGTACTGCCCGCGATCCGCACATCACCGGCCGTGCTCACGAGCACGCCGTCGACAACCTCGTCATTGAGGGCATCCAGCGTCACCATCGCCAGACCCACCCCTTCAGCGGCAAGATCTCCGAGCGCGATGTTGCGCGCGTAAGCCTGGATGTGGGCGGAGCCCCAGGTGAGGTTCTGGCTGACGGCACCTTCCGACACCGGGCCGGTGCCGGTGAACGTTCCGGCCAGAGCGACGGCGCTGACGCGGCCGTCGACCACCAGATCGCCGGCATACGCGTTCAGGGAGATGGAGGCGCCGGCATGCTCGAAGTCGTAGCTGGGAACGAAGAGCCCGGTCGCGTAACCGCCGATGTCGGTCGCCATGCCCCGAGCATGGACATCGCCGCTGACCTGTATGCCGTCATGGCCCGACACATCGATCAGCGCCAGCGTATCGTTGGCCGTCGCGCTCAGGTTGCCCACGACATCCACGCGCCCGGCGGTGGCGCCGAGATCGATCGAGACCGTGTCCGTGGCCCCTTCGCCCTGGTTGACGGTGATGTTGCGGAGCTGGATGTCCCCGTCTTCCAGCATGACGGACACCGCACGCGTGGCAGTGATGTCGCCATTGATGTCGATGCCGTACTGATAGGTTTCGCCCGGATTGCTACCCACCACCTCACGGCCGCTGGCGTAGACGCTCACGGTCCCCTGAGACTGGATGTCGCCATCGACGGTTACGCCGCCGGCGCTGGTGAAAATGTCGAGCTGATCTCCGGCGCGCACCTGCACCGGGCTGCCGCTGCTGCCGATGGTGATATCGCCATCGCTGGCGCTGAGCCAGATCTGTCCGCCGTCCAGTGCTGCGGTCTTCACCGCGCCGCTGTTGGCGTGCACCTGCAGCCGGTTGCCGGCGGTCAGTGTCGCGCGCAGATCGACACCCTGTCCCGCGAAAATGTCCAGATCGTTTTCGGCGCTCAGCGCGCTGTCGGCAATGATCTGCCCATTCTGAGCGCGTAGCGTGATATCGCCGCCGGTGACGCTGGCACCACTGGCGAGGGTGACGGCGGTATCGCTTTCGACATGGATCGTGCCGCCGGCCGCTGCCAGCGTGCCGCTGTTGTAGACGTCGTTGCCGGTGGCGGTGAGGTAGATGCCGTCGGCCGTTTCCTCGATGCCCATCGCGCGGATCGTGCCGCCGTTGTTGACTGCAGTGCCGGCCAGGGCACGTGCAATATCGGCGGTCAGCAGCACCGAGCCGCGATTGGCGACGATCTCGCCGAGATTGCTGACGCCGGCAGCGACGCCGTCGCTGCTCGCCGCTGACAGCACCTCGAAGCTGACGAATTCGTTGCCGAGCAGGGTCAGCTCGAAAGCGGAGCCCGAGACCAGTGCGACATCGCCGCCAGGCGAGACACCATTGGCGCCGCCACCACTGGCGGTGATGACACCGCCGACCGCATTGCTGACCTGGTTGGCGCCGAGCACGATGAATCCGTCGGTGGCGGTCAGGGTGCCGGCGTTGCTGATACTGGTGGTCGGGGTATCGGTCAGCGGGGCGCCATTACCGTCGACGATCGAATTGCCCGAGAAGACATAGTGCCCGGTGCTGCCGCCGGCGATGAAATCGTTGTCGCTGATGTTCTGCGTGCTGACCATCAGCGAGCCGACGTTGACGGTGCTGCCGGCGCCGAACATCACGCCAGCCGAATTGATCAGGAAGACACGGCCATTGGCGCTGATGTTGCCGAGGATCTCCGAAGCATTGCCGCCCACCACGCGATTGAGAATCGCCGCGGATGCATTCGGCTGGTTGAACTGCACATACTCGCTGCCGCCAACCGAAAACTCCTGCCAGTTGACGATCGCGGAACTGCCGGACTGATCGATGACGGTGGTATTCAGATCCGGGCGCGAAACCGTGGCGTTGACCATGCCCGATTCGCCGCTGGGGCCGGCCAGGGCCGCGAGCGGGGCCAGGGCACCGCCCCAGGCAAGGATCGGCGCGCCCGAGCGCAGCACGCGCACCAGTGGATTCAAAGTGGCTTTCATGGCGGCGCCCTCAGAAGCTGACTGCGAGTGAACCGAACACGCGGCTGTCGTCGCGTTGATCGCTGACCGTGCGTCCGTCCAAGGGGAATGCCCAGTCCAGTTTCAGGGCAATGCGCTGGTAATGCACGTCGAAACCCAGGCCGGCCGCGGTCAGCGACTGATGATCGCTGTTGCCGACGGTGTACACCTGACCGGCATCGGCGAAGACCCGGCTCAACAGCACCATCGATCCCAGTGCAAACGGACGGCGCAGCGTCAGCGAGCCGAAGTAGCCGCGGTCGCCGCGGACTTCGGAAGCCGGATAGCCACGGACGTTCGAAGGCCCGCCCAGCGAATATTGCTCGGTGTCGACCAGCGGATCGGGCGAATAGACGCCGTTGGCCCGAGCCAGCAGCTGCAGGCTGGCGAACAGGGGCTGCAGATGCTGGACGTCCAGTTCCCAGCGCAGTCGCTGGTCGCCAGAGATCGAGCCGCTGGCAGCGGCCAGTGCCTCGGCCTGTGTCAGTTCATTGAAGTTGGTGGCGATAGTGGTCGAGACCTGGGTCACCGCCAGATTCTGATAGGTGTGGGTGTAGGTCGCGCCCACTTCGAACAGGGTGATCGAGGTGCCGCTGAACAGCAGGCCGCTGAAATCGGCATTGGCGATGGTGCGTGAAAGGCCGCCCTTGACCGACAGTTGATCGTTGCGGCCACGCAGCAGGGGCTGCTCGAGGGTGATGCGACCACTGCGGTTGCGACCCTCGACAGGCGTGCCGATGACCTCGAAGTCGGCATGACCATAAGACATCAGCAGGCGGGCGCCGGAGAAGTTGAGCGGCAGGCTGTACTGCACGAAACCGTAGTTCAGCAAACCGTCTTCGGAGCGCAGGCCCATCACCTGCAGCTGATCCTCGACGCCGGCCGGATTGTTGAACTGCACCAGCGCCGAGTAGCGGATCTCGCCGATGCTTTCGCGGCCGAAGTTGTCGACGTTGAACACGCCCTGAATCGGCTTTTCGGTGATGCGCAGCACCAGATCGCTGCTGCCGTAGGCGGCGCCGGGCTTCACCACCGCGCGGGTCTGCAGTCCGGGCAGGGTATTGAGCAGTCGCAGGCCGTCCTCGAGCGAGGTGCCGCGATAGACGCTGCCGGCCTGCACATCGCCAAGATAGCGGCCCAGCTGCGTTGCGGTGTACGACGTCTCGCCTTCGGTGACGATGCGCGCAAGACGGCCTTCACTGACCTGCAGCTGCACGGCGCCATTCTCGATCTTCTGCGGTGGCACATTGACCGACACCAGCGTGTAGCCATTGGCCGCATAGTGATCGGCGATGCGATCCGCGGCCGCATAGATATCGAGCAGTGTGATCGGACGATCGAGATAGTCGGCCAGCAGCGGTTGCAGCTGCGCGTCGTCGTACAGCGTGTTGCCGCTGATCTGGAACTGCTGCACGGTGACCCGCTTGCCAACGGCGGCCGCCGGTGCTTCCGGGCGCTGCGGCTTTTGCACCGGCGGGACAGCCGGTGCCGGCTTCAATTCCGGTGCAGGCCGCAAGGTATCTTCGACCTGCCCGGGAGTCGGGATCGATTGCGCGACGGCCAGCGTGCTGAAGCCTGCGATGGCGGCTGCTGCAATCATCGACCACGGCTTCATGCTTACAAACACGGTGCGCATACCCCTGTCTCCCTAAGCTGCTTCTGCTGAGCTGCTTCCACGGCCCCACGCCGCCGCGATCAATGCGTCGCGCGACTATAGCTGATGGTTCAAGGGCGTTCCAATGACATGAACGAGGGGTTTGTCAAGGTTTTGCAAGGCTTTTGACGGGTTGTCGGCTTGCCCCTGCCGCTGTGGCGAGATATGGTCTGAAGGAGTTGTCTTCCTGTATCAAATCAGCACTTGGCCAATATTTGGATGTTGCACCGTACAGGGCAACGGGCCGGTTCAGGCTCTGCTCCTGCGCGGTGAACCGTGGCGGAACATGGAAAATATTCCAGCGATTCTGAAGGTCGATGCGGCGGGGATGCCGGTGGCTTGGATCCACTGGCACGTGGCAGTGACGCTGTATGCCCGTGAGCGCGTGCGCTGGGAAGCGGGCGCCGAGCGCTTCCTGATTCGCGGCGGGATCAATGCCCGCAGCGGACACCAGTCACGGATCCAGATCGGTTCGATCATTGCGGTCGCCGACCAGGCGCGACGACACCGCCGCGGCGTGCCGCTGTTGACCAATCGCACCCTGTTCCAGCGCGATCGCAATCTGTGCCTGTACTGCGGGCGCCAGCATCCGCAGCATCTGCTGACCCGCGATCATGTGATTCCTGCTTCGCGCGGGGGGGCGTCGGTCTGGGAGAACTGCGTTACTGCCTGCCGTTACTGCAATCAGCGCAAGGACGATCGCACGCCGGAAGAAGCGGGCATGCGCCTGCTCGCGGTTCCCTATACGCCCAACCTGGCGGAATACCTGATCCTGTCGAATCGCCGCATCCTCGCCGATCAGATGGAGTTCCTGCTGGCGCATGCCGGCAAGCGCCTGCGTCGGGCCTGAGGATCCGATCCGAGTGGCGGGTCTGTGCCGGTATCAGGGCCTTCCCGACCGTCAGGTCGGGGCTGCGCGAAGCTTGCGAAAGTTGAGGCAAGCTTCGGCTAGAATCGGACGTGACGCGTGTCACATTCCTTGCCGGGGGGGCGGGAGTGTGCGATCCGCGATTTCAGAAGCATTCCTGCATTCATGACGGCGACCACACACGCGACAAACTCCGCGGCAGCTTCTGGACCGAATGCTGCCGCCGCGTCGGCGCAGGACAATCCGATCATCTCGGCCTTGCACGGCATGGCCGTCTCGGTGCTGACCGAGCAGTTGCGCGAAATGTTCGACAAGGCCGACGACATCCTGTTCGACTCGGCCGAGAAAGCCCGCGGTGGCGACGAGCAGCGGCTCTATCTGGATACGATGCGGATCGTGCGGGTGCAGCGCGCGAAGATCATCCAGGCGTTTCAGACCTCGCTGAGCAATGCCCTGTCGGAGATCGAGAGCAGCGATCCGCAGACGCTGAATGCCGGTGATCTGGCCGATATGGAGCATTGGTCGTTGCAGGATGGCGATGTGCTCGAAGAGCGGATCGCGGTCAGCAACATGGAGACCAAGGCGACGACGCTGCATGCGCATGAGCTGGTCGAACTGCAGCGACGCCTGTCGCGGCTGGCGGATGTGGCCCCCGGCGGCGTGAGCCAGGATGCGATGTCGCCGGCGCGGATCATCCGCGCCTTCCAGAATTCAGTGCACAACCTGCAGGTCGAGTTTCCGATCAAGCTGGTGATCTACAAGCTGTTCGACCGGGTGGTGGTGGGGCGTCTGTCGGAAGTGTTTGTCGGTGCCAACCAGCTGCTGGCGGTGCACGGCATCGAGCCGAAGAACGACGGTGCGCACTACGGCCAGCGCCGCGCGCCGACGTCGGCCGGCGTAGCGTCGGGTGGTGATGCCAATCAGGCGCCGAGCTGGGCCAGCGGCATGGACACCGCGGCAGTCAATGGCTTCCTCGGTTTTCCGGCGTCGGCGGCTGCCGGGTTCCCCGGTGCGGGGATGACGCCGATGGCACCGGGCGGATACCCGCAGGCCGCTTACGGCGGCGGTTTTGGCGGCGCTTCGGTACCGGCAGGCGGCGCCGCTGCCTGGCCGCAGGGCTATGGCGGCGCATCGGCATCGGCTTATTCGGACGCCGTGCTTTCGCACGATATCTCGCAGATTCTCAGTGCGTATGCGCAGGGTCAGCGCCCTCAGGCGCCCGCCTGGCTGCCGCCGCAGAACGTGGCGCTGGTAGCGCGGATGTTCGACAGCTATTACCGCGATCCGCGTCTGCCCGAGCACCTGAAGCCGTGGCTGGCGCGGCTGCAGCTGCCGATCATGAAGACGGCACTGTCCGACGACAAATTCTTTTCCGATCCCGCGCACCCGGCGCGGCGTACCGCCAACGATCTGTTCGAGATGCTGCTGCAGTTCGGATCGGCCGACGCGGCACCACCGCCACGTGCGCTGAATGAGCTGCAAGGACTGATCGATGCGATGGCGCAGGCCTTCAGCCTCGATCCGGACAAGCTGAAAGCGGCCGAGCACGCGCCGGTCGACGATCAGACCGCCGACAACTTTCTGCGCGAGCAGGAAGAACAGCTGCAGCAGCGCAACCGGGCGCGCCTGGAGCGGGTGCGTCGCGTCGTCGCGCACGAGCTGCGCCGTCAGATCGGCGAACGACCGGTGCCGCGCGGCGTGATGCGGCTGATGCTGTCGGGCTTTGGCCCGCTGCTGTGTCTCGACTTCATCCGCAGCGGCGTGCAGGGTGAGTCGTGGAACCAGACGATGGCGCTGGTCGAGCGGGTGCTGGCGAGTCTGGCGCCGCATGCCGGCTCTGCCGAGCAGTGCGCGGCCGAGGAGGCCGAGATCGTCGCCGCGCTGTCGCGGCGGCTGGCGACGATCGGTTTCTCGCAGGCCAAGCTCGAGGAAGTCCTGGCCGGCCTGCTGCAGGCTTATCTGGAACGGGTTTCCGGCACTGAGCCGACTGCTGCCGCGATCGATGCCGCAGCCGACAGTGAAGCAGCGCCGGTCGCGGCCGCGCGCGCGCCCTTGTCACCGGAGCGGGAACTGGAAGGCCTGCTGTCGATCATCCTGATTCCCGGCGCCTGGTTCACGGTCTGGGACCCTGGCGAGCAGACCAAGCACTGGATGCGGGTGCGGGGCTACTACCCGACCCAGAACACGGTGCTGTTCGCGCATTACATGGAGGAGCGCTACCTGCGCCTGCATGCGAATGCCTTCGCCACCGATCTGGTGAATGGCCAGACGGCGGCGATCGATCCTTCCCGCGAGCTGCAGAGCGCCATCGACCGCCTTGCGGAAGTGCCGTTTCCGCGGCAGTCGGAGGCCGTGGTCTGGGTCACCGCGGAAGGGCGTCCGGTATCCTCTCAGGCCTGAGTCGGCGACAAGCGTGTTGCCGGCGAGCGCGATCACCGGAAGCCCGCATATGCCGATACTGAAAGCCTACAAGAACGATACGTTTCTGATGAGTGACGATGCGCGCTCGGTGCGCATCCTGTGCGAGTACCTCGAACCCGAGCGCCGCTTCCACAAGCTCGATATCCGCAACACCGTGATGTTCCTGGGTTCGGCACGGCTACGCCCCGGCGTCGACGGCAGCGGTCGCGACTACTACGCCGAAGCCGCCGCGCTGGCCGAACGCGTTGCCGCGTGGACGCTGGCCGAGCACGCGCCCCCGGATCGCTACTACGTCTGCACCGGTGGCGGCCCCGGCATCATGCAGGCGGCGCATGAAGGCGGCGCACGGGTCGCGTCGGAGCTGAACATCGGCTTGAACATCGCGTTGCCGTTCGAGCAGCACATCAATCCCTTTGTGCAGGATCAGCGCGCCTTCGAGTTCCACTACTTCTTCATGCGCAAGTTCTGGTTCGTGAAACTCGCGCGCGGCGCGGTGTTCTTCCCGGGCGGCTTCGGCACCATGGACGAACTGTTCGAATTGCTGACGCTGACCCAGACCGGAAAATCCGGGCCGATGCCGATCCTGCTTTACGGCAGGGAGTTCTGGGAGGGCATGATCGACTTTGCGCAGATGGCAAAGCGCGGGCTGATCGCTGCGGAGGACGTGGAGATGGTGCGGATCTGCGACACGCTGGACGAAGCGTTCGATGAGCTGAGGCTGAATCTGAAGCCGCATCCGGCGCCCCTCTGAAGGATCCGGGCGGCAATCGCGGCGGGGCGGCCCGCCACAGGCTCTTTCAGCTGAGTCGCCGTCGCGGCTTGCGCCCGCTGCAGAGCGGGCGCGTGCTGCGGGTTACAGGTCGAAATCGAGATCGTCGTCGATCAGGCGCCGCAGCCGCCGTTCCTCCTTCAGCTTCTCGACATCGCGCCAGTCGCGCGATTTGCCCAGCGGCATCTCGCTGTCGGTATCGGGGACATCCTCTTCGACGATTTCCGAGTCGTCCACGAATTCGTCATAGACCTTGGGGGCCTCGGCTTGGGGCTGCGGTTTCTTCGGTTTGCGCGCCATACGATCCTCTAAGCAATCGCCAGTCTGAAAACACCAGACAGGTGTTGGCGCGCGTTTTAGCAGGCTTTGTTTTCGGCGGGAAGGGGCCAAAAAAAACCTATTGAATACATGCGCATGGCCGGGAAATTTAGCCGTGTTCCGGTGCCTGCGCGCGGGCTTGCGCGGCCAGGTGGTGGTGACCGGCCGGCACCGGGTGTGGGCAGCGCTGGCCCGGTGCCGCGAAAAATGGGGCGGGATGGTGGCGGAAGCCTGGCTAAAGGCCGCTCGCGACACCCGAAAAATCGCCGAACGCACTGGCGTTTTGGGTTGCGATCAGTAGAATAGCCAACCTCGTGTGGGGCGGTAGCTCAGCTGGGAGAGCGCTGCGTTCGCAATGCAGAGGTCGAGGGTTCGATCCCCTTTCGCTCCACCATCACGATTGGTTTCGCGGCGCTTGCCGCGGTCTGGGATTCAGGGCCCGCCTACCGGCGGGCTTTTTTGATTTCACGCAGTCATTTCAGCTGTTGTTTCCACTTTTCCCGCAGCCGCCGAGGTCGCCATGTCGCAGGTCACCCGAGAGACGTTCAACAACGTCATGGTCCCCAACTACCAGCCGGTCGATTTCATCCCGGCGCGCGGCCTTGGCTCGCGTCTGTGGGATCAGCAGGGTCGCGAGTACGTGGACTTTGCTGCTGGCATTGCGGTGACGGTACTGGGGCACGCGCATCCGAAACTGGTGGCGGCGCTGACCGAGCAGGCCGGCAAGCTCTGGCATGTGTCGAACGTGATGACCAACGAGCCGGCGCTGAAGCTGGCGCAGCGCCTGATCGAGCTGACCTTTGCCGAGCGCGTGTTCCTGTGCAATTCCGGTGCCGAGGCCAACGAAGCGGCGTTCAAGCTCGCGCGGCGCTGGGGCTCGACCCAGTACGGTCCGCACAAGCACCAGATCATTTCGTTCTACAACGGATTCCATGGCCGTACGTTGTTCACGGTCAGCGTCGGCGGGCAGGAAAAGTACACGCAGGGCTTCGAGCCGCTGCCGGGTGGCATCCGTCATCTGCCGTACAACGATCTCGCGGCGCTGGAAGCGGCGATGAGCGAGAACGTGTGCGCGGTGGTGATGGAGCCGGTGCAGGGCGAGGGCGGCGTGACGCCCGCCAGCGCCGAGTTCGCGCGCGGCGCGCGCGCGCTCTGCGACCGCTACAACGCGCTGCTGGTCTTCGACGAAGTGCAGACCGGCAACGGTCGTACCGGCTCGCTGTATGCCTATCAGCAGCTCGGGGTGACGCCTGACGTGATGACCACCGCCAAGGGTCTCGGCGGCGGTTTCCCGGTGGGCGCGATGCTGGCTACGCGCGCTGCAGCGGAGGCGCTGGCGGTGGGCACGCACGGTTCGACCTACGGCGGCAATCCTCTGGCCTGTGCCGTGGCCGGCGTGGTGCTGGAGGAGCTGAGCCAGCCGGCGCTGCAGGAGAACGTGCGCGCACGCAGCGCACAACTGTGCGCCGGGCTGGATGCGCTGTCCGCGCGTTACGGCCTGTTTGCGCCCTCGCGCGGCATGGGCCTGCTGATTGGCGCGGCGCTGAGCGATGCCTGGAAGGGGCGGGCCAAGGATGTGGTCGCCGCGGCGCTGGCCGAAGGCCTGTGGCTGCTGGTGGCCGGGCCGGATGTGCTGCGCTTCGCGCCGGCGTTGAACATCAGCGAAAGCGATGTCAGCGAAGGTCTGGCGCGGCTCGATCGCGCTTGCGCCAAGCTCGCCGCGACTTGAAGCCGCGCGGTACCAACGGCTAGCGGTTCAGCGGTAGCCGTACGCGCTCGCCGCCGTGCTCCAGGACCACGCCATCGCCGATGATCTCGGCGATGCGCGGTCCTGCGGCCAGCGTGTCGCCCTCGCGATAGCGACGACCATCGACCAGGATCCAGCGGCGCGCGGCATCGCTGTCGTAGACATGCACATCCATGCTGATCGCCGGGAATCCGGCGCGGTAGCTCGCCGGCATGTCACGCAGCAGCCGGGGCGGGGCGGGTGCGAGCGTCAGGGTTTCCACCTGGGTGCTCGGCTGCGGCGGTGCGGTTGCCGCTGGCTGCTCGACGGACGGTGCGGCGGTGGTGGTCGTTGCAGGGGCGGATTCGGCAGGCGCTGCCGGCGTGATGATCGTGGTGCTCGCGGCGGGGTTGCTGCCGAAGGGCGCAGTGACATCATCCAGCGACGCCAGATTTTCGTCGGCCTCGATCACGGTGGCGGCTTCCGCAGCGCTGACGACGGTTTCCTTGACCGGCAGCGGCGGCGCCTGTGGCGCGGAGACGCTTGCTGCGGCCGGCGTTTCGGTATCCGTTGCGTGCGGCGCGGCGGGTGCCGTTGGCCGCAAGGCCAGCCACAGCGCAAGACCCAGCAGCAGCACGGTCAGGAGCGCGAGCGCGCCGCGGATCAGTTGGCGCTGCTGTTGCGCCGGCTGCCAGGGCGTGGCCTGCGCCAGTGTCTGCACCGTCGGGGCTTGCCCAAGCTGACGTTCGCGTTCGGCGCGGCGCAGGGCTTCGAGGATGTAGCTCATGGGGTATCGCCGCTGCGCAGGGTGGGAGTGCCGGGCTGTCCGTCGCCGAGGGCGATCAGGCTGCGGATGCCGGCGGTGCCGTCGGCCACCAGATTCCGTTCCTTCTGGAACTGGCGCAGGGCTTCGCGCAGCCGGCTGTCGAACCGCTGCGGCAAGGGCTCCGGCGGCGTGATGCCGGCGCTGCTGCCCAGGCGTTGCCACAACCAGCGCACCGACTCGCCGCTGCTGTTGGGGCCGATGAAGGTGTCGGCGGTCTCGCGCCGCCACAGCAGCAGGAATTCGCCATTCCACACCGCTTCGAGGTCGGCCAGCGAGACCCGCAGCGGTCCCAGCGCGGTGTCCAGCGTGGCGTTGTCGCCAGCGATGCCCTGCAGCAGGAAATACTGCGGGCCCAGATCCGGCAGGTCCAGGGTCAGCATCGCCGGACGATCCATCTGCCGCAGATCCTCCCAGCTGCCGGTGCTGCGGTAGCACTCGAGCCCGCGCGGCCGCAATGCGTTGCAGACGTTCTCGCCGCGGACGATTCTGGCATCGGCGTCCCACAGCCGGATCATCCGCCCCATCACCAGGCCCAGCGGCTGCGTGGTCGCGGTCAGCGCCGGAAGGTCGGACAGGGGCGGCGGTGCCGCGTCGACCACACGGGGGCCGGCAGCGAGCACTTCCTGCTGAGCCGGTGCGGCCGACAATGCGGGCACTGCGCGTTCGCGGGTGAAGCTGTACAGCAGCAGGCCGGCGCAGGCGATCAGTGCCAGTGCCCAGCCCAGTTCGATGCGCAGCCATCGGAACGGCGCGCGCGGATCGAATTCCGTGGGCAGGGTGCCGATCGCTTCCTGTGCTGCCTTGCGCACCATGTCCGGCGAGACCACGCGCGATTGCTGTGCATAGGCGCCCAGCAGGCTGCGGTCGCAGACGATGTTGATCAGGCGCGGCACGCCCTGGGTATAGCGGAAGATCAGCTGTGCGCTTTCCGGCAGGAAGAGTTCACGCTGCGCGCCGGCTACCCGCAGACGGTGTTCGATGTATTCGCGGGTTTCGGCGGGGTTCAGCGGCGTCAGGTGATAGCGCGCGGTGATGCGGCTGGCGAGCTGGCGCAGATCCGGGCGAGACAGCAGCACCGACAGCTCCGGCTGGCCGATCAGCATGATCCGCAGCAGCTTGTCCTTGGCCGTTTCCAGATTGGTCAGCAGGCGCACCTGCTCCAGCACCGCCGGCTGCAGGTTCTGTGCTTCATCGATGATCAGCACCGTGCGGCGGCCGGTCGCATGGGTCTTCAGCAGGTGTTCGTTGAGCGCGTCGACCAGCACTTTCAGCGTCGGCGTCTCGCGCGGATAGCTCACGCGGAGTTCGTCGCAGATCGACTGCACGAACTCCTGCTCGCTCTGGCGCGGGTTGTGGATGATCGCGACATCGACGTCCGGCAGTTTCTGTTCTAGCAGCGTGCGCACGATGGTGGTCTTGCCGGTGCCGACTTCGCCGGTCAGCTGGACGAAGCCGCCGTACTGTCCGGTGCCGTACAGCAGATGCCCCAGCGCCTCCTGATGGCGCGGCGACATGTACAGGTAGGCCGGATCAGGAGTGATCGAAAACGGCATCTCCCGGAGTTGGAAGAACTCGGTGTACATGGACGATGAGGCGATTCCGGCTGCGTGGAGTTAGGAAGAGACGCGCCGCCGAGTATAGCGATTCAGGCTGCGCGCTCCGTCAGCATCGCCACATGCCAGATGCCGTCTTCGAGGTAGGGCGCGGACTGGGTGCGGAAGCCCAGCGAGGTGTAGAACGCTTCGAGCCGCTGCTGCGCGGAAATATGGACGCGCTGCTGCGGGTAGCGCTGCGCGCATTCGCGCAGGCCTTCGCGCATCAGCGCGCGACCCAGGCCAAAGCGGCGGGCCTCGGCGGCCACCACCACCCGGCCGATGCCGGGATGCTCGACCTTCAGGCCGGGTGGCAGCAGCCGCAGATAGGCCTGCAACCGACCATGCCGATCGCGACCGCAGAGATGGCGGCAGTGCTCATCGAGGCCGTCGAGATCGAGATAGACGCAGTCCTGCTCGACCACGAACACATCGCTGCGCAGCCGCAGCAGCGCATACAGGGTCGCGGTGTCGAGCTCTGTCCAGTGGTACCAGTGCCAGTCGAGTTGCATGGGCTCTGCCCGGATCGAAAGCGGCAACGCTGCCGTTTCGGGTTGCCGGCGTCAATGTCCGGGCCGGACAGGCAGGGAGCGGCCTTGCGCCGCTCCCGGGTGACGGGCGAGTGCTTACAGGCTGCTGACCAGATGCCCGCCATCGACCGCGAGGAACGCGCCGGTGATGAACGCGCCCGCCTCGGAGGCCAGCAGCAGCATCGCGCCGTCCAGCGACTGCGGCGTGCCGAAGCGACGCTGCGGCACGCGCGCCAGCATCTTCTGTCCATGTGCCGACTCGAGGAACTCGCGATTCAGATCGGTGGTGATGTAGCCGGGCGCGATGGCGTTGACGCGGATGCCGTAGCGCGCCCAGTCCAGCGCCAGCGATTCGGTGAGCTGCCGCAGGCCGGCCTTCGATGCCGCGTACGGTGCGGTGCCGCCGGCGACGCGTTCGGCCAGCAGCGAAGTGATGTTGATGATCGCACCGCCGCGCTTGGCCTGGACCAGGCGCTTGCCGCTTTCCTGGCAGACCAGCCAGGCGCCCTTGAGATTGGTGTCGACCACCGTGTCCCATTCCTCCTCGCTGAGTTGCAGCGCGCCGGCGCTGTTGGCGGTGCCAGCGTTGTTGACGATCAGATCAGGACAGCCGCCCTGGGCTTCTATCTGGTCGAAGCCGCGGATCACGCTGCTGCGGTCGACGACATCGAGTTCGACCGCATGCGCCTTGCCGCCGCTGGCGGTGATTTCGTTGACCAGATCCTGCAGCCGATCGGTGCGGCGTGCGGCGGCGAACACCTCGGCGCCGGCCGCGGCCAGCAGTTTTGCGAAGTGGCGGCCGAGACCGCTGGAGGCGCCGGTAACCAGGGCGCGGCGGCCCGTCAATGAATAATCAGGAAGCATGGTGAGGGTTCTTCTTCAAAGGGTGGAGGCGGTGCCGAGAATGACGGTGGCCTGGCTCGACAGCAGGCCGCCGT
>JBEBWZ010000080.1:0-15403 GCA_040391865.1 Solimonas flava
ATCGTGCCTACGTTAACGTGCGGCTTCTTGCGTTCAAACTTTTCCTTTGCCATCGCGAACTCTCCGAAGTCTTTAGTCAGTCACGTCGAACAAGGGCTGCAGGAGCCCGCAAAAAGCGAAACGCGGACGTGGGCGATGTCCGCCGACGCCCGCTTCAAAACCGGTGCCTGGCGCATGAACCGAATCAGCTGGATGTGCTGAACTCGCCTTCATCTCGCCGGGCACTGTCTTGGCCGCTGAAGTCCCGAACCGGCGAACTTCAACCGCCTGAACTGGTGCCCACGAAAGGAATCGAACCTTCGACCTCACCCTTACCAAGGGTGTGCTCTACCGACTGAGCTACGTGGGCGAAACTGGTGAAGCCCTCTGCGCGTGCCGTGGAGCGGGTGAAGGGAATCGAACCCTCGTCAGTAGCTTGGAAGGCTACAGCTCTACCATTGAGCTACACCCGCCTTGACCCACAAAACAACACGCAACATCTGAAACCGTTTGGTGGAGGGAGGTGGATTCGAACCACCGTAGACGTTAGTCAGCAGATTTACAGTCTGCCCTCGTTGGCCGCTTGAGTATCCCTCCGCCGAGGCCTTCCAACACCGTAGGGCAGGAAAGGGCCGCGTATTGTCTTCGCGAGACCCTCTCCCGTCAACCGCTATTCCGACATTTTTTACGTGAACTGCGCAATTCGTTCAGCTGCGCGGCTTCGCGCGCCGCGTCGGCACCGCAGCAAGAGGATCATCCGGCCACGGATGACGCGGATACCGCCCCTTCATGTCCTTGCGCACGTCGTTGTAGCTGCGCGCCCAGAAGCCCGCGAGATCGGGCGTCACCGCCACCGGGCGTTGTGCCGGCGACAACAGTTGCAGCACCACCGGCATCCGCCCTTCGTTGATCCGCGGCGTTTCGGCACAACCGAACATTTCCTGCAGCTTCACCGACAGCAACGGCGCTTCCGGCGGCCGATACTCGAGCCGGATCTGCGAGCCCGTCGGCACTTCCAGGTGGGTCGGGGCCAAACGCGCCAGCGCCTGCTGCGCGGAATAATCGAGCTGCGCCTGCAGGATGGCGCCCAGATCCAGGCGCGCCAGATGATCGCGCCGGGTGCAGTGCTCCAGATACGGCAGCAGCCAGATCTCGAGGGTTTGCAGCAAGCCCTCGTCGCTGACATCGGGCCAGAGGTCGTCCGGCCGCCAGGTGCGCAGCGACAGCACCCGCGCCTGCCACTGGCGCAGCGTGTCGGTCCACGGCAAGGCCTGCAGTCCCAGGGCGCGCACCCCATCGAGCATCGCTCGCGCCTGCGCCTCGCGACTGCCGCCGCGCAGCGGCTTGCGCTCGATCACGATGGCGCCGATGCGGCGCTGCAACTCCGCAATCACCGCTTCCGTCTGCGGCTCCCAGCTCACCGTCTCCACCGCCTGCAGGCTCGCGGCGTGATCCCGCGCCAGTGTGGTTTCGTCCAGGGCCGCGGCCAGACGGATGCGGCGCGGCGGTCCCGGCTCCCAGTGCGCGATCGCCAGCCACTCCTGCTGCGCCAGCGGATCGGACTCCAGCAGCCGGGCTTCCGCACCATCGGCACACAGATAGGCCACCTCGCGGACCCCGCGCGCACCGGGGCGCCGCCGCGCGATGCGCTCGGGATAGGCCCAGGACAACAGGCGCGCCACCGCGCCATCCACCCACTCGGGCGCGCCCTCGCCACCCGCCAGCCGCCCGAGCTGGCGCGCCGATTCGCGGACACGGCGTTGCGCGCCGGGCTCGGCACGGTTCTGCAGATAGCGCTGCACCACGTCATCCAGATCGGAGCGGCTGTTCTCGCGCTCGTCGAGCACCGCGGCGACCCAGGCCGCAAGCGGTGCCAAGCCAACCGCACGCGCGCTCAACAACATATGTCCGCGCCGAGGCGGCGTGGGAAGTTGCGTCAGCGCACGTCCGTGCACGCTGATGCGACCGTCGCCGTCGAGCGCGCCGAGATCGCGCAACAGCGTGCGTGCGTAATTCCAGCTGGTCGCCGGCGGCGGGTCCAGAAACGCCAGCTGCACCGGATCGTTCACGCCCCAGGCCGCCAGCTCAAGCGCCAGGCGCGTCAGATCGACCGCCAGCAGCTCCGGCGTATCGTGCGCCGGCAAGGTGCCGTGCTGCTCCCGGCTCCACATCCGGTAACAGGTGCCGGGGCCGAGACGCCCCGCACGGCCGGCGCGCTGCTCCGCAGACGCACGCGAGACCCGTTGCGTTTCAAGGCGATTGGCGCCGGCCCCGAGATCAAAGCGCGCCACCCGCACCAGGCCACCATCGACCACCGTGGTCACCCCTTCAACGGTCAGACTGGTCTGCGCGATATTGGTCGCGAGGATCACCTTGCGACGCCCGGCAGGATCGGGCTGCAGTGCCGCATCCTGCTCGGCCGACGCCAGTTCCCCATAGAGTGGATAGATCGCAATCTCGCTGCCGGCACGGCTTTCCAGCTGGTATTGCGCCGCACGGATCTCGCGCACGCCGGGGAGAAACGCCAGCACATCGCCGGGCGTGTCCTGCAAGGCGGTGAGCACCCCCTGCGCCACCGCTTCGCCGTGTTCGACACCGGCTTTTGGCGTCAGATGACGGACATCGACCGGGAACATGCGCCCGCCGCTTTCGACCACCGGTGCGCCACCCAGCAACTGCGCAACCCGCTGCGTGTCCAGCGTTGCCGACATCACCAGCAGGCGCAGCGCCGGATTGATCGCGGCGCGCGCATCGAGCGTCAGTGCCAGCGCCAGATCGGCATCGAGACTGCGCTCGTGGAATTCGTCGAAGATCACCAGCCCGATACCCGGCAATTCCGGATCGGCCTGGATCCGCCGTGCCAGCAGGCCCTCGGTCACGACCTCGATGCGGGTGCGTGCCGAAATCCGCCGCTCGAAGCGGATCTGGTAGCCGACCGTTTCACCCACCGCCTCGCCGAGCAATGAAGCCATGCGCGCCGCCGCCGCGCGCGCCGCCACCCGGCGCGGCTCCAGCATCAGGATGCGTTTGCCCGCCAGCCACGGCTCATCGAGCAGGCACAGCGGGATCAGCGTGGTCTTGCCCGATCCCGGCGGCGCTGCGAGCACCGCGACGCCGCCATCCGCCAGCGCCTGCCGCAGCGACGGCAGGGCATCGAGAACCGGGAGTTCGGGAAGACGGGGCGGCTTGGACGACATCGGGACCACACGGACCAGCAGCAATGAGGCCGCATAGTCTAGTGGTCCCGCGCATGGGTTTAGTCGATCAGCGTCGCGCCGCCGCCGTCACAGCTCAGGTTGGCACCGATCTCGACCTTGTTGAGGTCGACGCCCAACGTATCGAGCAGAAGGTTGAGCAGCGGATCGAGCAGACCGGAGAGCAGCGGCGTGACCACATTCATGACCGTCGCGACCAGGCTATTCACGACACTGCCGACGAGGAACAGCACATTGCCAAGACCGTTGCCGCCAAGGCCAGAGCCGGAGGGTTGGTAGAACTGCAACTGCAATCCGCCCAGGGTATTGCGCAGGCTGCCGACCACATTCGCCGAGGTCACGGTTTTCCACGCCGGCGCCTCGCCAACATCCGGCAGACCATCCACCGGCGGCTGCAGATAGATTTGATTGGAACTATTGCCTGCGACAGGCAGCTCGGCCTTCAAGCCAATGCCTCCGCCGGAGAAGGCCGTGCGCGCAGCGCGCGCGGGATCACCATCCCAGCTGCCACTGGCCGTTTTCCACTCTGTCCAGCAAAACAGCAGCAAGGTGCACTGATAACGCACATGCTTGGTGCCGATATCGAGAATCGCCACCGGATCCACTACCGGCGGCGCCGAGGATGCAAACACTTTGTTTGCTGCATCCTGTGCCGAAGTCCCCATCTTGCCGATACGCAGGTAAGCCGCCGCTGCATCCGTAGGAACGTCCAGAGACTTCTCCTGAGTGCCGCAGCGGTAATCGTCGACGTACGCCTGACCAGCGCCTGCATCGAGATTGATGTCGAGACGAGGAGAAGGCAGCACGCGAATGTCAATCACATCCCGCTGAATGTCGCAGTAGACGACACAGGACAACGACTGCAGCAGGCCCAGCAGGTTGAGCGACAGCAAGTCATTCACAGCATTGGTAATGCCCGAAATGACCGAGCTGTTGAGCAGGTTCTGAATTTGGGTCAGCAATGCTCCGGCTATCGGCAGATCAACCGAAATCAGCGACCTCACCTGCGCGGTGCGCACGTAGATTCTGTCAGCGCCCAATGGGTCCAGCGCCGCCAGCGCCGGATTGCCGATTGCGGAGATGCGCGGCGGCTCCATCACCTTGGCCTGCACGTTGACACCGACAAGGCCGGGGACATTGATCGGCAGGGTGACGCAGACTGCGCATTCGCTGCTCGCCAGCTGCACACTGCCCTGCACCAGCTCAAACACGTTCAGTCCCAGATCCAGCGCCGACGACGGTGTGCCGGTCTGGATCTGGAGGATGTCGCCTAGCTTCACCAAGGGCTCAAACCCCGGCAGGTTGACTCCCAGCAGCTGCCCCAAGCCGCCTACCGCGGCATTCACGTCGCCGGTACCGCCGCCACGGTTGAGCACATCGGCGGCCACGTCGAGCAACTGCCCTACGGTCACATCGGCCCCCAGCACCTGATCGTAGTTGCCGACATCCAACCCCAGCTCCAGCGCGAGCGCATCCAGGTACTTGAGCAGGTTGATGTCGGTATTCAGCAGACCGTTCCAGGCCGCCACCGGCAGGTTGATGCTGCCGCCCAGCAGGCCACCGACAACACTGTTGAGCAGCGGGCTCTTGGCGGTATCGACGGTGGCCAGGGTGCTGCGAATGCGCAGTTGCGCCAGCGGCTGATCGGCCAGTGCGGTAGCCCTTGCGGTCAGGGTCACGACGGTGACGTACGGCAGGAAGCGCGGTGGCGTGCCGGAAATCACGGCGCGGACGGCATCGAGCTGGTCGGCATCGACGCCGGTGTCGAAACGTGTTTCCGGTGTGGTGCCGGAAGGGTTCCATTTGCCGCACAGCACGGTCAGTGCATAGTTCTTGGAACCGAGGTTCTGCGCAGCGTTGGCCTGCGCCGCCGGCAAGGCATTGCCGTCGCACGAACGGATGCCGGTGGTCTCCGACACCAGACGCTTGGCACCCGCCATGGCTGCCAGATCGGCGGCCTTCTGATATTCGCGCTTGTAGTAATAGAGGAAGCCGATATCGGCGACCGACAGCAGGATCACGACCAGGCTCAGCGCCAGCGCCGCCATCACGATGATCGCGCCGCGCTGCTCGCGCGCGCCTGACAATGAACGAATCGAATGACGACGATTCACGAGGTGCCTCTCCTGTCGGTTACAACTGCGCGATGGCGCAGCCGGTGAGCGATTCCGGCATCCAGCCGTCGAGACTGCCCACCATCGGCAGCGTGATCGGCGGCAACATCCGCACACTGCTGAATGGATACTGCACGCGCACCCGCAACACGCCGGACGCGCTGTCGCCGCCGCAGCTGCCGTTGTCGACGCTGATCTGCGACATCACGTTCTGCTGCAGCCAGTTCTGGCGCGCGGTGTAATCGCCGAGGCCCAGCGGCGCGATGATCGACAGCGCCAGCGAGTTGATCACTTCCAGCCGGATGGCAGTCTTGACGTCTTCGGTGACGCCACCGTAGCTGGAGACGCTGCCGGCAAGGCTCAGCGCCCGCGCACCATCGGCGGCCGCACGCGATACCGTCATCTGGGTGTAGAACACGCTGCCGAAGCCGGCCAGGCCGTACAGCAGCAGGATCAGCAGCGGCAGTATCAGCGCAAATTCCAGCGCCGCGGCACCGGACTGCGACTTGCGCCGGCAGACGAATCGCTGGGTGTTCATGTTCATGAGCTCAGCGCCCGACCGTCGAGCAGCAGGCGCGCCTGTCCGGTGAGATTGGCGGGCGTCAGCAGGCCCATACCGGGCAAGGTCGGAATGAAGGGCGCATTGGCATAGTCATAGCTCACGGTGACCATGATCTGGCAGCTGTTCAGGAAATCGCTGCCGCAGGCCGGCGGCAGTGTCGCGCTCGCGCAGTCCGGCCCATTGCAGCTCAGCACCAGCGCGGCACCGACACAGTCCTGCCCGACCAGACAGATGCGCGAGGTCACCTGCAAGGGCTGTTGATCGGGACGAAAATCCATCCAGCTCGCCTGGCGCAGTGCCGTGGCGTAGGCCGCGGACAGCCGCGCATTGAACTGGTATTGCTTCTGCTCGGCGGCATCGCAGATGCGGCCCATCGCGGTGTCGCAGCTGCCAACGGGATAGTGCAACGCGGCGCGCGCGCCATCTTCGGCCGCGTGTTGCAGGCCCATGCGCATCAGAAAGATCAGGCCGTAGGTCAGCAAGCCGTAGAACAGCAGGAAGAACACCGGGAACACGAGAGCGAATTCCACCGCCGTCGCGCCGCGTTGCCGTCCCGAGAATGTTTTGCTGCCGTTGCTGCCCATCGCCCCTCCGCCACTGACCCCGATACCACCGGACCAGAGCATGGGCCGGTGCATGGGGGAGTTGTGGCGCCAGCCGTCCAGCGGGAGCTGACAGCCGACGAAGCCGCAGGGCTTGCCGAGCAGCGGCAGGTCCAGGGCGACCAACGGACTAAGGCGGGAGCACCCCGCCGGGATCGGACGGCTACGGGGCCGGCCTTGAAATCATCTGTCGATTCAACACGCTCACGGCATTACCGGCTTCGGCACCCGCCTCGCACCGCTACTCGCGGGGTTGTGCCAGCGCCAGCAGGCCTTCGAGTACCAGTTGCGGCCGCCACTGCCAGCGGGCGTCGAGCAGCGGTTGCAGATGCTCGGCATCGCCTCCGGTCAGCAGGCAGCGCGCATCGGCGCCCGCCAGTTGTGCTGCGCGCTCGACGGCGCCGACGCAGGCCAGCAGCGCCCCCTGACGCACACAGCTTTCGGTATCGCGCCCCAGACCCACCTGATAGGCCTGCGCCGCATCGCGCACCGGAAACCGCGTTGCACCCAGCACCGCGCGCTGCTGCGTTTCCAGCCCGCCGGCGATGAAGCCGCCCTGATGCTGGCCGCTGCCGTCGATCGCGTCGGCGGTCAGCGCAGTACCGGCATCGACCACGCAGGCGGCTCCCTGCCGCTCATGCCAGGCTGCAATCAGCACCAGCCAACGATCGACGCCGAGGCGTTCCGGCTCGCGATAGGCGTTGCGCAGGCCGCGCCACTGCGCGCTGCTGCGTGCGTACTGCGGCGCCTGCCCGTAGTGGGTGCGCAGCGCCTGATCGAAGCTCGCTTCATGCGCCGGCCCGGTGACATGCGCCAGCCAGACGCTGTCGACTGTCACCACCGGCAGTTGCTGCAAGGCGCGCGCCGGTTCGCCGTGATGCAGCACGCAACCGCTGTCCTGCAAGCCCCCATCGCCGGCAAACGCCCACTTCAACCGCGTGTTGCCGATATCGAGCAGCAGTTTCATAGGACTCTGAGGCTCACTTCGCCGGAATGCAGATGATGCCGCTCGCCTGCGG
The DNA here is from genome assembly GCA_040391865.1 of Solimonas flava. GTDB lineage: Bacteria > Pseudomonadota > Gammaproteobacteria > Nevskiales > Nevskiaceae > Solimonas. The sequence goes on from JBEBWZ010000080.1 coordinate 7,492, forward strand.
CATCGACGATCAACGCGCCCTGCTCGTCGACGCCGCGGGCGACGCCCAGCAACTCACGCTCGCCCATCAGCACCCGCACCGGCCGCTCGTGAACCAGATCCAGCGCGCACCATTCCTCGACCATCGGCGCAAACCCGCTGTGACCGTAATCCAGCAGCAGACGCTGCAACTCCACCAACAGGGCCGCCGCCAAGTCATTGCGTGATGCCGGAGGTTGGCCCTGTGCCGCCAGCGCGGCATCGAGATTGAGCCAGGGCTGCGTCACTTCCGCCGCAAGCACGTCGGGCATGCGCACGTTGATGCCGATGCCGATCACCACCCGGCAGCCCCCCCCGCTTTCGCCGCGATGCTCCAGCAGGATGCCGCCGAGCTTGCGGCCCTCGACCAGCAGATCGTTCGGCCATTTCAGCTGCAGGTTGTGCAGCCCAACGCGACGCAGCGCACGCGCGCAGGCCACGCCCACCGCCAACGGCAGCGCCGTCAGCTGCGGCGGCCATGCCGCGAACGACCAGGCCACCGACAGGTAGAGGTTGGCGCCGAACGGTGAGACCCAGGCACGACCACGACGCCCGCGGCCGGCGGTCTGCAGTTCGGCGCACAGCGCCTGCGGGTCGTGTTCGGCCGGCGCATCCAGCAGGCGCGAATTGGTGGAATCGACCACCGCCGCCACGCGCACGCCCATGCCTGGCACTGCGGCTTGCAGCGGCGCCTGCTGCAGGCGCTCGATCGGCTGCGACAGGCGATAACCGAGTCCCTGCCGCGACTCGACCTGCAACTGCCAGTCGCGCAGGCGATCGATGCGCTTGGCCAACGCGGCGCGGCTGATGCCGAAACCCGCGGCCAGCATCTCGCCGGAATGCCAGTCGCCGTCGGCGAGGCGATCCAGCAGTTCCAGCTGTTCCTGTTCGCTCAGCGGCTGAGCCATCGTCCCAGCACTCGTGCGCGTTCGAAGCGATGTTCGGTTCCCGCCAGCAGGCGGCGGATGTTGTCGCGATGCTTCCAGCACACCAGCAGCGCCATCGCGACGGTGAATCCGCCCAGCGCCGAAAACAGGCCCGCAGCGCTGAAGCAGGTGACGTACAGCACCGCGATCAGGGTCGCGATCAGCGTCGCGAGACTGGCGTAGCCGGTGAGCATCACCGTCAGCACGAAGGCACCGAGCAACCACGGCAGGGACGAGGTGAGTGCCGCGCCGTAAACCCCGGCCAGCGTCGCAACGCCCTTGCCGCCGCGAAAACCTGCGAACACCGGATAGCAATGCCCGAGCACTACCGCGACACCGCAGACATAGGTCGCGACTTCCAGCGGCGCCGCGTCACCGCCCGGCAACAGCATGCGCGGAATCCACAGCACCGCGACCACACCTTTCAGCACGTCGATGGTCAGCACCCCGAGGCCGAACAGCTTGCCCTGCGTGCGCAGCGCGTTGGTTGCGCCGATGTTGCCGCTGCCGGCACCGCGCAGATCGACGCCGCGCAGCGCGCCGATGATCTGCCCGCCCATCACGGTGCCGAGCAGGTAGGCCATCACCGCTTTCAGGATCAGGTCGGTCATCACGCACCCAGCCAGCGCTGGCGACGCGCCAGGATTGCTTCGTTCACGGTCGGCATCAGCGTCAGCGTCCAGGTATCGGCCGGCGGCGCTTCGGGGCATACCGTCAGCGTCAGCAGTTCGTCGTTGCGGAACAGTTGCAGCGGATAATCGCAACCGACCTGCAACGCCTGCAGGCGTTGCGTCCAGTTCGCGGCGGTGACGCGCAAGCCGTCGAGCGCCACCAGTTGATCGCCGGCGGAGATGCCGCTGCGCGCGGCCGGGCCGCCACTGAGCACGCTGGCGACGCGGGTGTCGCCGGCACGCAATCGCAGTCCGAGCGTGGCGCTCAACGCGGCGGCGCTCACGCGTCCGCCGCCATCGCTGTCGCCGGTGGCGATGCGCCGCTCGGCCTGCACGCCGAATTCGGCCAGGGCCTCGATCAGCGGCAATTCGTTGGTGGAGCGCAGCGCGCGTGCAAAGAAGTCGCGCAGGTCCAGTCCCGACAGCGACTGCGCCAGCTGTTCCAGGCCACCTTCCGGCACGCCGATGCCGGTGGCACCGTAGCGTTGCCACAGTGCGCGCATCACCTCATCGAGCGTGATCGCGGAATCGCGCCGCAGCCGCAGGTCCAGGCACAACGCCACCAGTGCCCCCTTCACGTAGTAGCTGACGGTGGCGTTGCCGCTGTTCTCGTCCGGCTGGTAGTACTTGATCCAGGCCTCGAAGCTGGCGTCTTCGAGCGTCTGCACGCCACGACCTGCGGCCCGCTCCAGCCGCGTCGCGGTTTCCGCGACCACGTCGAGATAGCGCTGCGCATCGAGGATGCCGGCGCGCAGCAGGAACAGGTCGTCGTAATACGAGGTCACGCCCTCGTAGTGCCACAGGTCGCGGGTATAGGCCTCGCCGGCCAGATCCGATTCCTGGAAGCGCTGTGCGGTGATGCGCTTGACGTTCCACAGATGGAAATATTCGTGGCTGCAAAGCCCGAGAAAGCTGCGATAGCTTTTCGTCAGCGACTCGTCGCCGGGTTGCGGCAGATCGTTGCGCGAACAGATCAGCGCGGTTGAACTGCGGTGTTCCAGACCGCCGTAGCCGCTGGCGACGACATTGGTCAGGAACAGGTACTGCTCCAGTTGCGGCTGCTGCCCGAACAGTTCGCGCTCGACCCGACAGATCGCCGCCAGATCGCGGCAGACGCGCGCGCGATCGAGTTCATAGCGGCCCGACAGCACCAGCGCATGGGGAATGCCGTCGACCTCGAAATCCAGGCGCTCGAAGCGACCAAGCTCCACCGGATGGTCGATCAGGTCTTCGTAATCGAGTGCGCGGTAGCGACCAAAGCCGTCGGCATCGATCTGCAGCGCACGCAGACTGGTGATCGCACGCCAGTCACGGCAGCGCGGATCGCGCGGGCGTTCGAGGATCAGATCGAGTTCCTGATTCTCGAACCCCTGCGGGCAGTAGCACAGCGAACTCGGATTGAAGAAACCGCGGCGCGCATCCAGCCAGGCCTTGCGTACCGATTCGTCGTAGGCATAGACCGTGTAGCGCAGCTCCAGCGGCCCGGTCACCGGCGCGCAGCGCAGCGAGCGCTTGTCCAGACGCTCGATCGCCACCGGCTGTCCGCCGGCGTGCGCGCTGATCGACACCACATGCTTGGCGAAATCGCGTACCAGATAACTGCCGCGCAACCACGAGGGCAGCGTGAACACCTGCCCCGCGGCCGCAGGATTCGCCACGACACAGCGGACGCCGAACAGGTGCTCGTTGACGTTCAACGGCGTGACGTGGAATTGCACGGTCATGACAGGGATTCAGAAGGACGGAGGCGGACGACAGCACGCGTATTATGCCGCCGCACCGCGCGCCACGACCGTTCAGGGTGCCGCTGGTTTCAGAAAGATCGGATTGCCGATCGCGGTGCGGCTCTGCAGGTCGCGGGTCTCGATGCGCCAGTAACTGCCGAGCGGCCCTTCGGTGAGCGGGTCGCGCGTCGCCAGCGCAAATTCATGCACGAACGGGTCACCGACGATCGGCACCGTCAGCGCCGGCAAGCCATTGCGGTAGTAACTCAACAGTTGGCCGTTGCCGCCGCGCACGGTGGTGGTCAGCAGCACCGGCTGCAGGCCCTCGACCTGCAAGGTGTCGCCAAAGATGCCGCGCTGGCCGTTGCTGCCCGTCGCCACGAACTCCAGCGCCGGACTGCGCGCGACACCGCGCGTGCGGACGTAGGCATGGCCGGCGCGGATGGCATCGCGCAGCGCCGCACGCGACAGTTCCGGCGCGTACACCGCGGTGGCCGACGAGCCATAACCCTTGCGCTCGCGTTCGGCATCGTCGCTTTCGACCCCCTTGGAATCCGAACCGCTGACGGCGGTGATCTTGTGCCCGGCGCGCAGCTGCCGCTCCCACAACAGGATCGCGGTGGTCATGAACGGTTGCTCGATCGCCACCGGCAGCGGTAGCGGCAGGCCCAGATCCTCGGCCATCGCCAGCACCGGCCCGGTCAGGATTTCGAGGGTATCGACCGCGCCCCAGTCGATCTGATCGCCCAGCTCGAAGTAGCAGCCGCGGCAGAAGTTGGAAAACACCGGCGGCGGAAACAGGGTCGGATGATTGACCTGGAACAGCGCGCCGTCGGCTTTCGCCAGACGCTGGATCTCGCCGAGATTCACGGTCTCGAAACCGTGGCGGTAGTCCAGCACCGACGGCGTCTCGCCATGCGTATTGACGTGACCGAAGTAGGTGATGACCTCGCGCCCGGGCCAGATCAGCAGATCCGGATGCGCGCGCTGCATCGCGCCCAGTTCCTGCCAGTGCTGGCCGGTGACGTAGTCGGTGACCATCAGGAAATCCAGCTGCGCCGCCCGCGCCTGTGCCACAAAGCTGTCGGCGTCCGGGCCGTTCGGTTGCGAGTGAAAGCCGTGCATGTGGAAATCGCCGTGGTACCAGCCAGGCACCACCCGCGCCACATGATCACGCGCGACCGGATCGGGCGTAACCACCTGCCCGCCACCGCGCTTGCATTCGATCTGCAGCTGCCAGTCCGCACCCTGCGGCGAAACCGCGGCGATGCCGAGTTCCGCATGCCATACGCCGGGCTCGATCGGCCCCGGCACATAGCCGCGCTCGGCGCTGCCGGCTTCGACGTACACCGGCGGCTGTTCGCGGTCGATGCGCCCCTGGCGCGAACCCGACCAGCCGCGAAAACCCGCACTGCTGCGATAGCCGCGCTGATCCCAGAGACCGAGATCAAACGTGGTCGCGGTCAGCGGCGTCGCCGGCAATCCGGGGCGTTCGCTCCAGCCGTAGGCGAGTTCGACGCGACCGGTGCCCGGCGCCACCGCGAACGGCTGCAGGTGATAGGTCTTGGCATCCGCCAGCTGCACGCTGCCGCTGAAATGCAGCGGCCCCGCATCGGGCGCGCACAGGGCCACACCGTCCGGCACCGGAGTCGGCGCCGGCGCTGGCAGCAGCTCGCTATCGCTGCAGGCCGACAGCAGCGTCGCCATCGCGCCCACCATGAATGCCGCCCGCCAGGATCGTGTCGTCATATTCCGATTCTAGTCGGCCAGTGGCTCCGATATGCTTGGCCCATGACGACCGTAGCCCCGACCCCGATTTCACTCCGTGCCCGGCTGATGCGCCAGGCGGCCCGCTGGCTGATCCGCACCACGCTGTGCAGCTCGGCACCCGCCGCACGCCGCCGCATGCTGCTCGACAAGATCGGCATGGCCAGCCATCTGCCCTCGCCGCCCGGCACCCAGATCAACGCGACCACCTTCCGCGGCGTGGCCGGCGAGTGGGTGCGAAACCGCTGCGTCACCCCACAGCGCACCGTGCTTTATTTCCACGGTGGCGGCTATCTGGTGGGCTCGGCCGCGATCTATCGCGACCTGACCTCGCGCATCGCGCGCAGCTGGCAGGCGCAGGTGGCGTTCATCGAATATCGCCTGGCGCCGGAGAACCGCTTTCCCGCCGCCACCGACGATGTGCTCGCGGCCTATCGCGCCCTGCTCGAGCAAGGCATCGCCGCCGACAGCATCGTGCTCGCCGGCGACTCCGCCGGCGGCGGTCTGGTGATGGCCTGTGCCCTGCAGATCCGCGATGCCGGCCTGCCGCCGCCCGCGGCGCTGGTGATGTTCTCGCCCTGGGTCGATCTGACGCTCAGCGGCGACAGCGCGCAGGGCGATCGTGCCGACGACATGCTGACCGCCCCCACGCTGCGCGCCGCGGTGCAGGACTATCTCGGCGAGACCGACAGCCGGCACCCGCTGGCATCGCCGTTGTTTGCCGATCTGCGCGGCTTGCCGCGTACCCTGATCCAGGCCACCGACACCGAAATCCTCGCCGACGACGCCCGCCGCCTGCATGCGGCGCTGACCGCGGCCGGCACCGCATCGCAACTGCGTATCTGGCCCAATCTGTTCCACGTCTGGCAGATCTTTGCCGGCAAGATGCCGGAATCGACTGCGGCGCTGAACGAAGTGCTGGCGTTTCTGGACCGCGACACCCCGGAATGAACCTGAGCCGCTGGCGCGACACCGGGCTGCGCTTCGATTTTTCCGGACACAGCATCTTCTATCGCTACGGCGGTCGCGATGTGAGCGACGAAACGGTCCGCGCCAATAGCAGCGAACCGGCACTGCTGTTGATCCACGGCTTTCCCACCTCGTCGTGGGATTGGGCGCCGATCTGGCCTGAGTTGTGCACGCGCTTCGATCATGTGCTGGCCCCCGATCTGCTCGGCTTCGGCTATTCCGCCAAGCCCTTGCGTCACCGCTATTCGCTGCTGCAGCAGACCGACCTGTGCGAAGCGCTGCTGGCCCGCTACGGCCTCGATCGCGTGCACGTCCTGGCACACGACTACGGCGTGAGCATTGCGCAGGAACTGCTCGCCCGTCATCGGGAACGCGGCGGCCGTGGCTTGCAGCTGCAATCCGTGACCCTGCTGAACGGCGGCCTGTTTCCGGAAACCCATCGCCAGACCATGGGACAGCGCTTTCTGCGCAGCCCCCTGTTCGGCCGACTGGCCGTGGCGCTGATGAACGAACGCCGCTTCGGCCGGGCGCTGGGCCGGGTGTTCGGCGAACACAGCCGCCCGAGCACGATCGAGATGCACGACCTCTGGACCGTCGCCTCCAGCGATCGCGGCATGCAGGCGATGCGCGGCCTGATCCGGTACATCAGCGAGCGACGCCAGCAGCGTGCGCGCTGGGTCGGTGCGCTGCAGCAGACACCGGTCCCGTTGCGGCTGATCAACGGCCCGGCCGATCCGGTCTCCGGTGCTCACATGGCAGACCGCTATCGCGAACTGGTCCCCAATCCCGATGTAGTGTCCCTGGACGGCATCGGCCACTATCCGCAACTCGAAGCACCCGACCGCACGCTGCGTGCATTTCTGGAATTCCAGCGACGGCTGAGCCAACGCCCCGACTGAGCGGTTGGCGACAACGTTTTTCGCTTAATCAAACAGTTACAGTAAAAACGGCGCGCGCATCGATTCCCGGTCCCAGCATCCTGCCGGGGTGGTTTTTCATACTGCTGCGCTGGGGATATCTCCGCCTCCGCAACTGCAAATATTCAGCCTCGGCTCAGGATTCCGGCATACACTGCCGCCGTCTTCAATAACACGCATAGGGAGTTGGGCATGAACACTTCATCACTGAGTCGCCTGTTGAGCGCCGCGGCCCTGGCCGCCCTGCTGGCCGCCTGTTCGCCCAGCGCGCCGCCGCCGGCCGAATCCGGCAGCCAGCCCGCAGCCGAGCAGGCCGTTGAGCCGAAGGAAGCCGAAAAGGTCGCGGAAACCGCGCCTGAGCCCGCTCCCGCGCCGGCGCCCAAACCCGCACCGAAGCCGGCACCGAAGCCGGCGAAGCCCGCACCGCCCCCCGCGCCTGTGGTCTGCGCCGATTGCGGCGTGGTCAGCAGCATCGTTGAAGTGAAGGAAGCCGGCGCCGGCAGCGGCGGCGGTGCGGCCGTCGGTGCGATTGCAGGCGGCGTCGCCGGTCATCAGGTCGGCGGTGGCCGTGGCAAGGACGTGGCAACCGCGGTGGGTGCGATTGCCGGTGCCATCGCCGGTCACCAGATCGAAAAGCGCGTGCGCTCGGTCACCACCTATGACGTCACCATTCGCATGGACACCGGCGACACTCGCGTCATCAACGTGCCGGAACTGGGCAGCCTGAGCACCGGCGCACCGGTCCGCGTCAGCGGCAACTCCATCATGCCGCGCTAAGGACTCCCGCAGTCCCGACCCCGCAGCGGCCCGGCCGCTGCGGGGTTTTTGTTTGCGTGCGGCTTTCGCTACCCTAGCGCCCCTTTTCGCCGCCGGGACCTGCCCATGCCTACTCTTCTCAAGCTTCTCGTCATCGGCAGCGGT
>JBEBWZ010000081.1:0-15396 GCA_040391865.1 Solimonas flava
ACCTGTGCCGGCGCCTGGGCCGACAAGCTGCGCGCCAGGGCGCTGCAACTCGAACAGCAGCACGCGCAGCACATCACAGTCCGCGCGCATCGCGGCGTGGTGCTCAGCACCGGCGGCTTCGTGTTCAACCGCGAGATGGTGCAGCGGTACGCTCCCAAGTACCTGCCGGCGATGCGGCTCGGTGCCACCGGTTGCGACGGCAGCGGCATCCGGCTCGGCGAGTCCGCGGGCGGCGTGCCGCACCGCATGGAAAAGGGTTCGGCCTGGCGCTTCATCAATCCACCGACCGCCTGGCCGCTGGGCATCGTCGTCAACCGTCATGGCCAGCGCTTCTGCAACGAGCAGGTCTACGGCGCCAAGCTCGGCGTGGAAATGGTCGATCACAACGACGGCAAGGCCTGGCTGATTCTCGATCACAAGCTGCGCGCCCGCGCGATCCGCGAAGCGCTGTCCGGGGGACTGTGGTTCTTCCAGAGTGTGCCGGCCCTGTTCCTGATGCTGTTTGCGCCGCGCGCGCGCAGCGCCACACAACTGGCCGAGAAGCTGGGCATGCCCGGTGCCGCACTGTCGGCAACACTGGATCAGTACAACCGCGACATCGCCAGCCACAGCACCGATGCACAGGGCAAGGACGACAGCCTGCGGCAGGCGCTGTCGCAGCCGCCGTACTATGCGCTGAACATTTCGGCTGACAGCGGCAGCTTCCCGTGTCCGACGATCACGCTGGGGGGCCTGAAAATCGACGAAACCAGCGGCGCCGTGCTCGATGCGCGCGATCAGCCGATCACCGGCCTCTACGCTGCCGGGCGCACCGCCGTCGGCATCGCCTCCAACGGTTATGTCAGCGGACTGTCGCTGGCCGACTGCCTGTGGTCCGGGCGACGCGCCGGCACCCATGCCGCCAGCAGCAAGCGCGGCAAGCAACATTAATCAAAGCAATCAGAGAACGAGGAGCAACAGATGGCACGCGTGGAAAACAAGGTTGCGATCATCACCGGCGGCGCCAGCGGCGTCGGCAAGGAAGACGCCATCCTGCTGGCGCGTGAAGGCGCCAAGGTCGTGATCACCGACATCAGCGAGGACGCCGGTCGCGCCGTGGCGGAAAAGATCGGCGCCAATGCGCTGTTCATCAAGCATGACATCGCCTCCGAGGAAGACTGGATCAAGGTCATTGCCACCACCAAGGAAAAATTCGGTGGCGTCGACATCCTGGTCAACAACGCGGCGATCCTGGCGCAGGCGACGATCGAGGAAACCGATCTGGCGCTGTGGCAGAAAATCCAGAAGATCAATTCCGATGGTTACTTCCTGGGCTGCAAGTACGGTCTGGAAGCGATGAAGGAACGCCCCAACGGTTCGATCGTCAACATGTCGTCGATGGCCGGCATCGGTGGCGTCTCCAGCTTCTGCGCCTACAGCGCCTCCAAGGCCGCGGTCGCCGGCCTGACCCGCAGCGTGGCGGCGCATTGCCGCGCCAAGCTCTACAAGATCCGCTGCAACTCGATCCATCCCGATGGCATCGCCACGCCGATGGTGTTCAACCTGCATGCACAGGGCGGCGCCACCTCGTTCGTGCGCGAGAAGGACCCGAAGCAGCTGCAGGCGCGCTTCGCGCAGCCGCAGGACATCGCCAATCTGGTGCTGTTCCTCGCTTCGGACGAATCCAAGTTCATCAACGGTGCGGAAATGCGCATCGACAACGGCTATCTGATGTGGGCTGATTGATCGCACAGCGATCCATCAGCGTGTTTACGTGCTTGTGTGCGCGTCTGTATACGCCCGCACAAGCCCGGCTCAGAGTAGTGTGCGTCCTGCACAAGCCCGCGCCGTTCGGCGCGGTTTTTCAAGACAGGCTGAAGCATGGCTAATACGGTTCCTGCAGCGTTTGCCGCATCCGTCCGCAAGTTTTCCTCGCGCACGGCGGTGATCGGAGAGGACAGCGGTGCGCTGAGTTATGCGGAGCTGGATCAACTGCGCATCCATGCCGCACGGGCGCTGCTGGCGCTCGGCGTGCAGCATGGCGACCGGGTGGCGATCTGGGCACCCAACAGCGTTGAATGGATGATCGCCGGTCTGGCGATTCATACCCTGGGCGCTGCGCTGGTGCCGATCAACACGCGCATGAAGGGCCAGGAAGCCGCGTACGTGCTCGAAAAAAGTGGCGCGCGTGTGCTGTTCTGTGCCGGTCAGTTTCTCGGCCAGCATTTCCCCACGCTGCTCGCGGGGCATTGGCCAAAGACCCTGCAGCAGGTCGTGGTGATCGGCGATATCCGGGAAGGCGACACCGGCTGGCGCGCGTTCATGGCGCGCGCCGACGAGACCCACAGCGAACAGGTCGATGTCTGCACCGCAGCGGTTCGCGCCGATGACCGCATGGACATCATGTTCACCTCCGGCACCACCGGGCAGCCGAAAGGCGTGGTCACGAACCATGCGCAGAACCTGCGCGTGATTCATGAGTGGTCAACGGCGGTGGGACTGAATCCGGATGATCGCTACCTGATCGCCAATCCGTTCTTTCACACCTTCGGTTACAAGGTCGGCTGGCTCGGCGGCCTCCTGGCCGGGCTGACGGTGCTGCCGCATGCGGTGTTCGATGCCGGCGAGATCCTGAAGCGTATCGCCCGCGACCGGATCTCGGTCCTGCCGGGACCGCCGACGCTGTTCATCTCGCTGCTGAACGATCCGGCACGCGCGAGCACCGATCTGTCGTCGCTGCGCGCCACCATCACCGGCGCCGCAGCGATCGCGCCCAGCCTGATCGAGCGCATCCGCGCCGAGCTGGGGTTCAAGGTCGTGCTGACCGGCTATGGCCTGACTGAAACCTGTGGCGTCACCTCGCTGTGCGATGCCGCCGACGACGCGGAAACGATTGCGCTGACCAGCGGCAAGGCAATTCCCGGCATCGAGCTGCGCTGCGTCGATGCCGACAACCGCCCGCTCGGCCCGAACGAGTCCGGTGAACTGGTGGTGCGCGGCTACAACGTGATGCAGGGCTATCTCGATGACGAGGCCGCAACGCGCGATGCGATCGATGCCGACGGCTGGTTGCATACCGGCGATATCGGCCATCTCGACACGCGCGGTTACGTGCGGATCACCGACCGTCTCAAGGACCTGTACATCACCGGCGGTTTCAATTGCTATCCCGCCGAGATCGAGCGGATGATGGTGGCCCATCCGGCGATTGCGCAGGTCGCGGTGATCGGAGTGCCGGATGAGCGCATGGGCGAAGTCGGCAAGGCCTATGTGGTGCTGCGCCCCGGTCAGACGCTGGACGAAAAGGAACTGATCGCCTGGTGCCGTGAGCAGATGGCCAACTACAAGGTCCCGCGCCAGGTCGCGATCGTCACCGCACTGCCGACCAATCCTTCGGGGAAGGTGATGAAATTCCAGCTCAGGAACATCTAAGGGTCGCGACCTCCGCGACCGTCATCCTTCAAACATCAGGGTTCACACTGTGGAGCACCAAGCAATGAGCGACTCACTCAAGGGCAGGATCGCCGTCGTCACCGGCGCCTCGCGTGGTGCCGGAAAAGGCATCGCGATCGCACTGGGCGCGCATGGCGCCACCGTCTATGTCACCGGCCGCACTGTCAATGAAGGCGATGCCGCCCTGCCCGGCACCGTTGCCGCAACGGCCGAAGCGGTGGCCAGGGCCGGCGGCCACGGCATCGCCGTCGCCTGCGACCACGCCGACGACAATCAGGTCGAGGCCCTGTTCGAGCGCATCCGTCACGAACACGGTCGTGTCGACATCCTGGTCAACAACGCCACCTTCCTGCACGACCAGCTGATCGACAAGGGCGGCTTCTGGGAGAAGCCGCTGGAACTGGTCGACATTCTCGACGTCGGCCTGCGCTCGGCCTATGTCGCCAGCTGGTATGCGGCGCCGCTGATGGTCAAGCAGAAGGATGGCCTGATCGCGTTCACTTCCAGCTTCGGCTCCAGCTGCTACATGCATGGCCCGGGCTACGGCGCGCAGAAAGTCGGCGTCGACAAGTTCGCGCGCGACATGGCCGTGGACCTGCGCGCGCACAACGTCGCCGCGGTGTCGATCTGGATGGGCATGCTGCGCACCGACCGCACCAAGCGGGTGATGGATTCCGAGCCGGAAAAGTATGCCGGGTTCTGGGATATCGCCGAGACGCCGGAGTTCACCGGCCACGTCATCGCCGCGCTGTACAACGATCCCAAGCGCCAGGAAAAATCCGGACAGGTCCTGATCGGCGCCGAACTGGCGGCGGACTACGGCGTCACCGACGAAGGCCGCCAGCCGCCCTCCCATCGGCCGATGCTCGGCGGCCCGGCGCAGCAGCATCCGGCAATCGTCGAGTAGCGGTCTGCAAACGGAAAAAGGGGCGGATGCCAGTGCATCCGCCCCTTTTCATTTTCCGGCCTTGATGCTTACCAGCGGATCGTGCCGGTGATCCCGAAGGTGCGCGGCTCTTCGAAGTTGGCGATGGTCAGGCTGCCGAAGCCGGGACCAAAGTCGATGAAGTTGGTCGCGGTATCGTCATCGAGAACGTTGCGGCACCAGAACGCCAACTCGCCGGTGCTGCCCTCGCCCAGCTTTACGCCCGCAATCGCCAGCCTCAGGTTGAGGATGCCGTGGCTGTCGACACGGCTGCCGTCGGCAACCTGCTCGCCCGGATCATGCAGGGGATTGCCCGGCCCGGCGAGCTGGTAGGGATAGGTGAAGAAGGAATCGGTCCAGGCGTAGTCCACCACCGCCTTCAGTACACCCCAGTCACGCCGCAGCAACTCGGTATCGAGCAGCAGGTTGAAGCTGTGCTCGGGGGCATGGACCACAGAGCGGTTGTCCGCGACGTTGTTGCCGAAGTTGTCGCGGAAATCGTCGTACTCGCTGTCCAGGTAGGCGTAGTTCGCGCTGATGCGCGTCCCTGACACCGGCAGCACCGTAAACTCCAGCTCCAGTCCCTGGATCGTCGCATCGCCGACGTTGCGCACGATGGTCGCCGCCGCGCCGGTGCCCTGGAAGATCGACGCCTGGAAGTCCTTCAGCTGGTTGTGGAAAACCGCCGCGTTGAACAGGGCGCGCCCGCTCATGAACGTGGTCTTGACGCCCAGTTCGAACGACCGCTGCTGCTCGGGCTCGAACGGGCGCGTGGTCTCCGAGAGGTTCAGCGCGATCAGGTCGGCTATCTGCTGCTGGGTTTCCCCGCCAACGGGCGCCTGACTGAACTCGCCGTTGAAGCCACCGCTCTTGAAACCCTCGGCGTAGCGGAAATACGTATTGACGTTCTGGTTGAAGCGCCAGGCGATCGACGCCATCGGCGTGGTTGCGTCAAACGTCTCCTCGGCCGAGGTACCGTCCGGAATCAGATAGAAGTAGGGATCGGTCGCCGCGGCGCGCACGCCGAAAGCACGATCCAGCTTCTTCTTCTCGCGGGTGTAGCGCACCCCGAGTGCCAGGGTCAGCGGATCGACCGGCTGATAGTCGACCTGTCCGTACACCGCCCAGGCGCCGCTCCTGGTGGCGTAGCGGGAATCGTATTCCGCGTTGCCGCCGAAGAAGCGCTGCGGGTTGTTGGTCTCGCCATCATCGCCGAAATAATAGAGACCGGCGACGTAGTTCAACTGCTCGGTGTTGCCCAGCCACTGCAGATCCTGGGACAACTGCTGGTAGTCGGTATGGCGCTGCGTAAGGATGAAATCGGTCATCGAACCGTCGAGATCGAGAGAGTCGTCCCAGTCCAGTCGGCGCCAGCCGGTGATGGACTTCAGTACGTTGTTGGCATTCAGTTCATAGGTCAGCGTGAACGAGTGCCCTTCAACCCGCGAGCGCTCGAAGGACGGCCCGTCGACCGACGCCAGCGTCTCGCGACGGGTGGAGACCGACGGCGCCACCAGATCGTAGTAACCATGCAGTGGTGACATGGGATCGAGCACGCCGGTCTCTTCCAGCCGGTACAGCTGGGTGAAGTTGTTGCTCTGGTCGACCTTCGACAGATCGAAGCGATACTCGCCCACCAACCCCTGCGCCAGATCGAAATCGGCGGCCAGGCGCAGTCCGGAGTTGTTGCGGTCGTTCAGATGGTCGGCGGAGCTGCCCCAGGTGGTATCGACCCAGCCATCGCGCTGTTCGCTGCGCGCAGCAATGGAGAAGCGCGCGATGCCCCACTGCGGCAGATCGACCGACAGGCGCTGCGCGCGCGCATCATAGGTGCCGAACTCGACACTGGCGTTGCCGCCGAAGGTGCCGGATGGCGCACGCGTCACCATGTTGATCGCGCCGGCCAGCGTGTTGCGCCCGTACAGCGTCCCCTGCGGGCCACGCAAGACCTCGATGCGCTCCAGGTCGATGACATCGAAGATCGAACCCTGTGCCTTGCCGATGTAGACGCCATCCACGTACAGACCGACCGCCGGGTCCCAGTAAATCGCCGGGTTGATCTGGCTGATGCCGCGGATCGTGATCTGCGAGATCGTGGTGTTCGACGGCGTCTTGCTGATCTGAAGTCCGGGCGACAGGGCGTTGAGATCGCCGATATCGCTGATCCCGCGCGATTCGATCTGTTCCGCGGTCATCGCCGTCACCGCCACCGGGACATCCTGCAGTTTCTGCTCGCGCCGCTGCGCGGTCACGATCACCTCTTCGATCTGTGTCGAAACCGGCTGCTGCGGACTCGCTTCCACGGTTGCCGGCGCGGCGGCCGGCGGAACCTCGGGCGTTTCGGTCTGCGCATGGACCGGCAGCGCAAGCATCAGCGGAACCAGCCCGGAAAGGGTCCGGGAACGGCGGCGTTTCTCGATAGGCACGTGTTACTCCTGTTAACAAGTACGGGGGTATCGCTGTCGCTCTGAACGGCGACTTGCGATCGAATGCAGCGGCGCCTGCACGCATGGGCAGGCCCGGGCACAGTTAGGCCCATCACGTGCGCAGCGTCATCCCCCATCAGGACGACTCGCAGTGCAGCATCGCCACGAACACCGCAGGCGATCACGCATTCGGACGAGGCCCACCTGCGGTGACGATGCAAAGCTGCAGGCCATATTTTCGGCAAAGACAGACATTTACCGCTGGGCTTGGGGAGAACCGCATGGCGCGTCTGAACAACAGGGTCGCGATCGTTACCGGTGGCGCACGCGGCATGGGCGCGGCAACAGCAAGACTGTTCGCGGCCGAAGGCGCGAAGGTGGTGATAGCCGACGTGCTGGACGACGAGGGTCGCAAGCTGGCCAGCGAGATCGGCGGCAGCGCGCGCTTCATCCACCATGACGTCACCGACGAAGCCTCGTGGGACGCGCTCATCGAACAGACCGAATCGTCCTTCGGCGCGATCGATATCCTGGTCAACAACGCCGGGGTACTGCTGTTCCGCACGCTCGCGGAAACCAGCAAGGCCGATTTCGAACGGGTGATCGACATCAACCTGCTCGGCACCTTCCTCGGCACCAAGCTGCTGGGCACACGGATGGCAGCGCGCGGCCGCGGCAGCATCATCAACGTCTCCTCGGTCGATGGCATGAAAGGCGCCAACGGCCTCGGCGCGTACTGCGCCAGCAAATGGGGCATCCGCGGCCTCACCCGGGTCGCGGCGATGGAGTTCGGTCACAAGGGCGTGCGTGTCAATTCGGTACACCCCGGCGGTATCGACACCGCGATGGGCAACCCCTACGCCGAGCAGAAGGCGGACGTGAACAAGCGCTACACGATGGTGCCGGCACAACGTGTCGGCGAGCCGGAGGAAGTCGCACGCACCAGCCTGTTCCTCGCCAGCGACGATGCCTCCTACCTGTGCGGTGCCGAGATCGCGGTCGATGGCGGCATGCTCACCGGCCAGTACTACGTCGGCTTCCCCGGTGCGCCCGGAGTCTAGGCGCCCCATGTCACCTGCCGATATTTCCGATCGTCTCGAAATCCAGGATCTGCTGACCCGCTACTGCCATGCTCTGGATCGCCGTGACTGGAATGCGTTTTCCCGCGTGTTCACCGCCGACGCGACCATCGACTTCACCGCCTTCGGCGGCCCGCGTTGCGGGGTCGGCGCCATGCGCGAGTTCCTGCAGAACGTCCTCGCACACATGCAGTCGACGCAGCACACCATCTCCACCATCCAGATCGACCTCGCCGGCGACGAAGCCCGTGTGCAAACCGCCGCCACCGTTCCGATGGTCACCGGCACTGCGGACGGTGGCTCGCAAATCCTGTTCAGCGGCCTGTGGTACCACGACCATCTGTTACGCACCGCCAACGGCTGGCGCATCCATGAGCGGGTACAGGAGAAAAGCTGGAGCTACCGCGTAACGGGCAATACCTGAGTGACCTGAGCTGACGGAGCAAACGCATGGCGCGGTGGCAGGAACACGACATCCCCGACCTCAGCGGAAAAACCGCGCTGGTGACCGGCGCCAACAGCGGCCTGGGACTGGAAACGGCACGCGCACTGGCAGCGCACGGTGCGCATGTGGTGCTGGCCTGCCGCGGCGCCGACAAGGCCGAACAGGCGCTGACCCGCATCGGCCATCAGCTTGCGAACGCGAGGCTCAGCTTTCTGCCGCTGGATCTGTCGGACCTGTCTTCGGTGCGCGCCAGCGCCAGCGCATTCCGTGCGGAACATGGCCGACTCGACATCCTCTGCAACAATGCCGGCGTCATGGCCCTGCCCTATGGCAAGACGCCTGACGGCTTCGAAATGCAGTTCGGCATCAATCATCTCGGCCACTTCGCACTGACCGGCCTGCTGTTCGATCTGCTGCGCGCAACCCCGCAGGCGCGCGTGGTCACCGTCAGCAGCCTCGCGCATCGCAGCGGCAAGCTGCGGCTCGACGATCCGCACTGGGAACGCAGCCGCTATTCGCGGTCACTGGCCTATGGCCGCTCCAAGCTCGCCAATCTGATGTTCGCGCTGGAGCTGAACCGGCGCGTGCGCGCAGCCGGTATCGAACTGACCAGCATCGCCGCCCATCCGGGCTACTCTGCAACCAACATCGGCTTCGGTGGCCTCGGTCGCAACAGCCTGCTCGGACGCCTGGTCGCGCTTGGCAACCAGCTGCTCGCGCAGCCGGCCGATCTCGGCGCGCTGCCGTCGCTGTACGCCGCGACTGCCGCCGAGGTGGAAGGCGGCGATTACATCGGGCCCGGTGGCCCGATCGAGTTTCGCGGCTATCCGGTGAAAGTGAAACCCGCACGCCATGCTCTGGATACGACGGAAGCGGCACGACTGTGGGCGCTGTCGGAACAGCTGACCGGTGTGCACTTTCCCTGAACCCTGCGGAGGCAGGTGCCGCGCACTTCAGTGCGGTTTGCGCCCGTCCACGAATGCCGGTCCCTGCTGCGGCAGCGCGGCACCGCGATAGACGCGCCAGGCCGGCGGCAGTTCGAGCACCGCGGTGGCCAGCACCCCCAGCGCCGTCAGGATCAGCGCGATCAGATCGACCCAATACGAGAACGACAGCTTCGACACCAGCAACAGCACCACCAGCGCACTGGCGATGAAGCCACCCATCGACATGCTCAGGAACTGTTCGCGGCTGTTCAGGCCGGTATCGAACTTGAACAGGAACACCGCATCGAGCCGCTGCGGCAGCTCGACACGACTGCGACTGAACAGCGCGCCCAGCAGATGTCCCCACTCGTGCGCCAGATAGCCGCAGAGCGCGATCATTACTCCGCCGATCAATGCAGCGGGAACGGTCAACAGCGACTGCAGTGCTTCGAGATGCCGCGCCAGAATCCACAACCACATCGTCACCGCCAGCACCGCCAGATCGCGGATCAGCAGCGTCGTCGGAATCTGCATCATGTTCATGTCCCTGCCTGCGCCTGGAGATCGGATGCTGGATAGCGTACGCCGCTCAGCTGTTCGCAGGCCTGCCACAGGCGCCGACCGACCTCTGCATCCAGCGCGGGCGCCGAGGCCTTGACGCGGACCGGTTCGCCCGCCATTTCGGCAAAGCCGTCGGGGCCGTAGAACTCGCCGCCCTGCACGTCCACGGCGGTGGCCGCGTGCAGGATCGGACGCGCACCACGGTCCTGTGCCTGACCAAAGAATTTCATCGCCAGCCAGAACGAGAAATCGGTCAGATGATCGATCACGCCGCGCCGCTTCTGGCCATCGCGGCTGGTGCCGAGGGCCGTACGCGCCACACCCGGATGTGCCGCAAGGCCGATGACCGGCGCCCCCGCAGCAACGCATTGCCGCTGCAGCTGCAGCGCGAGCACCAGACAAGCCAGCTTGGCCTGGTTGTAGACCGTCTGCGGCGCATAGGCATGCTGCGATTGCAGATCGTCGAAATCGAGCCGCGCATGCCGATGCACCAGACTCGATACCCAAACCACACGGGCCGCCGCACTTTGCTGCAGCGCATCCCACAACAGGCCGCTCAGCGCGAAATGTCCCAGCACATTGATGCCGAACTTCAGTTCGAAACCATCGGCCGTGGTGCGCCGCTGCAACGGCGGCAGAATGCCGGCGCTGTTCACCAGAATATCCAGCGGCTGGCCGCGTGCCGTCCATGCCGCGGCAAAGGCACGGACCCGTCCCAGATCGGCCAGATCCAGCGCCTGGAACTCCACGCGCGCATCCGCCACCTCGCGCCGGATGCGCTGCACCGCCGCCTCGCCGCCCGCCACATTGCGATCGGCCAGCACCACCTGCGCACCGCGCGCGGCCAGCCCCAGGGCCACTTCCAGACCCAGACCGCTGGCCGCCCCGGTGACCAGCGCCTGCTTGCCGCGGAGGTCCGGCAACTGCGCACGACTCCAGGCCACCGTGCTCACGAGGCCGCCGGCGTCTGGTTCAGCGCGACGTCATTCGGTGCATGCAGCACACACTGCGTGCCGCCGGGCGTGTACATCATCACCACGCATTCATTGCATGCGGTACAGCCGGAAACGCGGGTGGTGCCGGCGCGGAACTGGTTGACCAGATCGGGATCGTGGATCAGTGCGCGCCCCATCACCACGCAATCGAAGCCATCGTCCATCACCTGCTGCACGCCAGCCAGCGATTTCGCACCGCCGAGATAACCCAGCGGCAGCTGCACCGCCGCGCGCACCCGGCGCGAGTGTTCGAGGAAATACAGCTCGCGGAATGCGACCTTCGGCTCCCACAGACGCATCATCCGCGTCGCCAGCTTCACCACCGGATTCTGGATCACTTCCACGGCCGCGCGCGGCATGTTGCTGCCGAAGATCGCCCACGGCGATTCGACGTTCATGCCGCCACTCAGCACCAACAGATGCGCACCCGCACGCTCCAGTGCCTGGGCCACGACCACCGCATCGGCCGCGGTCGCACCGCGCTTGTGGCCTTCCGTGACACAGATCTTGCAGCTCACCGCCATGTCATGCCCCACCGCGTCGAGCACCCGGCTCAGCACCTCCGCCGGAAAGCGCGCGCGCTGCGCGGCATCGCCGCCGTATTCATCACGACGACGGTTGTAGATTGGCGACAGGAACTGGCTCAGCAGATAGCCGTGTCCCATGTGAATCTCGACCGCATCGAATCCGGCGCGGCGGGCACGCCGCGCCGCGCTGACGAATTCCGCAACCACCCGATCCATGTCGGCACGCGTCATCGCGGTCTTGAAGAAGCGACCGGCGATCACGCCCGCGGGGTTGAACCCGCCAGAGGCACTGCGCGGATAGCGTGTCGACAGTTTCGGCACAAACGTGAAGGCGCCACCATGCGTGATCTGTGCACAGGCCGCTGCGCCTTCGCGATGCACGGCATCGGTAAGCACCCGCAGATGCTTCAGGCTCGGTTCGTCGAGCAACACCTGATCCTCGAAGGTGCGGCCATCCGCCGTCACGGCACAGTAGGCGACGGTGGTCATCGCGGCACCACCCGCCGCCATGCGGCGGTGATGTTCGACCAGCGCCTTCGATGGCACACCGCCCTTGGCCATGCCCTCGTTGGTCGCCGACTTGATGTAGCGATTGCGCAGCTTCAGCGGCCCGATCTGGATCGGCGAGAACGCGGAGGCGTGGGTCATGGGCTGACGATTCCGTGCAGGTGTGCTGCGACCATATCCCGCCGCTTCCGCGCCGACCTCGTCCGATTGCAGTGTCAGAGCGCCAGGATCTCCGGCAGCATCCGCTGCAGCCCTTGCCGCAGTTCCGGCGACGCCGCCACCAGCGGCAGCCGCAGCCCGTCCGGGATCAGCCCCATCATCGCCAGCGCCGCCTTGATCGCCGCGGGATTCGGTTCCGAGAACAGCAGCCGCACCCAGGGCAGCAGCGCGTAGTGCAGCCGCCGGGCGGCATCGAGTTCTCCTGCGCGCACATGATTCAGCATGCGCCGGTACAGGTCCGGCCGGATGTGCGCCACCGCGGAGATCGCGCCGTGGCCCCCCAGGCAGGCGCAGGTGAAGATCAGCGCATCCTCGCCGCTGAGAACCTGCAGCGGGGTCTGATCGATCAGCGCCGCCAGCTGGTCCAGATCGTTGCCGGCACTCTGCTTGATCGCGACGATGCGCGGATGCCTGGCCAGCGCCAGCAGCGTTGCCGTCTCGATCGCAACTCCACTGCGATAGGGCACGTTGTAGAGCAGGACCGGCCGCTCGGTGGCCGCCGCCAGGGTCTCGAAGTGACGGCGGAGACCTTCCTGCGCGGGTCGCGTGAAATACGGCGCGCTGATCAGCCATCCGGCCACCGGCTCGGACGCCAGCTCGCGCAGCCGCGCTGCCATCGCCGCGGTGTCATTGCCGCCGATGCCGAAAACCACCGGCAGCCGGTTCCCGGTCACTTCGAGCACGGCCGCGAGCACGCGACGCTGCTCCGCCTCGGACAAGGTCGCCGGCTCGCCGGTGGTGCCGCAGACCACGAGACCATCGACGCCCTGCTGCAGCAGATGCGCCGTCAGCCGCTGCAACGCGGCGAGGTCCGGTTGTCCATTGTGAAACGGGGTGACCAGTGGTACCCAGATCCCTTGAAATGCAGTCATGTGTCGCTCCTGTGTGATGAGTGGATCGCATCGGGAGACGCTGACGCCGTCGGCATGAGGCCGGCGGAAAGACTGCGGGATGAAACGGGGGGACAGCGAGGCAGGTTCCGTCGGCAACGACCGACGGGACAGCATCCCGTCAGGCGAGAGGCTGTTTTTTGGATTTGCCGAGGAATGAAACCACGCACGCGCAGGCCACCCGGCCGCAGGGCGGCGGTAGGCGGTTAGCAGAGAAAATGCGCGGACTCATGGCGGCGCGCACGATAGAGCATCGGCTTCGCGCCCGCAAATTGCGGTCTCAGCGCTTCTTCTCCAGAAACGCGGTCACACACTGCCGGAAATCCTCGGTCTGTGCACAGCGCAGGAATGCCGCGCGTTCGGCATCGAGTTGTGTCGACAGGCGTTCACCTTCGGCCGCCGTGATCAGGGCCTTGAACTCGCGCAATACCTGCGGTGCCTGCGCCGCCAACTGCGCTGCGTACTGCGCGGTCTCGCCGTCGAGCTGCGCGGCATCGACCACCCGCGCCGCGAGGCCCAGCGTGTGCGCGGTGGCCGCATCGAAAGCACCGCGACCGAGAATCAGGTTCATCGCACGCATCGCCCCGATGCGCCGCGTCAGGGTGTAGCTGAGACCGCCGTCGGAAGACGTGCCCAGCGCCGGATAGCCCACCACAAAGCGCGCATCCGCCGCACACACGATCTGGTCGCAAGCCATCGCCAGCGACAGACCGCCACCGGCCGCAGCACCAGCGACGCTGGCGATCACCGGCTGCGGCATCGCCTGGATCGTGCGCACACTGCGATGCAGGGTATCGATGATCGGCCCCAGCAAGCGCTCGGGATCGACCAGGCTGTCGCGGATCGCGGCGATGTCGCCACCCGCACAGAACTGGCCATGCTCGCCGCGCAACACCACCACGCGGGTACTCGTATCGCGGGCCAGGGCTTCCAGCCGATCCGCCAGCGCCAATCCCACCGCCAGCGAAATCACCGGCACGCGCCCCGTCGCACGCAGGGTCAGCGTCGTGACGCCGGCACCGTCGGACGAGGTGCCGACCCATTCCTTGTTGTCGCTCACGTCACCACTCCTTCAACCGAGATACGCCTGACCACCATCGACACCGATCGACTGCCCGTTGATGTATCGACTGTCGTCCGAGCACAGTGAAACGACAAAGCGGCCGATATCCTGCTCACAGGCACCGATCCGTTGCTGCGGCACGGTGGCCACGAAGGCCGCGGCTTCTTCCGGGCGCTCTCGCGTCCACCAGGCCATCGCCGGTGAATCCGCCAGCGGCAGGATCGCATTGGTGCGAATCCCGTCCACCGCCCATTCGCAGGCAGCAGCACGTGTCAGCTGGCGGATCGCTTCCTTGACCGCCGCGTAAGCACCGTAGCCGCTCATGTCCCAGCGCTTGGCGGCCGATGAACCGAAGTTGATGATGTTGCCGTCGCCCTTCAGGTGCGGATGGCACAGCTTCATCAGGCGGAAGGTGGCCAGCGGGCCGGACTCCCAGCCCGCGGAAAACGCGTCTTCGCTGACCGCATCGAGCGTGCCGAGTGGCACTTCCTGAGCGTTGTTGACCAGGATGTTGAGCTTGCCGAAATGCTTGACCACAGCATCGACGCAGGCTTCCAGCGACTTCGCATCGCGCACATTGCATTCCACCGCGAATGCCTTGCCGCCACGCTTCTCGATCTCCTGCACCGTGGCGTCCAGCTTGGCCCTGGTGCGGCCGGTTACCGCAATCGCAACGCCTTCCGACGCCAGTGCGAATGCAATGCCCTGTCCCACGCCCTGGCCGGCACCGGTGATCAGTGCCACCTTACCGTTCAAATCCGTCATCACTCCCCCTCCGGCGTCACGCCTGCCCATGGAATCGTTCCAGTGTGGGAGCGCGCGCAGACGCTTTCCTGACCCGGCTGAGGTAGATGCCGCGAAGAAAGAACGATGTCAGACCTGCACCAGACTGCGGCCCGTGCCGTCTTCGAGCACGATCTCGCGGTACTGGCACTTGCCGACGCCGCGCTGGAACACGCTGTTTGCGATCAGCCACACCGCGACGATTTCCTTGGGTGGCGTGCCGCCGATGGCCTGCTGGTAATCGGCCAGCAGCATCCGCCGCTCGCTGAGCCAGTGGCCAAGATCGGCGGTACCGCTGCGTACCACCCAGTGCGTCTCGCGCTGATCCCACCACGGCAAGGGGCACTGGAACACGGTGTCCACCGGCAGCGAGGCGCTCCACATCCAGGTGAGGTCGAGGCCGTTGTCGAACTCGACCGCGATTGACAGATAGTCGTGCGTCGGCTGGATATGTTCCGCAAGTTTCGAGGGCAGTTGCTCCACCAGCCAGTCCCATGACAGGACCGTTTCCGCCGTCAGCGGTTTCCGGATCGGAAACTTCAGGATGCCGACATCCGCATGGGTATGGCAGCACAGGCCGGCATCCGCGGCCGGCGCGGGCGTGTAGATCTCACCCTG
>JBEBWZ010000082.1:0-15277 GCA_040391865.1 Solimonas flava
GTGACCAGGCGTCCGATCAGCGTCGAGGTGATCAGGCCGCCGATGATGACCCAGGCCATCGGCGAGTACAGCGGCGAATTCTGTATCGCCAAGGGTGTCAGGCCGCCGATCGCGGTAACCGACGTGAGCAGGATCGGCAGGAAGCGGATCTCGCCGGCTTCGGCGATCGCTTCATCCAGCGGCCGTCCCAGCGCGCGCAGCTGGTTGGTGAAATCCACCAGCAGGATCGAGTTCTTGATCTCGATGCCGATCAGCGCGATGAAGCCGATCATCGCGGTGAAGCTGAGGTTGTAGCCGGCCAGGAACAGCATCAGGATGCCGCCCATGACGCCCAGCGGGATCACCCCGGCCACGATCAGGGTTGATTTGAAGCTGCCGAACTCGAGCACCAGCACCGCGAGAATGCCGAACATCGCGACCAGGATCGCGGTGCCGAAACCGGCAAAACTGTCTTCGCGGCCTTCGACCTCGCCACCCGCGGTGAAGCGGTAGCCGGCTGGCCACTCGCGTTCGCCAAGCTGACGGAAGATGTCGTTGGTGACGCGCTCGGTGTTGTAGCCGGTGCCGGTATAGGCGGTGATCGAGACCGCGCGTTCGCGGTCGCGGCGATAGATGCGGGTCGGCGATTCGGCCAGCGCCAGGTTCGTGACCTGCGCCAGCGGCACCTGCGCGCCGCTGAGGGTGCCGACGTGCAGGCCTTCGAGGACATCCAGCCCGGCACGACCGACCTGCGGCGCGCGCAGCACGATCGGGTAGCTGTCGCCATCCGCTTCGCGGAACTCGCCGGCCGACAGGCCGGCCACTGCGAGGCGGACGGTCTGGTCGATCTCCAGCGGCGGAATGCCGAGCAGACCGGCCTTGGTGCGATCGACGTTGAGATCGAGATCGAGCCGCCCACGACGTTGCGAGTTGACCACGTTGCGGGTGCCGGGCGTGGCGCGCATCAACGCCTCGACCTCGGTCGCCACCTTGCGCAGCGTGATCAGATCGGGGCCGATGATCCGTACGGCAATCGGCGCTTCCATCGGCGGGCCGTTCTCGAATTCCTTGAGAATGATGTCGGCGCCGGGAATCTCGTCGAAGGCCAGTCGCAGACGATCGAACAGGCGCGGGCTTTCGACACCGTCGTAGCGGTAGAGCTGCACGAACACTTCCGCATAGTTGGCGGAGTACTCGCGCGGAAACACGTTGTAGTAGATGCGCGGATTGCCGTGGCCGAGATTGGCCATGGTGTGCTGGATCTCGGGGTGACGCCGCAGCTCGTCCTCGACCGCGCGCAGCACTGCGTCCGTCCGCTGCAGGCTGCTGCCGTCGGGCAGCGAGATCTGCACCACGAACTGCGGCGTATCCGCTTTCGGAAACAGGCTGGCGCCCATCAGCGGCAACAGCAGCAGGCTGGCGCCGACGGCGAGTGCCGACAGCAGCAGCGTGGTGCGCGGACGCGACAGCGCGCGCCGCAGCAGCGGTGCATAGACGCGATGGATCAGCCCGGTCAGGCCGCGCAGCAGCGCGTTGCCTTCATGCGTCGCATCGCGCGGCAGGAAGCGCGAGGCCAGGAACGGAATGATGGTCAGCGAGACCAGCAGCGAAGCGGTCACCGTGAACACCACGGCCATCGGCATCGAGCGGATGAACATGCCGGCATTGCCGGGCAGCGACAGCAACGGCAGGAACGCGAACAGCAGGGTCGCGGTACAGCCGATCACCGCCAGCGAGATCTGGCGAGTGGCCTGGATCGCCGCTTCATCCGGGGTGGCGCCGCCGCGCAGGAAGCGCGCGATGTTTTCGGTGACCACGATCGAGTCATCGACCAGCAGACCTAGGGCCACCACGAACCCGGCGATCGACAGCTGGTTCAGCGAGAAGCCGGTGAAATACAGTGCCGCGAGCCCCATCGCCAGCGACAGCGGGATCGAGATCATGACGATGCCGGCGGCACGCAGGCCCAGCGGCAGCAGGGTCAGCGATACCAGCACGATGGCGATGACGAAGTCGGCGCCCAGGCGCTTGAGGCGCTTGTCGACATTGCGCGACTGGTCGAAGCCGCGCTCCAGCGTCACTTCGGCCGGCAGGGTCTGCTCGAACTCGTCGAGTGTCTGCATCAGCGCATCGCGGGTGTTGAAGATGTTCTGTCCGTCTTTCTGGTTGGCGGTGACGTACACCGCGCGTTGGCCGTTGAAGCGGGCGAGGTAGCGATCCGGCCCCTGATCCCAACGCACCTGCGCGATGTCACGCACCCGCACCAGACGGCTGCCATTGCCGGCGATCACCGTGTCGAGAATCTGCTCGGGCGAGGTGTAGCTACCGGTGGTCTTGATGTTGAAGCGGCGCGAATCGAGCTCGATGGCGCCACCGGGGATATTGGTGTTGGCGGCGGTGATCGCGGACAGCACCTGCGGCGCGCGCAGATTCAGCTCGGCGAGGCGCTTCAGATCCAGCTCCACGCGCAACTCGCGCGGCGGGTAAGCCCAGTTTTCGGACTCGCGCACGCCGGCAACGCGCTCGAAGCGATCGGTCAGGTCCTCGGCCAGATCTTCGAGCGTGCGATACGACGCGGTTTCGGAAACCAGCGCGATCTGCACGATGTTGACGTGGCCGGGATTGATCTTGTTGACCTCCAGGCTGGCCATGCCCGGCGGCAGTTTCAGCGCTGCCAGTTCGCGCGTGACCTCGTCGTATTTCTTTTCGACGTCGACATGCGCCAGAAACTCGATCTGGACCACGCCGAGACTGTCATCGGAAGTCGAGATCAGCTCCTTGACGTCGTCCAGCGTATTGATCGCGTCCTCGATCGGCTCGACGATCTGGCGTTCGATCTCGATCGGATCGGCGCCGGGATAGATCGCGACGATCGAGAAGGCTGTGATCGGAAAATGCGGATCCTCGGTGCGCGGCATGTCGCGCCAGGCAGTGACGCCGATGGCGATCATCAACACGAACATCACCGCCATGAACGGGACGTTGCGTACGGAAAACTCTGCAATGCGCATCGAACCTGCCCCCGTTAAATGACTGAGTCCGACTTATTCGACGACGCGCACAACGTCGCCGTCGAGCAGATACGACGCGCCGTCGGTGATCACGCGACTGCCGGGCGGCAGCGGCTCGCGTAGTGCCGCGTGCGTGGCAGTGACAAAGGCCACGGCCACGCGCCGGCCGCGTGCCGCGTTGCCGGCCTCGTCGTACAGAAACAGCAGCACGGTGCCGCCATTGCCTTCGATCAGTGCCGATAGCGGCACGTAATCGAGCTGAGCTTCACCGGCGCCGGAGGCGGCGATCTCGGCGCGACCGATCATGCCGCTGGCCAGGGCGGCGCCATCGGCCTCGATGTTCAGCCGCAGCGGGAAGGTGCCGGTGCGCGGATCGCTGGCCTGGCCGCGCTCGGTGACCGTGGCCTTGAAGCTGCGCTGCGGCCAGGCATCGAAACGCACCTGCGCCACATCGCCCAGGCGGACCTGCACAAAGTCGCGATCAGGCAGGCCCAGGCTCAGGTCGAACCCTTCGTCGCCGCGGCTCACCATCAGTACCGGCTGGCCGGCGGCGACCAGCTCGCGCGGCTCGGCCAGGCGCCGCAACACGCGACCGTCGGCCACCGCGCTGATCTCGGCGTAACGACGATTGAACTGCGCTGCCGACAACTGCGCGCGCGCAACGGTCTCGGCGGTGCCGAGATCGTCGAGCTGCTCCTGGGTCAGTACATCGTCCTTGAACAGTTGCCGGCCGCGCTCGAGATCGCGCAAGGCTTTTTCATGTGCGGCGCGTACCTGCGCCAGACCGGCGTCGATCTCGGCGGTCTCCAGTGTTGCCAGACGTTGTCCGGCCTTCACGGCTGCGCCTTCGCGCACCAGGATGTCGCGGATCATGCCGCCGACCTTGAACGACAGCTTGGCTTCCTCGCCGGCGATCAGCACGCCGGTCGCCACCACTGGCGGCAGTGCCGGCCCCTGTTCGACCGCCGCGATGCGCACCGCGCGGATCTGCGTGGCCGCGGCGGCGGATTCTTCGGCGGGCTTGCTGCAAGCCGTCAGCGCGACAGTGGCGACGCCCAGCAGGGTCAGCACAGCGACGGGCAGGGTGCGGATGCGGTTCATGGATTACTCCGGCAAGGTCGGCGCGGCGGTTGCCGATGCGGCGGACAAGGGATAAGCGGCCGTGGCCAGTTCCAGTTCCGCGGCGCGGTCCAGTGCCGAGCAGCGGGCAATCACCAGATTCAGCCGGGCTTCGGTCAGCACCCGTTCCGAATCGAGAAATTCGATCTGCGAGAGGCTGGCCGCCTCGCGCTTGCGCTCGGCAATGCGGAAGCCTTCATCGGATGCCGCCAGCCGTGCCTCCGCGGCAACGATCGCGCGCAGCGCCGTGCCCAGATCATCGCTGGCGCTGCTGCGTGCCAGTGCCAGACGGCGTTCGAGATCGCGGCGCTCGGCGCGCAGCTGCTCGCTTTCGCTGATCGCCTTGTGACGCAGCGCGTTGCGTGCGCCGAAATCGAACAGGCTCCAGCGCAGCACCAGCGACACCATGCTGAAGTCGTGATCGCGGTCGAAGCGGTAATCGGTTCCTTGAATGCCGTAGTCGCCGGCCAGCGCCAGCGTCGGCAGCAGGGCCGCAGTCGCGGCGCGACGGGCGGCGTCACGCGCATCGATCGCGGCGTCGAGCTGGCGCAATTCCGGGCGCGTGGCTTCGACCGCCGGCGCCTGCGGCAAGGGCAGGGCCTCCGGTGACGGCAGCGTCAACGGCGCGTCGTCGGCCTGATCGCGCAATACATTCAGGAAACGCCGCGCCTGTGCCGCCTGCGCGCGTACCGAATCGAGGCGCTGCACGATCGCCAGCCGTTCGGCCTCGGCGCGCAGCACACGGTCGCGGGTTGCTTTGCCTGCGCGCACCAGCGCTTCGGAAACGCGTACGTTCTCGGCCAGCAGTTGCTCGCTGGCCTGCAGGATCTGCACCGCGGCGTCGGCCTGGATCGCTCCGTAGTAGGCCCGCTTGACCTCGCGCACCAGTACGCGTGCATGGGCCTCGCGCGCCGCGCCGCTGCTGGCCCACAGCGCGGTCTTGGCATCGGCATTGGCCCACAGCGCCGGGGCGAACAGGGGCGCGGTAACCGAAAGCTTGGTTTCCTGCTCTTTCTCGCGCAGCAGCGCGATGCTCTGGTTGTCGATGGTCGGGAAGCGCGGCGCCTGGCCAGCGTCGACCAGAAACTGATTCAAGGTGCCGTAGACGCCGTTCAGCAGGTCGCCCGCCGGAAAATCGA
This sequence comes from Solimonas flava, assembly GCA_040391865.1. Lineage (GTDB taxonomy): Bacteria > Pseudomonadota > Gammaproteobacteria > Nevskiales > Nevskiaceae > Solimonas. The sequence continues at coordinate 5,249 of JBEBWZ010000082.1, forward strand.
TGGTGCGGCCGCCATCGGCACGCGAGTAGCGCGCCGACAACTGCAGTTCCGGCAGGCGCTGCGCACGTGCGGCATCGGCATCGGCGCGGCTGGCATCGAGCGCATGGTCACGCGCCTGCAAGCCCGGATTGCCTTGCAGTGCGTCGGCGATGTAGGCGTCCAGCAGGGCATCGCTGGCGGCCACACTGCCACTCCACAGCAGCGTGGCGAGCACAGCGACGGGAATGCGGCGCGAGATCATGGTGGGCTCCGGCGACTGCGCGGGGTGGTTTTCTTTGCCGGGGTGGCGGGGGCCTTGAGGCCGCCCAATGCCAACGCCAGCGCATGTTCGATGAAGTCGTCGACGGCGACCCCGACATCGTTCAGGAAGTGCACCTTGGTCATCGCGATCTGGATCGTGCCGTGGCAGAAGCTCCACAGGCTCAGCGCCGCGAACATCGGATTGCCGAGGTTCTTGCGGATGCTGCCGTCGCGTTGCCCCTGCCGCAGCGCGGCGATGGTCACGCCATGCACCTGCTTGCCGGCTTCGAGCACTTCGCGTTCTACCGAGCCCGGTTCCATCTGCTCGGGGCGGTGCGTTTCGAAGTGCGACAAGGCCATGAAGTGCGTCGGGCTTTCCTTGGCGAACTGCACGTAGCTGCGGCCGATCGCGAGAATCTGCGCATAACCGGTGCTGGCCGTGGTCACCGCGGCCGAGAAACGGACGTGCAGCAGGCTCAACGCGCGTGCGCAGATCGCAAACTGCAGTTCTTCCTTGTTCTTGAAATACAGATACACCAGCGCGCGGGAGACCCGTGCCTGCTTCGCAACGTCTTCCATCTTCGCCGCGGCGAAACCGGCATGCGCGAACACGACCTCGGCCGCGTCGATGATGGTTTCGCGGCGCTGCTCTTTTTCTTCCTGACGGCGGAGGGTGCTGCGGCTCATGACCGGCACTCTACTGGCGCGGCGTCACAAATTCAACACGTGTCTAGTTTCAGGGGTTGGAGTGAAGCCATGACCGGCTGCGGTCATGGGCGAGGGCTTGCCTTCGCTGTCTTTTTGCCGACCTCAGCCGCTGACGAGTCGCGGATTCCTGCACGACATCGCTTCTGACGGCGTGTGGAATGGATACGCCATGGCCGCTACCCCGATTGAGCTAGCACCAAAGTCGTAGTCCTACTCATGGATACCGGCGGCGAAGAGACTGACGGAACCTTGCGTACACGCAGTGAACGCAAGGGGAACGTCATGAACCGCATCTACAAGATCATCTGGAACCGCGCGTTGGGCCGCGTGGTGGTGGCTTCCGAGCTGGCGCGGGGCCATGCCGGCGGGAGCGGCGGCTCATCCGGAGGCGAGATGGCACCGGTGCTGGGTGCGCCGTGGCCGAGGGTCACGGTCTGGGCGGTGGCCTTGCACCTGGCGTTCCCGCTGATGGGCTATGCGCCGCAGGCATACGCGGAGGCCTGTGCCATGTCCAGCATCGTAACGGTGGGGGTAGTAACCCCCACTGCGGGCAGCAGCGGCACGGGCACGGATTCGCTGGCCTGCGGCACCAACAACCACGCATCCGGCGTGGAAAGCAACGCGGTTGGATTCTGGAATTACGCATTTGATGAAAGAAGCAATGCGTTCGGAGCGAACAACCGCGCGCACGGCGAGTTCAGCAATGCGTTCGGGAGCCATAACCAGGTCGACGCAGCCTACGGCAGCGCCTTCGGCTTCGCGAATTACGCGCTGACCCACGGCACGGCGGTCGGCAGTGGCAACACTTCGTACGGCTTGTACGCCAGTGCGCTGGGGGGCCTGAATCTGGCGGAGAAAGACTTCAGCAATGCGATCGGCACCGGCAACGTGGCAGCGGGCTTGGGAAGCAATGCGCTGGGTACGGCCAGCACCGCAGAAGGGGACTTTTCACTGGCGATCGGCAGTGGCGACGTCACCATAACGAGCGATGGCGTCATGGAAACTGCCAATGGTGCGACCGTCGCCGCCGGTGCCACCAGCGGCATCGCCATCGGCCGCAATGCCGCCGTGGCGGCAACCGGCGTCGATGCAATTGCCATGGGTTCCGCCAGCGCTGCCAGCGGCGTCGCCAGCACGGCGGTCGGTGCGGAGACCGAGGCCAGCGGCAATTACAGCGTCGCCGTGGGTTCCAACAACACTGCGACCGGCGGCACGGCAGCCTACGAGTCCAGCGTGGCGATGGGTTCGTTCAACGCCGCCAACGGTTTGTCGAGTGTCGCGGTGGGCGGGCTCAACACGGTGGATGGCCGCGGCAGCGTCGCGCTCGGCGCGACCAACCGGGCGACGGGCGATTTCGCCGTCGCCGTCGGCAGCGGCAACAACGCCGAGAGCGACGCCAGCGTGGCGCTGGGCTCGGGCAATCAGGTGGCTGGCCTTTTGGGCGTCGGCGTCGGCCTCGACAACATCGCCGAGGGCCGCAGCAGCGTGGCCGTGGGCATGTGCGCGCAGGCGCTGGCGGATGGCTCGCTCGCCATCGGCACCAATGACGAGGACGCCACCGGAGACGGCGGCCCGGTCGTCACGGCCGGCGCGGATCGCGGCACCGCCATCGGCACCGGCGCGTCCGTGCTCGCGGCGGGCGTCGATGCGATCGCCTTCGGCACCGGCGCCACGGCGGGCGGAGCCAACGGCATCGCCATCGGCCGCAACGCCAGCGTGGCGGCGGCGGGCGTGGACAGCATCGCCTTCGGCAGCAATGCGAGCGCGACGGCAACCGGCAGCGTCGCCCTCGGCAGCGGCAACGTGGCTTCAGCTCAGTTCAGCACCGCGGTCGGCGCCCACAGCACGGCCGGCGCGGATTATTCGTGGGCGATCGGCAATGCGCCTGACTTGGCCAGCGGCGCCCGCGTGGAGGCGGGCGCGACCCGCGCCATCGCCATCGGCCTCGATGCCAATGTGGCCGCGGCAGGCATCAACGCCATAGCCATCGGCGTGACCACGTCGGCGACGGCTCAGGGCAGCACCGCGGTGGGTTCAGGCAGCCTGGCCAGCGGCCTGTTCAGCAGCGCGTTCGGGTCGGCGAACTTGGCGTCCGGCGAGGGCAGCAGCGCCATCGGCTTCGTGAACGACGCAGTAGGCGAGAGCAGCAGCGCGTTCGGCCACGGAAACATCGCCAGCGGTCTGCGCAGCACGGCAATGGGTTCGGCCAGCAGGGCGCGTGCCGACTTCTCGCTGGCCATCGGCAATTCGACCGATGCGGCCACCGGTGCGCGCGTCGCGGCCGGCGCCACCAACGGCATCGCCATTGGTCGCAATGCCGCGGTCGAGGCGGCCGGCGTGGACGCCATCGCTTTCGGCAGCAATACGTCGGCCACGGCAGCCGGCAGCGTGGCGCTGGGCTTCGGCTCGGTGGCGTCGCAGGCGAACACAGTATCGGTGGGCGCGGCAGGCAGCGAACGCCGCATCGTCAACGTCGCCGATGCCGTGGACGACACCGACGCGATGAACCTGGGCCAGCTCAACGACGCGATTGCGGGCGTTGGCGGTGGCGGCGCGCTGTCGGTGCTGTACGACGACGACACGAAGGATGTCATCAGCCTGCAAGGCGCGGGCGGCACGGTGATCGGCAACCTTGCCGACGGCGAGGTGTCGGCGACCAGCAGCGAAGCCGTCAATGGCGCGCAGTTGTTCGCGACCAACGAGAACGTGGCGCAGAACACCAGCGACATCGGGGCGCTGGACACGCGGGTGACGGATGCCGAAACCGGCATCGGCGATCTCGACACACGCGTGACGGATGCCGAAATCGATCTCGCCGCGCTGAACGTGCAGGCGAGCGGTTTCGACGCCGGCTTCGCCGGCGTGGCCGCGGCCCTCGGCGGCGGTGCGGGCTGGAGCGGCGGCGCGTGGAGCGCGCCGAACTACGTGATCCAGGGCGGCAGCCACGACAACGTCGGCGACGCACTGGCAGCGGTGGACAACGCGCTGACGAATCTCGACACCCGCGTCGGCGATCTCGAAGCGCTGCCGCCGGGCGGCGGCGCGCCGGGACTGTCGGCCTACGAGATTGCCGTCAACACCGGTTTTGTCGGGACCGAGACCGAATGGCTGGCCTCGTTGGTGGGCGCGCAGGGGCCGGCCGGGATGGACGGGGCGGACGGACCGGCGGGCCCGCAGGGGCCGCAAGGCGAGCCAGGACCGGCGGGTCCGGAAGGCCCGACCGGTCCACAAGGCCCTGAAGGCCCGAGCGGCCCGGTCGGTCCGGAAGGCCCACAAGGCCCGAGCGGTCCTGAAGGCGCCGAAGGTCCCGAGGGTCCGGAAGGTCCTGAAGGCCCCACCGGCCCGCAAGGTCCGCAAGGCGAGCAGGGCGCGCAAGGACCTGCCGGTCCGCAGGGACCGCAGGGTCCGCAAGGAACCCAGGGCCCGCAGGGCGAACAGGGTCCAGTCGGCCCGCAAGGCCCGGCTGGTGCGGATGGCCAGAGCGCCTACCAGATCGCCGTCGCCAACGGCTTCGAGGGTACGGAAGCACAATGGATTCGCAGCACGTCCGGCTGCGGTCTGGGCGTGCAGGACACGGCGATCCAGTGCGGACCGGGCGCAGAAGCGCAGTCCGACGGCAGTGTTGCGATCGGTGCCAATGCGATTGCCGCTTCGTCGGTCGCGGTCGGTGCCGGTTCGCAGGCGCTGGGCGCCAACACCACGGCGCTGGGCGACAACGCCGTGGCGTCGGGCAACTTCGCGGTCGCGGTCGGCAACGAGGCGCGGGCGACGGCGGACAACAGCGTCGCGCTCGGCAACGGCTCGGTGGCGGACGAAGCCGACACCGTGTCGGTCGGCAGCGCCGGCAACGAGCGCCGGGTCACGAATGTCGCCGCCGGTACCCAGGACACCGACGCGGTGAATCTCAACCAGATGCTCACCGGTGATCAGCAGACGCTGGATGCGGCGCGCACCTACACCGATGAGCGCTTCGACGAGCTGAGCGGCGCGATCAACGAGATCGGTGTCGGCGTCGGCCGCGAGGTGGATCGGCTCGATACACGCATCGACCGCGTCGGCGCAATGAGCGCGGCAATGGCGCAGGTCAGCGGCGCGGCGGCGGCGAACCGCAAGGACAGCGTCGTGTCCGCCGGCGTCGGCACCTACCGCGGCGAGAGCGCGATCGCCCTTGGCCTGATGGGGCGCGCGTCCGACCGGCTGGTGTTCACGACCAGCGCATCGTGGTCAGGCGACGACGGCTCGGTCGGCGCCGGCGTGTCATTCGGATGGTGAGGCGAAACGGGGATCAGCTCATGAACAGAAACCTGACGATGAAGAAAACCAGTGCGCCACTGCTCGCGATCGCTGCGCTGCTGTTGTGGCTGATGTCGCTGCCGGTCCAAGCCCAGGCGCAGACGCTGAAGACGGAAAGCGACGTGCAGAAGTTCACCGTGCGCGTGATGAGCGCGGTGGGACGCGGCGATCTGCAGGCTGCGTACACCGCGCTGAAGAACTACGCCGTACTGCCGGGCGCCGAGATCGACGCCGGTCTGCAGCAGTCACAGGCCCAGCGCGATCAGCCGGCGTTCACCGAGCGCTACGGCAAGACCGACGGCTATGACCTGATCGGCAAGCGCAAGCTCGGCAGCTCGATGCTGCGCTACGCCTACATCGAAAAGACCGAGCGTCATCCCTTGCCGTGGGTGTTCCATTTCTACCTGAGCCCCAAGGGCTGGGTGCTCAACGAGTTCGGCTGGGATGGAAACGCGGCGGCGCTGTACCTGGCCGAGTGAGCGCCTGGCAGCGTCTCTGTGTGGTGTCCGCAAGGCGGCTCCCCGGCGTCTCATGCAAACAGCCCGTAGCCCGGTTCCGCGCAGCGGAGCCGGGAGAGCACCCCTGCGTAACGGCGCTTCCCGGCTTCGCCTGAAGGCGAAACCGGGCTACATGCTGCAGCGCTTTACCTGACGGACTGAGACAAGAACTCCGACCAAAGTCCTAGTCCTACTCACGGATACCGGAGCGGCGGTCTTGCTGGCGAAATCTTGCCTATCCGCCACGAACGCAGGAACCCGTCATGAACCGCATTTACAAACTGGTCTGGAACCGCCGCATCAACGCGCCGGTAGTGGCCTCGGAGCTGGCGACGGGACACGCCGTCGGCGGCGTGCGTGATGATCGCCCCTCACCGCAAGCCTCACCCCGCACGCGGGGAGAAGAGGGTGGCGCGCAGCGCCGGATGAGGGGCGGCTGCGCGGCCTGGACGCTGGCCCTGCACGCCGCGCTGCTGCTGAGCTTCGCGCCGCACGTCGCCGCCGATGAATGCCGGCTCAATGACAGCGGCGGCAACGGCGGCAGCAATGGCTCGGGTGCCGACTCGCTGGCCTGCGGCACAAACAACACCGCCAGCGGTGCCGCCTTCAGTACCGCTGTGGGTTACAACAATAGGGCAGACCAGTCGTCGGATACGGCAGTCGGTACCGGCAATCACGCCTCGGGCGGGAATTCCACAGCCATCGGCCGAGCGAATCAGGCCTCTGCCGTTGAGGCTACCGCGATCGGTGGAGTCAATACCGCGAGCGGGATGTTAAGTACGGCCGTTGGCTACAGCAACACCGCCAGCGGGCAGAATGGCGCGGCCTTCGGCACCGGCAACGTCGCCAGCGGTTTCAGTTCAACGGCGCTCGGTCGGGGCAACGTCGCGTCGGGCAACAACGCCAACGGCATCGGTACCGGCAACAACGCCACCGGCTCGCAGAGTACCGCCATCGGCGTGGTGTCGACCGCCGCCGCCCAGTGGTCACTGGCCATCGGCAACTCGGACGACCCTGCGACTGGCGCACGCGTTGCGCCCGGCGCCACCAGCGGCATCGCCATCGGCCGCAACGCGAGCGTCGCGGCGGCGGGTGTCAACGCGATGGCCATCGGCGTGAGTGCAGCCGCGGCGGGCGCCGGCGCGATCGCAGTCGGAACCGGGGCTCAGGCCACCGGCACCCGATCCAGCGCAGTGGGTTTTACCAACATAGCTCAGGGCGGCGACAGCAGTGCGGTGGGTTTTGGCAACCGAGCTTCCGGTGGTTCCAGCAGTGCGCTGGGTACTGTGAACCTGGCTTCCGGTACTGCCAGCAGTGCGGTGGGGTATAGCAACACGGCTTCCGCTGATAACAGCGTTGCAGTGGGCTTTCAGAACAATAATGTGTCTGGTATCGCTTCAACTGCCGGTCAGTACAGCAGTGCGCTGGGTGTTCGGAATAGGGCTTCCGCCAATTTCAGCAGTGCGCTGGGTGTTGAGAATACGTCTTCCGGTGTTGGCAGTAGTGCGCTGGGTTATGTCAATACCGCGTCCGGCATTCATAGCAGTGCGGTGGGTTTTGGCAACGAGGCTGTGGGCGGGTCCAGCAGTGCGTTCGGACGGGACAATTCCGCCTACAGCGAGAACAGCACGGCGGTCGGCGCGCTCAATGTCGCAAACGCCCTGCGCAGCAGCGCCATCGGCCATGGCAACGTAACCTCGGGCACGGACAGCCTTGCGCTGGGCGTCAGCAATGCGGCAGACGGCGATCGCAGCTCGGCGATGGGCTTCAGCAACGCGGCCATCGGGGTTGGCAGCTCGGCGATCGGTGCGATGAGCACGGCAACGGCCGACCAGTCGCTGGCGATCGGCAGCAGCGCGACCGATTCGCTGGCGGGCGCGCGCGTGGACGCCGGCGCGACGCGCGGCATCGCCATCGGCAACAACGCGCACGTGGCGCAGAACGCGGTGAACGGCATCGCCTTCGGCACCAATACGACGGCTTCGGCGGCCTCGACCACGGCGGTCGGCGTGAACAGCACGGCGGCCGGCGCCGGCAGCAGCGCCCTGGGCAGTGGCAACACGGCCTCGGGCACCACCAGCCAGGCCGTCGGCAGCAACAACCAGGCGACGGCACAGGGTGCCAGCGCCTTCGGACGCGGCAACGTGGCTTCAGCTCAGTTCAGCACCGCATTGGGTGCGGCCAACAACGTGAGCGGCGTGCGCGGCATGGCGCTCGGCGTGCGGTCCACGGCGGAGGCGAATTACTCGCTGGCGCTCGGCGCCGCCCCCGACAGCGAATCAGGCGCACGCGTCATCGCCGGCGCGACCAACGGCATCGCGATCGGTCGCAGTGCCGCGGTCGAGGCGGCGGGCGTGGACAGCATCGCCTTCGGCACCAATGCGTCGGCGACGGCGGCAGGCAGCGTGGCGCTCGGCCTGGGCGCGGTGGCGGACGTGGCGAACACCGTGTCGGTGGGTTCTTCGACCAATCAGCGGCGCGTCGTCAACGTCGCAGCGGGCACCGCGACCACCGACGCGGTGAACCTGGGCCAGCTCAACGCGGCGATCGCCGCGGTCGAAGCCGGCGAGGGATTGTGCGCGGAAGGTGCCGGCATCGAGTCGCTGCAATGCGGTACCAACAGCCTCGCCAACGGCGAACAGAGCGCGGCGCTGGGTCACGGCAACACCGCGAATGGTGACCAGAGCAGCGCGCTCGGCCGGTTCAATGTCGCAGACGGCGCCTACAGCAACGCGTTCGGGTCGGGGAACCAGGCGGTCGGGAGCCAAAGCAGCGCCTTCGGCGCGGGGAACGAGGCGCAGGGGGGGGGAAGCAGCGCGTTCGGCCTCGGAAACAGCGCGAGCGGTCTGCGCAGCACGGCAATGGGTGCTTACAGCACCGCGGCGGCGATGGACTCGCTGGCCATCGGCGGCAGCAATATGGGCAACTCGTCCGGCGGCGCGCGCGTCGCGGCCGGTGCCACCAACGGCATCGCCATTGGCGTCGACGCCAGCGTGGCGGCAGCGGGTGTGAACGCGATTGCCTTCGGCAGCAATACGTCGGCCACGGCAGCCGGCAGCGTCGCGCTGGGTCAGGGCGCGGTGGCGGACGTGGCGAACACGGTGTCGGTGGGTTCGGCGACGAACCAGCGGCGCATCGTCAACGTCGCGGCGGGCGACATCAGCGCGAGCAGCACCGACGCCATCAACGGCAGCCAGTTGTACGGTGCGTCGCTGAGCCTGAGTACGGCGCTGGGTGGCGGCGCGGCGGTGAACGCGGACGGCACGGTATCGGCGCCGACCTACAACATCGGCGGCACCGACTTCGACAACGTCGGCAGCGCACTCGAAGCGGTCGAGGCGCTGGCCGGTAGCGGCAGTGCCCTAGGCGTGGTCTACGACGACGCCGGGCTGGGCATCGTGACACTGGCCGGTGCTGACGGCACCGTGATCGGCAACCTTGCCGACGGCGAGGTGTCGGCGACGAGCACCGAAGCCGTCAACGGCGCGCAGCTGTTCGCGACCAACGAAAACGTCGCGCAGAACACCGCGGACATCGCGCTGCTGGATACACGGGCAACGAACGCTGAAACCGCGATCGACGATCTCGACCTGCGCGTGACGGGCACGGAGATCGACCTCGCCGCGCTGAACGTGCAGGCGACCGGCTTCGACGCCGGCTTCGCCGGCGTGGCGGCGGCCTTCGGCGGCGGCGCCGCGTGGAGCGGCGGCGCGTGGACCGCGCCGACGTACAGCATCCAGGGCGGCAGCCATGACAATGTCGGCGACGCGCTCACGGCGGTGGACAACGCGCTGAACAGCCTCGACAGCCGCGTCGGCGATCTCGAAGCGCTGCCGCCGGGCGGCGGAGCGCCAGGACTGTCGGCGTACGAGATCGCCGTCAACAGCGGTTTCGTCGGCACGGAAACCGAATGGCTCGCGTCGCTGGTGGGACCGCAGGGACCGGCGGGTGCGGACGGCGCTGACGGCACGCAAGGCCCTGCCGGTCCGCAAGGTCCTGCAGGTGCCGATGGGGCTGACGGTGTGCAGGGTCCAGCGGGTCCGCAGGGGCCGGCGGGTGCGGATGGGGCCGATGGCGCGCAAGGTCCGGCGGGACCAGCGGGCGCCGACGGCGCACAAGGCCCAGCCGGTCCGCAGGGGGCGCAGGGCGCTGCAGGTGCGCAAGGTCCCACCGGCCCGCAGGGGCCGCAAGGTGACACGGGTGCGCAAGGCCCACAGGGCGATGCCGGTCCGCAGGGACCGCAGGGTGACACGGGTGCGCAAGGTCCGCAGGGCGATGCCGGTCCGCAGGG